>CAYNUO010000220.1:0-1507 GCA_964400405.1 uncultured Bifidobacteriaceae bacterium | reverse complement strand
CATTCACCTGAATCCTCAGCTGACCTCCCCCCTCCATCCCCTTCGTGTACCAGGAACAGAGCGCCCGAATCTTGTTCACCACCCACTTCTCCCGATTCCCATGCACCACGCGGCCGCTTGGCGCCACCGCGGAATGCCGGAAGCCCGACGCTTCGTCCACGCCCTCCTGGAGCAGCAGGTCGATGTAATCCAGCAGGAACTGCCCCCGCTCCTGGAGCGAGACCGGTGTAACGGGCAACCCGGCCGCCGCGCGCGCCGTCTGGGCCAGGATCCACGGATTGCGAAGCACACCGCGCCCCACCAACACGCCTTGCGTTCCCGAGGCGAGCCGACCGAGCACGTGCGCCGGTTCGACGCAGTCGCCACTGCCCAGCACCGGGATGGATACAGCGTCCTGCACGCGGCGCACGAGATCCCAGTCCGCGAAGCCCGTGTAGCTCTGCTCCGCCGTGCGGCCGTGCACGGTCACCGCTGCCGCGCCGGCGCCGGCGACGCGGCGCGCGAGCTCGGGCGCGTTGCGCTCCTGCTCGTTCCACCCGGCACGCATCTTCACGGTGACCGGGATTCTCACCGCCTTGGCCATGGCCTCGACGATCGCGGCAGCATGCTGCGGCTCGCGCATCAGGCTGCATCCCGCTTTGTGCTTCGCGATCTTGTTCACGGGGCAGCCCATGTTGATATCGACGATGTCGGCGCCGAGGCCTTGCACGATCTGCGCGGCATCGGCCATCGCCACGAGATCCCCGCCGAAGATCTGGATGGAGACGGGTCGTTCCTCCTCGGTGTACTCGGCATACTCGAGCGTGCGGTCGATGCCGCGCACGAGCCCCTCGGAGCTGACCATCTCGGTCACGACGAGGCCGCATCCGCCCTGGCGCTTCACGAGCCGGCGGAAGGCGGAATCCGTCATGCCGGCCATGGGTGCCACGACGAGCGGCGTCTCGAGCGTCACGGCGCCGATCTTGACGGGCGCGAGCGGGCGCGGGGCGAGCGTGACCGGCGCGTCAGGCGCGGGGCGTTCTGCGAGTGCGGTGGCGTCAGTACGCACGGACATCGGCGGCATCCACTTCCACACTGACGGCCTGGCCGATCATCTCGACTGACAGCACGAGGCGCGCATGCGTGCCCTTGCGCACGAGCCGGCCGATCACGCCCTTGAGCGGCCCGTGTTTTACCTCGACCATGTCGCCTTCGTGAATCATCGGACACGGGTCGTAGGCGAGGTCGCTCTCGACGAGCTGCCGGATGCCGGCGATCTCGCTGTCTGGAATGGGCGCGAGCTCGCTTTCGAACGAGATGATGTTCACGACGCCGACGCACTTGAGCACGGAGAGCTTGTCCTGCGGGTCGAAGCGCGCGAAGCAGTAGCCGGGAAAGAGCGGCCAGGCGATCTGCTTCTTGCGGTCCTTCCAGCGGCTCCAGCGCGTAACGGTGGGGAGAAAGGCCTCGACCTGCTTGCGTTCGAGCTGCTCGCGGACGACCTGCTCGTGGCGTGAGCGCGTCCAGA
>CAYNUO010000219.1:0-1508 GCA_964400405.1 uncultured Bifidobacteriaceae bacterium | reverse complement strand
GCCGGGAACGGCCGTTGCCCCTCAAGAGGGCATGCAGCCCTCGATGTTCACCGTGCGGGTTCCGCTCCCGGAGCACGACCAGGTCTTCCTGCTGAACACCCTGACCGACGCCCAGCTTCTGGTGACGCCGGACGTGGTCCCGCTGCTGGACCGGGCCGCCGACGGCGGCTCGTTCACCACCGAGGAACGCGAGACGCTGACGCAGCTCGCCGACCAGGGCTTTATCGTCCCGAGCCGCGAGGCGGAACAGGACACGCTGAAGGAGTACTTCGCAAACGTCCGGGAGGACGGCGACACGCTGCGCGTGACCGTGCTCACGACGCTCCAGTGCAACTTCGCGTGTGACTACTGCCTGCAGGGCGACCACGACGACCACAACCTCTTCGCGCACAAGATGTCACTCGAGACGGCCGCCAGGGTCGCCGGGTGGATCAAGGACCGTCTCGACGTCGTGAAGCCCCGCCGGCTCGCGCTGACGTTCTTCGGCGGCGAGCCGCTGCTCAACCTGCCGGTCATCTACTTCCTCGCCGAGCAGGGGCACAACCTCACGCAGGCAGCCGGCGCGCGGCAGACCATCAACATCGTCACCAACGGTCTGCTGCTGACGCCCGAGCTCGTCGGCCGGCTCAAGCCCTTCGGTCTGTCCGGCGTGAAGGTCACGCTCGACGGCGACAAGGAAACGCACGACCGCATGCGCCCGCTGCGTGGCCGCCAGGGCACCTTCGACCGCATCGTCGAGAACGTGCGCCGCGTCGCGGACCAGGTGGCCATCACGATCGGCGGCAACTTCGACGAGGACTCGGTCAAGAGCTACCCGGCGCTGCTCGACTTCCTCAAGCAGCAGGAGTTCGCGGACAAGCTCGCGAAGATCAACTTCAAGCCCATCATCAAGACGGCGCCGGCCAAGCCGGCAATGCCCAAGGGCTTCATCCCGCTGACGGCGGTGTCCGACGGCGGCAAGCCGCTCGGCGGCGCGTGCATGACCAGCGCCGGTGCGGGCACCGGCGGCGGCGCGTGCGACTCCTGCAACCTGCTCGACGACCAGATGGACTTCCTGCGCGACGAAACACGCAAACGCGGGTTCCCGACCGTCGACGGCGTGCACATGGGTCCCTGCGAGATCCATCGCAAGAACGCCCACACGATCAGCCCGGACGGCGATCTGCATGCGTGCCCCGGCTTCGCCGCGGACGCCACGCAGGCAATGGGACACATCGATGGCCGCAGTTCCTCGCTGCTGCAGGCCTCGGCCAAACGATTCGACGCGCTCGCCGCCTACAAGAACTGCGGCGACTGCGCGTTCATTCCTGTGTGCGCGGGCGGCTGCAGCGTCGCGTCACACGCGGAGCTCGGTGACATGAATACGCCGACATGTCACAAGTCGAGTTTTGAATCGGCGGTCGTCGGCCTCGCCCGCTCGCTCGCGGCCGGGCAGGCACTCAACTAACCCGCTCGTCTACCCCTCGAGAGGACACAACCATGAAGATCACGGTCATCAAGAAGGCCGC
>CAYNUO010000218.1:0-1515 GCA_964400405.1 uncultured Bifidobacteriaceae bacterium | reverse complement strand
AGACCATCCCGACCTGGGCTTCGAGCAAATGGTCGATCTGTGCGGCGTCGATTACGCCGCGTACGGGGATGTGCCGAGAGAAGGGCTGCGGTTTGCTGTTGTAGTTCATTTGCTATCAATCAAAAATAATTGGCGCCTGCGCGTGCGATCGCTCTGTTCCGACGACGATTTTCCGGTGATCGCGTCGCTCGTGGATGTGTGGCCGGCGGCCGGCTGGTTCGAGCGCGAGGCGTTCGACCTCTTCGGCATCATGTTCGAGGGCCATCCCGACCTGCGCCGCATCCTCACCGACTACGGCTTCGTCGGCCATCCGTTCCGCAAGGACTTCCCGCTCTCGGGCCACGTCGAGATGCGCTACGACCCGGAGCAGCGGCGGGTGATCTACCAGCCGGTCACCATCGATCCACGCGAGGTGACTCCACGCATCGTGCGCGAGAAGAATTACGCGGAGAGCAAGTAGTGGCGGAGATTCGCAACTACACCCTCAACTTCGGCCCGCAGCACCCGGCCGCGCACGGCGTGCTGCGCCTCGTGCTCGAGCTCGACGGCGAGGTCATCCAGCGCGCCGATCCGCACATCGGCCTGCTGCACCGCGCGACCGAGAAGCTGGCGGAGCACAAGACCTTCATCCAGTCGGTGCCCTACATGGACCGGCTCGACTACGTGTCGATGATGTGCAACGAGCACGCCTACGTGATGGCGATCGAGAAGCTCGCCGGCATCGAAGTGCCGGTGCGCGCGCAGTACATCCGCGTGATGTTCGACGAGATCACGCGGATCCTGAACCACCTGCTCTGGCTCGGCGCGCATGGCCTGGACATCGGTGCGATGACGGTGTTCCTGTACTGCTTCCGCGAGCGCGAAGACCTCATGGATTGCTACGAGGCGGTGTCGGGCGCCCGCATGCATGCGGCGTACTACCGTCCCGGCGGCGTTTACCGCGACCTGCCGGACTCGATGCCGCGGTACACCGCGATGAAAGTCCACAACGAGCGCGAGATCCGCTCGATGAACGAGAACCGCCAGGGTTCGCTGCTCGACTTCATCGAGGACTTCACCAGGCGCTTTCCGGCGTGCGTGGACGACTACGAGACCTTGCTCACCGACAACCGGATCTGGAAGCAGCGCACGGTCGGCGTCGGCGTGGTCACGCCCGAGCGCGCCAAGGCCCTCGGGTTCACCGGCGCAATGCTGCGCGGATCGGGCGTCGAGTGGGACCTGCGCAAGAAGCAGCCGTACGAGGTCTACGACAAGCTCGAATTCGACATTCCGGTCGGCGTGAACGGCGATTGCTACGATCGCTACCTCGTGCGCATGGAGGAGTTGCGCCAGTCCAACCGGATCATCAGGCAGTGCGTGGACTGGCTGCGCGCCAATCCGGGGCCGGTGATCGTGGACAACCACAAGGTGGCGCCGCCCCCGCGTGTCGGCATGAAGCAGAGCATGGAAGAGCTGATCCACCACTTCAAGCTGTTCACCGAGGGCATGCACGTGCCGGCGGGCGAAGCTTATGCC
>CAYNUO010000217.1:0-1547 GCA_964400405.1 uncultured Bifidobacteriaceae bacterium | reverse complement strand
CGTAGCTGCCGATCTCGCGGGACGCCTGATACGCGGCCACATCGAGCGCGAGGCGACGTTCGAAGACGAGCGTGCGGTAGAGCCGCGACGTGCGTCCGTTGGCGAGGATGTCGGCGGCGAGGTCGATTTCCGCGTCGCCCGGCGCGAACATCGCGGGCGTGTGCCAGGCGACGTAGTGGCGCGGCAGCTCGACGCGGTCCTCGAGCACGAGCCGGCGGGCGGCCACGACGGGCCGCGGCGCGGAGACGGGGTCGGGCACGGGGCCGGGTTTGAGGTCGCCGAAGTAACGCTCGGCCAGCGCAAAGCCGTCGTCGGCGGTGATGGCGCCGGCGAGCGTCAGCGACGCATTGGCGGGATGGTAGAAGCGCGAGTAGAAAGCCTGCACTTCGGCCAGCTCCATGGCGCGGATGTCCTCGGCGTCGCCGATGGTCATCCAGCTGTACGGATGCTCGCGCGGATAGAGCGCTTCGGCCACGGCGGCCACGGCCAGGCCGTACGGGCGGTTCTCGTAGTTCTGGCGGCGCTCGTTGAGCACGACGCCCTGCTGCGTGGCAAAGCGCTCGGCGGTGAGCGCGGGCAGCAGGTGGCCCATGCGGTCGCTCTCCATCCACAGCGCGAGGTCGAGCGCGCCGGTCGGCACCACTTCCCAGTAGTTCGTGCGGTCGGTGTTCGTGGAGCCGTTCACGAGGCCGCCGGCCTGCTGAAGCGGAGCGAAGTAGCCGTGGTTGTGATGCGCGCTGCCCTCGAACATCAGGTGCTCGAACAGGTGCGCGAAGCCGGTCCGGCCGCGCCGCTCGTTCTTGGAGCCGACGTGGTACCAGATGTTCACGGCCACCTGCGGCACGCGGTGGTCTTCGTGCACGAGCACGTGGAGCCCGTTGGCCAGCGTGCGCCTGGCGCAGGTCAGGTCGGGCTGGGTCGTCACTGCACCTGGATGAGCGGAATCTTGCCCTTGTTTGCCACCGCCGCCTTGTGGGCGGCAATCGAGACCTGCGCCGCGGTCCGTTCGGCGAGCTGCATGAAGGCCTTCGACGCCGCCGACCCCGGCTCGGCCACGACGAGCGGAACGCCGCTGTCCCCGCCCTCGCGGATGGCCTGATAGATCGGCAGCCGTCCGAGGAACGGCACGTCCATGTCCTTCGCGAGCTGCTCACCGCCGCCGTGACCGAACAGATCCGTCTCGTGATGGCAGTTCGAGCACGCGAAGAAGCTCATGTTCTCCACCATGCCGAGCGTGGGGATGTTGAGCTTCTGATACATGCGCACGGCGCGGCGGCTGTCGGCGAGCGAGACCTGCTGCGGCGTGGTCACCACGACGGACCCGGCCACGGGCACGGTCTGGCTGAGGCTCAGTGCCACGTCGCCGGTCCCGGGCGGCATGTCAACGATGAGGTAGTCGAGGTCGTCCCAGGCCACCTCGCGGAAGAACTGCTGCACCGCGCTGTGCAGCATCGGGCCGCGCCAGATGATCGGCGCGTCGTCGCTGGTCAGGAAGCCCATCGAGACCACCTGGATGCCGTACTTCTGGGCCGGAAGGATCCGCTTGT
>CAYNUO010000216.1:0-1551 GCA_964400405.1 uncultured Bifidobacteriaceae bacterium | reverse complement strand
GCGCCTTCGCCTTCACGGGGGCGGTCACGGGCTTCGACTTCGCGGACTTCCTGCTGGGCGTTCCGTCGACGAGCAGCATCGCGGCAGGCAACCCGGACAAGTTCCTGCGGGGATCGTCGTATGCGGCGTACTTCTCCGACGACTGGCGCGTCTCGCCAGTGCTGACCGTGAATGCCGGCGTGCGGTGGGAATACGAAGCACCGCTCAGCGAGCGATTCGGCCGGCTGGCCAATCTGGACCTCGCCCCGGGCTTCACGAGCGCCACGCTCGTGCGGGCGTCGCTGCTGAAGCCGGACCGCCGCGGCATCCAGCCACGCATCGGCCTCTCGTGGCGCCCCGTGCCGGGCTCCTCTCTGCTGGTTCGGGCCGGCTACGGCATCTACCGCAACACGAACGTCTACCAGTCCATCGTCACGGCGCTCGCGCAGCAGCCACCGCTGTCGACGACGTTCTTCGCGGAGAACACGCCGGCGACTCCGCTGACGCTCGCCAACGGCTTCGTCGCGCGGCAGTCGGCCACGCTCAACACCTACGCGGTCGACCCGGACTTCCGCGTCGGTTCGGCGCACAACTGGCAGGGCTCCATCCGCCGCGACCTGCCCTTCTCGCTGACGGCCACCGTCAGCTATCTCGGCACGAAGGGCACGCACCTGCCGCAGATGTTCCTGCCGAACACGTACGCTCCAGGGGCCGTGAACCCGTGCCCGACGTGCCCGAGCGGGTTCGTCTACGTCACCTCCCACGCGACATCACTCAGGAACGCGCTGCAGGCACAGGTGCGGCGCCGCTTGCGGAACGGCTTCACGGCCACGGTCGACTACACGCTGGCCAAAGGCACGGATAACTCAGCCGGCGTCAGTGGCGCGACGGTCATGGGCGGCGCCATCGCGCAGAACTGGCTGGACCTCGAAGCGGAGCGCTCGCGTTCGACGTTCGACCAGCGGCACCTGCTGACGGCGCAGGTCGAATACACGACCGGCGTCGGTGTTTCAGGCGGCGGGCTGATGAGCGGCCTGGCCGGTGCGCTCTGGAAAGGCTGGACGATGTCCTCGACCATCACGACCGGCAGCGGCCTGCCGCTGACGCCGCTGGTCCTCGTGCCGATCGGTGGCACGGGCGTCGTCGGCACGCTGCGCGCGGACCGCACCGGCGCGTCGGCGTCGGCTCCGGCTGGCGCCTATCTGAACCCGGCCGCGTACGCGGCGCCGCAGGCGGGCCAGTGGGGCACGGCCGGTCGGAACTCCGTCAGCGGTCCGAGGCAGTTTCAGTTGAACGCCAGTCTGACGCGCACCTTTCCCTACGGGCGGCGCCTGCTGCTCGACTGGCGGTTGGATGCCACGAATCTGCTGAACCGGGTGACGTACAGCGCCGTCAACACCATCGTCGGCAGCCCGCAGTTCGGCCTGCCGATCCGGGCCAATACGATGCGGCAGATCCAGACGAGCCTGAGATTGCGATTCTGATGACGCGGGCCTTCCGCCTCACACGCCCGCGTACATGGCTGGCGGTCGCCGCCATCGCGCTGCAGGCCGGCGCAGCGCGGACGCCGCT
>CAYNUO010000215.1:0-1566 GCA_964400405.1 uncultured Bifidobacteriaceae bacterium | reverse complement strand
TCGTGATCCGATGGTCCGGACGCTGCTTGTAGCCGGGGCCGCTGTTGGCGCTCATCAGGCGCTCCTTTCTTCCAGCCGGACAGCTTCGCACAAAAACACAGGGGTCCGCCCATAGCGGTCCCTGCTATATACCAAGGGTTAATTGAGCTCCCGGCCGCCCGCCGCCACGTGCCGTGCTACGGACTACGCTCGGAGAATCGGCATGAACAAGAAACGGTACGGCCTGATCGCCGTGGCCGCGCTTTGCCTGGTCATCGGCAGCGCCCCGGCCGCCGCGCAGCAGGACAGGGGCCCACAGCAGCCTCGCGGCGAAGTGCTGAAGGGCAAGGCGGCGTTCGGCGACTGGCGTACGGACAAGCCGGGCGTACGGCGCCTGCTCACGCCGAACGACTTGCCGCCTCCCGGCGCGAACGCCGCGACGCAGAATTTTCCGAAGAGCGTGCCGATGCCCGCGGGCGCGAGGCCGCAGGTGCCGGCCGGCTTCTCGGCCGAGATGGTCGCGTCCGGGCTGAACGGCCCGCGCGTCATCCGCGTCGCGCCGAACGGCGACCTCTTCGTCGCCGAAAGCCACTCGAACACCGTGCGCGTCCTGCGCCTGACGCCCGGCGCCACCAAGCCGTCGGTCAACGAGGTGTTCGCGAGCACCGGGCTGTACCAGCCCTACGGCATCGCGTTTTATCCGCCGGGACCGAACCCGCAGTGGGTCTACATCGCCAACAGCGACGGCCTCGTGCGCGTGCCCTACAAGAACGGCGATCTCAGGGCGAGCGCCCGGCCGGCGAAGATCGTCGAGCGCATTCCCTGGGTGCACCACTGGACGCGCGACGTCGTCGTCGCGCCGGACGGCAAGAGCCTCTTCTACTCCGTGGGCTCCGGGTCGAACGCCGCGCTCGACATGTTCCCGATCCCGCTCGACCAGCCGCTCGAGCAGTGGAAGAAGACGCATCCGCCCGGCGCCGCCTGGGACACCGAAGAGCGCCGCGCCACCGTGCTGTCGTACGATCCGGACGGCAAGAACGAGCGGTTCGTCGCGACCGGCCTGCGCAACTGCTCCGGCATGACCATCCAGCCCGCGACCGGCCGGCTCTGGTGCGTGGTCAACGAGCGCGACGAGCTCGGCGACGACACGCCGTTCGAGTACGCGACCGAGGTGCAGCCCGGCGCCTTCTACGGCTGGCCGTGGTACTACATCGGCGCGAACGAAGACCCGCGCCACAAGGGCAAGCAACCCGAGCTCAAAAACCGGGTGACCGTCCCGAGCGTGCTGATGCAGGCGCACTCGGCGCCGCTCCAGATCGCGTTCTACGACGCCGACGCGTTCCCCGCCGATTACAAAGGCAGCGCCTTCGTGACGCTGCATGGCTCGTGGAACCGGGCGAAGCGCACCGGCTACAAGGTCGTGCGCCTGCCGTTCGTGAACGGCAAGCCCACCGGCGAGTACGAGGATTTCATGACCGGGTTCGTCACCTCCGACACCGAGGTGTGGGGCCGCCCGGTCGGCGTCGCGGTGGCGAAGGACGGATCGCTGCTCGTCAGCGACGACGGCAGCGGGACGATCTGGCGCGT
>CAYNUO010000214.1:0-1637 GCA_964400405.1 uncultured Bifidobacteriaceae bacterium | reverse complement strand
CGGCGCGCCGCGGCCGGCGCATGCACGACGACCTCGACGATGGTCTCGGTGAGGCGTCGTACTTCGTGGACACGTCCGAGCAGGTCGGCGTCGAGCCTGGCCGTCAGCCCGGACCACACCGCGTCCCGCGACGGCTGCGACGCCACGTCGAGAGACGCCAGCTCGTCGGAAAAGAGCGCCACCACGCTCCGGTAGCCGTCCTTCGCGGACGCCATCGCCTTCACGACGTTGCCGGCGTAGGCGGGATGGTTGTCGCCGTAATAGGAGACGAGCCGGCCGCCGGTGTTGTGCGACGTGAAGAAACCGCGGTCGTCGGCGACGAGGCTCCATCCACCGCCTTCGCGAACAGCCCTGTGTCCCTGGAAGAACTTCTTCTTCGCGTCGAGCGCGAACGTGCCCGGCTGCTCCTTCTCGTACGTCACGTTGGGACTCGTGCCGGCGGCCACGAGCACGGCGCGGGCCGGCACGGTGACCTGGCCCTGCTCCCGGTCGAACACGACGGCCTGCACATGTCCGAACGCGTCCGGCACGGCCTCGATGGGATTGAGGTTCTCGGCGAACGCGATCCCCTCTTCGAGCGCCTTGATGATCTCTTCGTGGTTCAGCCGGTAGGCCGGCGAGTCCACCATGCGCTTGCGATACGCGAGCGTGACACCGCCCCAGGCGCGAACCAGCGGCGCGAAGTCCGGTGCCTCGCCCGCGGCTGCCGCTCTCGCACGTTCGGCACGGACGGCGCGGCCGTGCGTGAGGAACTCGTCGAGCTGCCCCTGCTCTTCGGCGTCGTACATCGCACGCACGCGCGGCTCGCCGAGGTCGGCCACCAGGGCCTCGTAGCGGTCCAGCGTCTTCTCGACCTGCACCGGGTAGTACGCGAGGAGTTCCGTGGCGGTGTCGATCGCGGTCAGCCCGCCTCCGACGACGACAGCCGGCAGCCGCACCTGCAGGTTCGGCAGCGCGCCGCGCTTGAACGCGCCGGTGAGCTGCAGGGCCATCAGGAAGTCGCTGGCCTTCCGCACGCCGCGGATCAGGTTGTTCTTCATGTCGATCACGGTCGGCCGGCCGGCGCCGGCCGCAATGGCGACGTGATCGAATCCGTGGGCCCACGCTTCGTCGAGCGTGAGCGTGCCGCCGAAGCGGATGCCACCGTAGATCCGGAGCCGCTCGCGCCGCGCCAGCGTCAGGTGCAGCAGCGTCAGGAAGTTCTTGTCCCAGCGGACGGTGATGCCGTACTCCGAAACGCCGCCAAACCCTTCGAGCACACGCTCGTCGAGCGGCCGGTACATCGACGCCCAGCGCTCGATCGGTGCTGGCGGCACGCCGTCGCCGCCGGTCATCGCCGCCGGCAACGGTTCGATCTTCAAACCATCGACCGCCACCACGCCGAAGCCTTCGTTCAGCAGGTAGTGCGCGAGCGTGTAGCCGGCCGGCCCCAGGCCCACGACGAGCACGTTCTTGCCGTTGTACGGCAGCGCGTACGGCCTGCGGACGTTCAACGGATTCCAGCGCGTCAGCAGACCGTAGATCTCCACGCCCCACGGCATGTTCAGGACGTCGGTCAGCACACCCGTTTCGATCTGCGGGATGTTGACCGGTTCCTGCTTCTGGTAGATGCAGGCCTTCATGCAGTCGTTGCAGAT
>CAYNUO010000213.1:0-1716 GCA_964400405.1 uncultured Bifidobacteriaceae bacterium | reverse complement strand
AACTACCTTTGGACCCGCCACCGTGGCTCTCCAGGCACGTAACCAGCGGAGACGCCGGATCTCACCTGAGGCAAGTCCTTCTGAACGCGGATCTTATACCTTCGAGAGGATCAAGCACGGGAGTGGATACGTGCCTGGAGCGTGGTTCGCTGCCTGTGATGGCGCGTAACCACTCGCGCGTGAACTCCGTTTCGGACTTAAGTGTCTCGGGCGTCTGTAGTTATCGAGAGGAGCGTTCCCGGGATTGAGTGGTTACGCGCGAGGCTTGGCGCGTAACCGTGCGGACGGGCGTCAGAGACGGTCGATGGGGCTACGAACGCCGAGCGGTCCTCGCGCCAGCACGTGCGTATAGATCATGGTCGTCCGCACATCTCGGTGGCCGAGCAACTCCTGCACGGTGCGGATGTCCTGGCCGTCTTCAAGCAGGTGGGTGGCGAAGCTGTGCCGGAACGTGTGCGGCCCCACGTGCTTGGCCAAACCGGCGGCCCGGGCAGCCTGCGCCACCGCGCGCTGCACGGCCGACTCGTGCAGGTGGAAGCGGTTGGGCGGCCCCCATTGCGGGTCACGACAGATGCGGGCGGCTGGAAACACGAACTGCCAGCCCCAGTCGGTGGCGGCATTCGGATACTTCCGCGCGAGGGCTTCCGGTAATACGGCGCGGCCGAAGCCTTCGGCCAGATCCCGGACGTGGCGTTGCTTGACGACAACGAGGTGCGCCTCCACCTTGGAACGGAGAGCGGCGGGCAGAACGGTGAAGCGATCCTTCTGACCTTTGCCGCGCCGGACGACGATCTGGTTCCTTGCGAAGTCGATGTCCTTCACGCGCAGGTTGAGACACTCCTGCAGGCGGAGTCCGCCGCCGTAGAGCAACGCGACGATCAACCACTCGACGCCTTCCATCTGATCAAGAAGGCGGCTGACCTCGTCTCGCGCGAGCACGACGGGCACGCGCTCGGGCTGCCGTGCCCTTGGGATGGCGGGCAGGTCGGGCAGTTCCTTGCGGATGACTTCCTTGTAGAGAAAGAGCAGGGCGCACAGGGCCTGGTTCTGAGTCGATGCGCTCACGTGTTGCCTCACCGCAAGCCAGGACAGGAAGCTGGCCACCTGTTCCGCGCCGAGGTCGTTCGGGTGGCGCTTGCCGTGGTGCACGATGAAGCGTCGGATCCAGTAGGTGTAGGCCTCCTCGGTGCGGCGGCTGTAGTGGCGGAGGCGCACGGCGCGGCGGACCTGATCGAGCAGGCGGGGTGGCTGACGGCTGGCGAGGTCGGACACACCCCCGCGACGATGCCAGCGACGTGCCGGCTGCGTTGACGGGCTATTGCGGGGATTGACCGCTGGCCCGCGCAGCTTCTGCTATATCGACACCCGTCACTCGGATTCGTTTCTGCTTGCCTCGCTCTCCGCTGACGATCGCGACGTCGCGCTTCGGGACTCCGAACGTATCCGCCAGCAGTTCGACCAGCGCCTCATTCGCGGCCCCATCCACCGGCGCGGCAGCGAGTCGCACGAGCAGCGCTCCATCGCGGACGCCGGCGAGCGCCGTGCGGCCCGCGCGTGGAATGACCTTGATCTGAATCTCCACGCCACCCGGAACAGCCGTGAGGGGGC
Organism: uncultured Bifidobacteriaceae bacterium; assembly: GCA_964400405.1. Lineage (GTDB taxonomy): Bacteria > Acidobacteriota > Vicinamibacteria > Vicinamibacterales > UBA2999 > CANKJK01. Next base: position 108 of record CAYNUO010000213.1, on the reverse strand, counting down.
CCGCGGCGGCACCTGGACGGGAGGTGCTCACGCGGGTGTGGATGCGCCGGGTGCCGGATAGCTGCGCCCGCCGAAGATCGCGGTGCCGACGCGCACGATCGTGGCGCC
>CAYNUO010000212.1:0-1740 GCA_964400405.1 uncultured Bifidobacteriaceae bacterium | reverse complement strand
CTGCGCCCGTTCGATCGCGATCTGGCGAGCGCTTCGGATGACCCGGATCCGGATCGCCGCGTCGTCCAGCTCGACGCGGTGAGCGAGCGGCCCTGATTTGACACGCCCGGCGCGCAGCGTTACCTTCGGAATTGCCTAAGCGCCGCGCCACACGCGGCACACGGGGGACCCAATGAAGGCGCAAGCCTTCCGGGGCGCAGCGGCGGTCACGTCGCGGGACACTTCCGAGTCCTAGCCCGGCAGCTAACCTCGTCGGCTTACACGGAAGCGCTCGATCCCATCGAGCGGCTTCTGGCGGGGTTCGCCCATGCCAGTGACTGGTCTCGTTTCCAGAGCCAAGGCGCTCGTCCTTGGCCGTCCGATTCCCTCCCATCTCGCGCACCACGAACGGCTGTCCCGCGTCACCGGACTCGCCGTGCTCTCGTCCGATCCGCTGTCCTCGGTGGCGTACGCCACCGAGGAGATCCTCCGCGTGCTGGTGCTCGTCGGCGCGGCGGGGCTGACATTTGCCAATCCGATCGCGGTAGCCATCGCGGCGATTCTCGCGATCGTCGTGTTCTCCTATCGGCAGACGATCCACGCCTACCCGAACGGCGGCGGGGCCTACGTCGTGTCGAAGGACACGATCGGTCCCGGCGCGGCGCAGGTCGCCGCGGCGGCGCTGCTCATCGACTACGTGCTGACGGTCTCGGTCAGCATCGCGGCCGGCGTGGCGGCAATGACCTCGGCGCTGCCGCACTGGCACGTCAACACCGTCGCGCTGAGCGTGGGCTTCGTCGTGGTCCTCGCGCTGGTGAATCTCCGGGGCGTCCGGGAGTCGGGCCGCATCTTCGCGGCGCCGACGTATTTCTTCATCGTCAGCATCCTCGTGATGGTCGCCGCCGGACTCTGGCGTGTCGTTACCGGCACCGCGCAGCCGCTGCCGCCGCCTGCGGACCCAATCCACTCGACGGAAAACCATCTCTCGCTCCTGCTGCTCCTGACCGCGTTCTCGAATGGGTGCACGGCGATGACGGGCGTCGAGGCCGTCTCAAACGGCGTCCCGGCGTTCAGACCGCCCGAGGCGCGCAACGCGGCGAGCACGCTCGTCGTGATGGCGGTGCTGTCGATCGCGATGTTCCTCGGCATCACGCTGCTGGCCGGGCGGTTTCACGTGCTGCCCAGCGAGTCGGAGACGGTCGTCTCGCAGCTGGCTCGCGGCATCTTCGGCGGACGCGGCCTGCCCTACTTCGCCGTACAGGCAGCCACGATGCTGATCCTGGTGCTGGCGGCCAACACGGCCTACGCGGACTTCCCGAGGCTGTCGTCGATCATCGCCCGCGACGGCTACCTGCCCCGGCAGTTCATGAACCAGGGGGACCGGCTCGCCTTCTCGAACGGCATCGTCGTACTCAGTGTCTTTGCCGTTCTGCTGCTGGTGCTCTTCGGCGGCGACACGCACGCGCTGATTCCCCTCTACATGATCGGCGTGTTCGTCTCGTTCACGCTCTCGCAGACAGGCATGGTGCTGCACTGGCGGATGCTCCGCACGCCGGGTTGGCGCACGAGCGCGCTCGTCAACGGCGTCGGCGCCGTCGTCACGGGCGTCGTGCTGGTCGTGGTGGCCGTCACCAAGGCGCATGAAGGCGCGTGGATCATCCTGCTGCTGATCCCGGTGCTGGTCGCCTTCTTCCGGGTCACGAAAGCGCACTACCGGTCCGTCGCCGCACAGCTCTCGCTGGACGGATTCGCGGCGCCGGA
>CAYNUO010000211.1:0-1756 GCA_964400405.1 uncultured Bifidobacteriaceae bacterium | reverse complement strand
CGCGCCACGACGCCCGGGTCGGCCAGCGTGGTCGTGTCGCCGAGCGCCTTCCCTTCCGCGATGTCCCGCAGCAGGCGGCGCATGATCTTCCCTGAACGTGTCTTGGGCAGATCCGCGGCGAAGATGATGTCGTCCGGCTTCGCGATGGCGCCGATCTTCTTCGCCACGTGCTCCTTCAGGTCGGCGACGAGCACGTCGCTCGTGTGGACGCCTTCCTTCACCGTGACGAACGCGCAGAGCGCCTGACCCTTGATCTCGTGCGGCCGGCCGACGACGGCGGCCTCGGCCACCTGCGGATGGTCCACGAGCGCGCTCTCGACCTCCATCGTGCCGATGCGGTGACCGGCGACGTTCAGCACGTCGTCCACGCGGCCGAGCACCCAGAAGAAGCCGTCCTCGTCGCGCTTGGCGCCGTCGCCCGTGAAGTAGATGTCCGGCGTCCAGCGGCTCCAGTAGGTCTTCACGTAGCGGTCCATGTCACCGTAGATGCCGCGCAGCATCGACGGCCACGGCCGCGTCAGCGCGAGCAGGCCGCCGCCCACGGCGATGCTGCTGCCGTCGTCCCGCCTGATCTCGGCGCTGATGCCGGGCAGCGGACGCGTGGCGGAGCCCGGCTTCGTGCTGGTGAGGCCGGGCAGCGGCGCAATCATCATGCTGCCCGTTTCCGTCTGCCACCAGGTGTCGACGATCGGGCAGCGCTCGCCGCCGATGAAGCGGTGATACCAGACCCACGCTTCGGGATTGATCGGCTCGCCCACCGAGCCCAGCAGCCGCAGGCTCGTCAGATCCCGCTTCTCGGGCCACTCGCTGCCCCACCGCATGAAGGCACGGATGGCCGTCGGCGCGGTGTAGAGAATCGTCACGCCGTGGCGCTCGATGATCTCCCACATGCGGTCGCGCGCCGGCCAGTCCGGTGCGCCCTCGTACATCACGACCGTGGCGCCGTTGGCGAGCGGGCCGTAGACGACGTAGCTGTGCCCGGTCACCCAGCCGATGTCGGCGGTGCACCAGTAGACGTCGTCCTCCTTGAGGTCGAACACCCACTTCGTCGTGGCCGCGGTCTGCGTGAGGTAGCCGCCGGTCGTGTGGACGATGCCCTTCGGCTTCCCTGTCGTACCGGAGGTATAGAGGATGTAGAGCATGTCCTCCGCGTCCATGCGCTCGGGCTCGCACACGAGCGCGGCGTCCATCATCAGCCGGTGATACCAGTGGTCGCGGCCCTCCTGCACGTGCACCGGCACGGGCGACCCCTGCAGGCGCTGCACGATGACGACGTTCCGGATGGACGGCGTCTCCTGCAGCGCCTCGTCCGCCATCTGCTTGAGCGGCACGACGGCACCGCGCCGCCACCCGCCGTCGGCCGTGACGAGCAGCGTGGCCTGGGCGTCGTTGATCCGGTCCCGCAGTGACTCGGCGCTGAACCCGCCGAAGACGACCGAGTGCACCGCGCCGATGCGGGCGCAGGCCAGCATCGCGATCGCCAGTTCCGGGATGAGCGGCAGATAGAGCGCCACGCGGTCGCCGCGCGTCACGCCGAGCGCCTTCAGCACGTTCGCGAACTGCGAGACCTGCCGGTACAGATCGAAGTAGGTCAGCGTACGGCGGTCGCCGGGCTCACCTTCCCAGACGAGCGCCGCCTTGTTGCGGCGAGGACCGCGGGTGTGCCGGTCGACGCAGTTGACGCTCGCGTTCAGCGTGCCGCCGACGAACCACTTCGCGTGCGGCGGCTTCCAGTCCAGCACCTGCGTCCAGGGCG
>CAYNUO010000210.1:0-1780 GCA_964400405.1 uncultured Bifidobacteriaceae bacterium | reverse complement strand
CGGCGTTGTTCGCCGAGGTCGCACGCCAATGGGCGGAGGCGTCCGGCGCCATGCAGGCGCTGCTCTCGGCGCGCGGCATCCCCTACGTGCACGTACTCCAGCCGAACCAGTACGCGTCGACGCGCGTGTTCCCGGATGCGGAGCGCCGCATTGCCTTCATCGACGCCTCGCCGTTCAAGCCCGGAGCGGAGCAGGGCTATCCCCAGCTGCGCGGTGCGGACGCGCAACGGATCCTGCGTGAGCGCGGCGTGCGGTTCGTGGATGCGACGGGCGCGTTCGACCGGACATCAGGCCAGGTCTACTGGGACAACTGCTGCCACTACACCCGGCTTGGCAACGAGGTGCTCGCGGACGTGATCGCCGACGCCGTCCTGGCGCCTGGCGCCCTGCCAGCGCGTTAGCGCGTTCGCGTAGACGGCGCGGGCCGCCGGCGCGGCTGGGCCACGCGGCGTCGGTCAGCCATGAAGGCATGGCTTTCGGCGAGCAGCGCGCCGAGCGTCCGTTCGGTGATGCTCCCGAGGCGAGCCAGTACCACAGGGCCGTCCTGGTAGTGCGGCTTCAGATAGAAGGTCTTCGGATCTTCAGCGAGCAGAACGTCTCGACGCGCGTGGGGCAACAGAATCACAAGCGAGTTGGGTTCGGCCTGCTTGTTGATGGCGATACAGGCGTACATCCGTCCTTTGACCTTCAGCGAGGGTGACCCGTAGCTGGTGCTCACCTCGGTGCCCGCGAGTGCGAGCCCGAGCCGCTTGACGTCGTCGAAGGTCATCACGGTGCGTGGCATCTCTCCTCCGTCTGGTGACTGCCTCTGCAGGCGCCAGGGCGCAGAATAGCGTCCGGTCAGCGTCGCGTCTTGTAGAAACCGGAAGGCTTACAACGGGACGTGATTGTGGTGGGCGGGAGACTGCCTCTCGTACTCGGAGGGCGTCATGCCTGAGAACGCCCTGAAGTCGTGAATGAAGTGCGCCTGGTCGTGGTAGTTGAGCTCCATGGCCAGCTCGGTCCAGTTCGCGTGGCGACCTTCCCTGATCCGGACCAAGGTCCGCTGGAACCGCTCGACGCGGGCAAACCGTTTCGGCGTCAGGCCAACCTGGGTGCGGAACAGCTCCGAGAAGCGCCGGTGGCTGATGCCGATGTGTTCGAGTACAGCCGACACGGGGCCCGATCCGTCAGACAAGGCTCCGAGGCTCCATTCGACGGCAGGGTGCAGCGTCCGTCGTCGTGATTGAAGGCGCCGAATCAGCACGCTCTCAGCGGCCTTGAGACGCATTTCCGCCGGCCGGTCGTGCTGCACGAGACGCTCTTGAAGCTCCGTGGCGAGCGATCTGCAGAGTGCGCTGAGAGAGACATGCTGATTCTGCAGTTCGGCCAGCGGCACATCGAGAAACGGGTACGCACCCCCAGGTGAGAACTGGATACCGGCGACGGCGAACTGTGCCGCCGTGGTCAGTTCGAAACCGACGGAGCGCGGGCCGCTCAATCCCACGCGGTCGGGCACTCGAAGGTCGACGATGAGGCTGGTTTCCGCCGACGGAAGGATCCGCTCCGTTGTGTGCGGGCCCGGGATGTAGTCCTCCGCGATCCAGAGCCATCGCACGAACGGCGCGAGCGCGGCACAGGGTGGGCGTCCCGTCAGGGCCATGACTGCGCTACAGACTGCGCCGTTCCCGTGTGAACGTCAATCAGCGGGCGCGCCGCCCCGGTGCCGGGTCCAGTGACGCAAGCTCCTTCGGCGTCAGCAGCCGCCACCGGCCGATGGGGAGCGTGCCGATGCGCAGCG
>CAYNUO010000209.1:0-1848 GCA_964400405.1 uncultured Bifidobacteriaceae bacterium | reverse complement strand
GCGTGTTCGACGGTCCAGCCGCCCGGCACCTCCACGGTCTCAGGCAGCGTGATGCGGCTGAAGCCGTAGAGCACGAGGCAGCACGGGATGCCGGCCCTGGCTGCCGTGTCGCGATCGATCGCGGAATCGCCCACCAGCAGCGTCGTCTCGGGTGTCGCACCCGCGAGGCGCATCAGTTCGAGCAGCGAGGCCGGGTCCGGCTTGCGCGGAAACGCGCCGTCGCCGCCAATCACGTCCGCGAACTCCCCCGCGATGCCGAGACCATCGAGGATGCGCCTGGTCGGCGCGAGCGGCTTGTTCGTCAGCAGGCTGACCGTCCCTGCGCGATGCGCAGCGGCGAGCGCGGCCTGGACACCGTCATAGAGTCGCGTATGGACGAGCAGCCGCGTGCCATAGATCTCGAGGAACCGCTCGAGGGCGCCGGGCGGATCGCCGAGGCCCGCGGCGTGCATCGCGCGCTGCACGAGCAACCGCGCGCCCTCCCCGACCATGCGGCTCACGGCATCCTCGGTGAGCGGCGCACCACCGTGCTCGACGATCAGGGCGTTCGCGGAGTCGGTAAGGTCGCGGCGCGAGTCGATCAGCGTGCCGTCGAGGTCGAAGACGATCAGGCGCTGTAGCTGGCCCACGATGTCGGCGTTTCCCAGAGCGTGACGCGCACGACCGGCAGCTTGAGCTCCCGGCACGTGTCGAAGAGGAGCTGCGCGAGACGCTCGGCGGTGGGGTTGGAATCGAGGACGAAGTGCGGCTCGCCGGACGCCTTCAGGTGCGCGACCATCGGGTCGTCGTGCCGCAGGATCATGCGGTGGTCGAGGTTGTCGTCGATCCACGCCTTGACGATGCGCTTGATGTCGCGGAAGTCCACGACCATGTTGCGGCCGTCGAGCGCAGCCGTCTGGACCTCGATCTCGGCGACGGCGTTGTGCCCGTGCAGGTGCTTGCAGACGCCGTCGTAGTCGAGCAGGCGGTGGCCGTAGCAGAAGTCGATGCGCTTGGCGACGGAATACATGGTGGTCGCCCTCTAGGATACCTCCCGGTGCCGCTAGCCTTCCGCGCCGCGTGAGCGCTGCGGGGCCCACTCGACGGTGAGCAGCTGCGTCCGACCCTCGAGCGGCATCGGCACGACGCGCCGCCCGCCGGGTCCGTCTCCGGCGACACGGAAGAAGCGCGCGTCGACGGCCGCCACGATCTGCCGGTAGCGGCTCTCGTCCGGCGCGGAGAGCACGAGCACGCCGCCGCTCTCGGCCGGTGGAAAGCGGCGCTCGTCGAGAAAGTCGTGGTCGAAGGTGATGAGCGTCCGGCGCAGCTGCCGCGCCAGGCGGAAGTGCTCCACGTCACTCGCGCGGCGCAGGTCGTCCTCCTCCGTCACGTAGAGAACATCCCACCCGAGCCGCTGCCGCATGTAGCGCACGAGCGTTGCGGACACATTCGCGTCCGCATAGACCCGCGGCTGGTCCGACCCCGAATCCGCGTGCCCGGCCAGTTCGGAGGCGAGGGTGCCCACGGCGTGACTCGTGACGTGTGGCTATGCTTCGGCGGTGCCCGCCGCGCTCCGCGCTTCCATGGCCTGCACGTGGAGCGCCTTGACGAGCGACTCACGTTTCTCGATCAGGCGCTTGAGCGGTCGGCGGCCGGTCGGCGCGCCCACGACGTATTCGCTGAAGATCGGGAATGCGATCGTCGAATCGCAATAGGCCACGCAGGTATCCGGCAGCACGCCCGGATTCACCTTGCCCCAGCTCACGGCCTCGGCCGGCGTCGCACCCGAGAGACCGCCCCAGACGACGGAGTCCGTCGTGATCTGGATGAAGTAGTCGTTGCCGCCCTTCTGGATGCCGTAGACCTCCC
>CAYNUO010000208.1:0-1904 GCA_964400405.1 uncultured Bifidobacteriaceae bacterium | reverse complement strand
CGGATACCCGCACCATCGCACTCGTCGGGGCGTCATCCAACCCCGACCGGCCGTCCCACGGCATCATGCGCAAGCTGCTGAGCGTGGGGTATCACGTGATCCCGGTGACGCCGCGTGACGCCGAAGTCCTCGGCCAGAAGGCCTACAAGACGCTCTCGGACATACCGGAGCCCGTGGACCTCGTCGACGTGTTCCGCCGGGCCGAAGACACACCACCGATCGCGGCGGAGGCCGTGCAGATCGGCGCAAAGGTCCTCTGGCTGCAACTCGGCATCGCGAATGAGGAGGCGGCCGCGATCGCCTCGGCCGCGGGACTCACGGTTGTGATGGACCTGTGCATCGGCACCGCCCACTCGCTGCTGCAGGTCCCGAAGCGGACGCCCGCCTAGCGGGCAGCGACGATTTCATTGCACCGTCGGCGCGGCGCGCTTCTGCATGCCCGTGAACTTCCACCGCATGATGCGGTCGCGGACCACAGTCTCACCGACGTAGAGATGGCCGTGCGTATCCGACGCCAGCACGTGGGCCATGCCGAGCTCTCCTGCGTAGCGGCCGCCGTGGCCGAACTGACCGACGACCTTCAGCGTCTCCCGCTCGAGGATGTGGATGTGATGGTTCGCGCCGTCCGCGACATAGAGGAAACGCTGCGCCGGATCGTGGGAGAACGCGATGTCGAACACGGACCCCATGTTGCCGGTGTCCGGCGCCACGAAGCCTTCCTTCACGAATGTGCCGTCCTTCTTGAACACCTGGATGCGGTTGTTCCCTCGGTCGCACACGTAGACGAAGCCGTCCCGGCTCAGCTCGATGCAGTGGACGGAGTCGCCGAACAGCTTGAGCAGGCCCGGGTCGTGCGTGTCACTGTGGCTGCCGTTCAGCTTGTTGCGGGGGATGTCAGGCGGGTTCGGCATGCCGTACGGTCCCCAGATCCGCTTGAATGCTCCGGTGTCGGCGTCGATCACGGCGATGCGCTTGTTGCGGTAGCCGTCCGCGATGAAGACCTCGTTGGCATCGTCGTCCACGAAGAGGCCGGCCGGTGAGTTGAAGTTCTCGCGGTCCATGTTCCCCTTGGACTGCCCCATCCGGCCCTTCTGCCAGACGACCTTTCCGTCGTTGGTGAACTTGGTCACGCTGCCGCAGTTCTCGGGAGCCGACACCTTGTCCTGCACGCCGTCGTCGCAGCCCATCCACACGAAGCCCTTGCGGTCCACGAAGATGCCGTGCTCGCGAGGCCAGTCGTAGCCGTCCGCGGTCCTCTTGCTCTTCGGGTTCGCGGGATCCGGTCCGCCCCAGGCCTTGACGATCTCTCCCGCCTGATTCAGCACCACGACCGATGGCGCGGGCGCGCAGCATTCACCGGCGCCGCGGGCGAGGAAGTCGTCGCCGAGATCGAGTTGCACGGAATTGCCGCGCTGCAGGACCCAGATCTGATCCTTGTCGTCCACGTGGACACCACCGATGTTGCCGAAGATCCAGTTATTCGGCAGCGGCGTCCTCGGCCAGGTCGGGTCGAACTCGAAGACGGGGACTTCATCCGCCGCCGTCGAGATGACCGCCGGCACGGGCGTCCCCGGCGCCTCCGTGACGGGAGCCTTGCAGGCCCCGGTCACGGTCGCGAGCAGCGCCAACGGGATTGCGACGCGCATGGTGCTTCTCATCACGCCTCCTCTGCCCCGCCTACCAGGCGGAGCGCTTCAAGCGAATGCGGTACACGCTGCGCACGGTCGTGATGTAGAGCCCCTTGCCGTCGCTGTCGCCGAACGCGACGCTCGTCGTGTTCTCGCTCGTGTTCCTGTCCGGTGTGTAGACCGTGCCGATGTGCGTGCCGTCCGGCGCGGAGATCCAGACACCGCCGGGCCCGGACGAGAACAGATACCCGTGCCGGTCCACGCGCACGCCGTCGG
>CAYNUO010000207.1:0-1912 GCA_964400405.1 uncultured Bifidobacteriaceae bacterium | reverse complement strand
CTGAGCGCGGCCCGGGTCGACTCCACGGCGTCCGGCGGCACGCTCCGGTCGACAAGCAGCCGCCGCAACTGAGCGCTGGCCACTCCACCATCCGCGACGGCCAGGCCTTCGTAGCCCGCTCCAGGCACGAGCACGGGCAGCACGGTCTTCAGGCTGAAGCTGCCGAGAAAGTCCGGGTGATAGACGTGGTCGCGCACCAGCGGCAACGCGTCGATGAGCCGGGTTCTGATGTCCGCCAGCTCAGCGGCGAGCCCGGGCGTTGATTCGGCGAGCAGGTCCAGCATCTGCCCTTCGAAGCTGGCGTTCCACGCGAACACGACCTTCGCGCCGCGGCACACCTCGACGAGCCGTCGCGCCAGCTCGGGGCGCGGGTCGCCGCCCGGCTCGGCCAGCCACTCGTGGTGCGCCACTTGACCCGGCCCGCTCACGACCTCGCAGCTGAACTGTGCGGGCACCTGGTCCCACGGGCGGCACCCGTTCCAGATGGGGATGGGCGTCTGCAGCGTCTCGAAGTCGAGCGCGGCGAACGGATACTCCACGACGCGGAGCGCGTCGGCCAGCGTGGACGCCACGATCATCCGGCCCTCCTGCACGGCGCGCCGTTGCCGCTCCTGAATCAGGCCGAGCGGCGGGTCCGGCGGGAGGTCGAAGACGGTGTGGATGCCCTGCGCCTCGTAGTACCCGGCTCTGTGCGCCATCTTGTAGAGCGTGCTGATGTGGTGCGGTGGCTGCGGGGGCCAGCATCGCGCGAGAAACGGGCAATCGTAGGGCGAGGTGCACTGGCTGCCCGTGGCGACCTCGGGCACGGGGCCGGCCAGCATCTGCAACTGCGCCACACGCGACAGCCGCACATCGGCCAGCAGCGCTTCCGCCTCCTCGGTGATGTCCGCCCGCTCGAAGAGGTTGCTCAGGTCGGGGAACCGGCACGCGCGATTCAGGTGCATCAGCTCCACGCGGTCCACATGGAGGCCGGCGGCGCGCAGCACGTGGAGCTGCACGGCGGCATCGGGGATGTACTGCGCCTTCACCTTGGTGGCGGACTTCACCTCGACGAGCGTCCAGCCCGTGGCGGTGCGCTCGAGCACGTCCACGGCCACGAACACGTCATCGGCGAAGAAGGACGCTTCGAACAGGGCCGGCGCTCCGGCGTCGATGGCGGCGCGCGTCAGCGCCACGCGCGCGTCGAAGTCCCGATGCGGCGCCTCGATCAGCACACCTCCAGGAAAGCGTGCCTGCGCCGCGGCGCCGACGACGTGCCCCTGATCGAAGATCTCCTGGCGTGCGGCGTCCGGCACCAGCTCCGGCGCGTCGGGCTCGTGCACGCGCCACCAGAGCTGCTTGTGGCACTGGAGCCCGGCGGTGAAGCGGGACTTGGACAGCCGGATGACAGGGGCGGACGCCTCAGCGGGACGGTCGGGCTCGGTCATGATCGCGTCCATGATGCCCCGGCATCGTGACGGGGCTGGTCATACGCCCCCTGTTCGCCGGACCGGTCGGGCGATGGCCTGACGGCGTTCGCTAGAAGCGTGCGCGCAGGCCGGCCCAGGCGCGCAGCGGGGCGCCCGGCGCGACGAACGTCGAGCGCGTGACCGGGAACGCGCCGTTGACGGCGGGCAACGGACGCGCGATGAAGCGGCCGGCTTCCGTGAAGCCGATGGGCCCGAGCTGGGCCGCGGTCACATACTGCCGGTCGAACAGGTTATTGAACTGCGCGACGGCATCCAGGCGGCTCGTCAGCCCGACACGCACACCGAGGTTCACGATGGCGTACCCGTCGGCCGTGCCTGTACCAACGTAGTACGGCGGCGCCGCCTCATGGGCGTTGTTCTCGTTGCCCCGGGCGAACGAGGGCCCGGTCCCGACTACATTCAGGTGCACGTCAACCCGCCGGTGCGCCTGGACGTCCGCGAAC
>CAYNUO010000206.1:0-1972 GCA_964400405.1 uncultured Bifidobacteriaceae bacterium | reverse complement strand
TTCCCGACCCGATGGTCCAGAATCCGGCGGCCGCGCGTTCTGCCGTGCTCGACAACCGGCGCCGCGTTCTGGATCGAGCACGACGCCAGGCTCTTCAAGACGCAGCGCCAGGCGCCGGCCGTCGTACGACTGAGGGGGCGCCTCCACACTCCAGCCGCGCTCGCCGGCGGTCCCGGCTCGCGTCCGGTCGCCTTTGACGGGCTGAACTGAGTCGAACTGGCAGCCCGGGACATGAGCGGACTCCGCGGACAACGGCCTGTTTTGGGCTAAGGCGCGCCTCGCACGGCACCGATATTCCCGGTCATGGACATCACAGGCGCCCCGGTCCAGCCCGCGTTGCCGCTGCGCCTTGCCGTGCGGCCCGCTGAGGGACTGGTCACGCTGCCCCATCTCTCAATCGTGGAGGCGACCCGGCGACTGACTGGCACGCCGCAGGGACACGACCGCGTCCGGAGTGTGCTCGCATACCGGCAGACGCTGGCGCTGCTCGGCCTCACGCAGGGCTTCCAGTGGCTGGTGGGGCCTCCGGTTGCCGGGCGTTCCCGGTGGTCCCCACCCTCGGCGCACCAGACGGACGTGGACGTCGTGACCTTCTGCCGCCGTCCTGCAGGGTCGACGCTTGACGCCGCGTGGTGCCGGTTCGTGGACGTGAACCAGCCGCTGCTGGACCCCAGCCGCGTATGGGCCGGGTTTGGCTGCCGCGCCTACTTCGTGGACCTGGGCCAGCCACCGGAGGCCGTCGTCGCCCAGGCGCGGCTGTGGTTCAACGTGCTGTCGCGCCAGAGCCAGGAAATGGGCCTGGAGTTGATCGAGGTGCCGCTGGGCGAGACGGACGACGCGGCCCTGCGGATGGTGACGTGGTCATGATGCATCGCCATCGCCACGACAGGCTTCAGGAAGACCTGACGTCGGTGGAAGCGGCGATCGCCGCGCTCCCCTCGCTCGACCCGCTGGGCCGGTTGAGTCTCGAAACCTACCGCGACGAGTTGATCGCCGCCGTGGACGACGAACGCGTCAGGCCGGCGCACGCGGCCCGCGTCGAGATGCGCTTCGGGGGCGGTCCGGCGGCGAGCGGCGACGGCGTGGACGCGGCGTTTCTCGCCGACACGGTGGGCGGCGTCGTGACGCTGATCAACCGCGTCTGCGGCACCAGAGGCGGCGCCCGCCTGGTGGTCACGGGATTCTCGCTCCAGCCTGCGGGCGCGGTGCTCGAAGAACTGGACGAAGCCGGAGACCTGCTCTTTCCGAGCCCGCTTCGGCGGGCAGTCACGGCGGTCATCGACCACCTCGATCACCTCGCGCACGGCAGCGACGACGACTTCACCGACCTGGTCGAGTCAACGGACCCGCGCGTGCTGACGGCGGCCCGTGATGTCGTCGGTCGGATCTGCGGCAGGCAGGGCGCGTTGCACGTGGCGCAGGGCGAGCAGCAAGTGCGGCTCGACGACGGTGCTCTGGACCGGGCCTGGCGCCGGCTCGAGGCCACGCACATCGACGAAGCCCCGCTCCGGCTGACGGGGCGCCTGCTCGGCATCATTCCGCTTGGCCGTCGCTTCGAGTTCCAGCCGGACGACGGCCGGCCGGCGATCACGGGGCGCGTCGATGAGCGCGTCAGCGCGCGCTACCTGGCGCCACTGGAACACGCACCCGTTGCCGGACACCGCTGCTCGGCCCTGCTCGAGCGGGTCACCGTGGAACGCCCCGGGCACGCACCGATGGAGCGATACACGCTGCTCGAGCTCGACCCTGTTCCGGAAGGCTGAGCGCTACCTCTTCACGGGCACCATCCCGGAAAACCTGAACCGCTGGATCCGGTTCCCGGGAATCGTCTCGCCGATGTAGAGGTTGCCCTTCGAGTCCACGCCCATCGTGTGGATGACGAGCATCTGTCCACCGCCGCGGCCGGCGCCCAGGCCCGGATAGTTGCCGAGCAGCTCGAGCGTCTCGCGCTTGTAGATCCAGATCTTGTGAT
>CAYNUO010000205.1:0-1991 GCA_964400405.1 uncultured Bifidobacteriaceae bacterium | reverse complement strand
TCAGGCCGTCCCGTCGCCGCGTCCGAGGGGGTCGGGCAACCGCTCACCCTCGGGCACGAAGCTTAGGGCCACGGAGTTGATGCAGTAGCGCAACCCCGAGGGTCCCGGTCCGTCGGGAAACACATGGCCCTGGTGACTGTCGCAGCGGGCGCAGCGGGTCTCGGTGCGGGTCATGCCGTGGGACCGGTCGGTGATCGCAAGGACGTGGGCCGGATCGACCGGTTCGGTGAAACTGGGCCAGCCGGTGCCGCTCTCGAACTTGGTGCCGGTGCGGAACAGCGGCAGGCCGCATTCGCGGCAACAGAACACCCCTGCCCGCTTCTCGCCCAGCAGGGTCCCGCAGAAGGGCGCCTCGGTGCCGTGCGCCAGCAGGACGCGCTTCTCTTCGGCGGACAGGTCTGCCTCCAGCGCCACACGCTGGCTGTCGCTGGGCGGCGTCAGGTCATAGCCGGACGGGGAACGCAGGGTCGGGTCGGTATCGTGGTCGGTCATGGCGTTGAATTAGGTACCGTCCCTCACCCACGCAAATTGCGCCGCCGGCCGAAAGCACGGTGCCCTTGTCATCCCGGACGCCGCGAAGCGGTGATCCGGGACGGTGTGCGGCATGTGGGACACCTCCCGGAAATCGCGAAGCGGTTATCCGGGAGACAGGCGGCAGCCGCACCAGGGCCTGACCTGTCTCCCGGATAGCTGCTGGCGCAGCTTCCGGGAGGGTGAAGTTGGTGCACTCAGGCGTCCCGGCTCTCCGCTTCGCTTCGGCCGGGATGACAAGGTTCGTTGCGGGAATCGAAAAGGCCGGCCGGGATGCCCGGCCGGCCTTTCCTGTCTTCCGGAGCTGTTCTGGTTACTGGAACAGCGTTCCCACCCAGGCCCGCACCGCGGTCTCGTCGGTCGGGTTGCCGGTGTAGGTCAGGCCCTGCGCGGGGGTGTAGGGCTGGTTGTTCGGGCGCGGACGCGAGGTCCAGGCCTTGTGACCATAGCTGAGGTCCGAATAGTTCGACGGCAGGCGTTCGACAGTCGGCTCGACGAAGATCGAGTCGGTGGCCGTGGTCGAACCGACGATGCGGACGTTCGGCAGTTTGGACAGCAGGTCCAGCGTATCCAGGCAGCCGCCCGAGCAGCCGGCGTCGACCAGCACGACCACCGGACCCTGCACAGGGTTGGGCGCGCCGGTGTCCGGCACGGCCGGGCGGCCGGCGAGGGTGAAGGTGGCGCGGCCCGCGGCGATGGCGGCGTCATAGGCGGCCACAATCTCGCGGGTCTGTTCGATCACCGGCGTCGCCTCATAGACGAACTGCGGATCGGCCTCCATCCGGCCGAGGGCAGCGGCGTACCAGTCGCGGTTGCCCTGGGTGGCGCGGTAGGTGATGTCGCCGGCGGCCGGCTGGCGGCTGACGGTGAACTCCGGCGTCCAGATGCGGTTGGCCAGGCCATAGCCGCGCGCGGTCGAGGAGTTCTCGCCCGAACCCGAGGCGGCGCGCAGATCCAGCACGAAGCCGAGCGGGCCCCGCAGACTGGCGGCCTGGGCCTCGACAGCCGCGTTGAAGGCAGGCCAGCCGGCACTGTCGGCAAAGGAGTGGACGTGCAGCCACGGGCGGCCGTTGATCGTCTCCACGGCCAGCGGGGTCGCGGGCGGCATATAGACGGTGGCGCGGTAGGCGGCCTCGAGGTCGCCGGCGACGATCGGCATCGGCCGGATCTGGAGCTCGCGCGGCCGGCCGCGGCCGGACTGGAAGCTGCACACCGACGGCACGCCGGCGGTGAACGGGTTGTTGCGGTTCCACAGCAGATAGGGGGCCGAGGTGACCCGGCCGGCCTCGGTCTCGAGGTTGCCTTCCCAGCGATCCAGCTTGGCACGGGCGAATTCCTCGATCGGCGTCAGATTGCATTCGACGACCACGTCGCCGATCCGCGGCGCGCCACGGGCACCCGGCTTCACATAGGTCACGACATAGCGGCCGTTACGCCAGCCGGTCGTGAAGCCCGGCCAG
>CAYNUO010000204.1:0-2006 GCA_964400405.1 uncultured Bifidobacteriaceae bacterium | reverse complement strand
TCGCCGTGCCGGCGCACCACGCGCAGCCGCCACGGGTTGCAGCACACCTCGCAGTCCTGCACGAAGGTGCCGCGCACGTCGGCCTCGACGTAGATCTCCACGTCCTCGCCGCAGTAGGGGCACGTGACGGTGAAGTAGTCGTCCATGAGTCAGTCTCCCGTGCCGAGGCCGTGGTGAACCAGTGTCAGCAGCGCCACGCAGGCGGTGTCGGTCCGGAGCGTCCGCGGACCCAGTGATACCGGTGTGAAGCCCCGTCCCCGGAGCAGCGTGCGCTCGAAGTCGTTCCAGCCGCCCTCCGGACCCACGGCCAGCAGCACACGCCCGGTCGCCGCCTCGGCCACGCGCGGGATGGCTGGATGCGGCCCGGGGTCGGCGAGCAGGCGGAGGCGGGCGTCAGTGAGGTGGTCGAGCTCGTCCTCGACGAGCTTCCGGAACTGACGATGGACGGTGACGCGCGGTACGTGTGTGTCGCGTGCCTGCTGCAGGCCTTCGAGAAGCAGCGGCCGGTACGTGTCCGGATCCAGCACGTGTGTATCGAAGTACGGCCGCTCGACGCGCGCGGCGTTCGTCAGGATGATGCGGCCGACGCCCAGCGCCGCGAGCTGTGCCCACAGCCGCTTCAGGACCTTCGGGCGTGGCACCGCGAGCAGGAGGTCCACGCGCGGCACTGGCGGGGCCGTGGGCTCGAACGCGCACGTCAGTGAGACAGTGCCGTCGCCGACCGCGGTCACCGTGCCCGTGCCGGCCGGGCCGTTCTCCACGCCGATCCGGACGGTCGAGCCCGGTGTGACCGCCAGCACGCGCAGCAGGTGCGCCGCCTGCGTTCCACCGAGCGTGATCACGCCGTCCGCGGGTCGTTCAGCGAGCAGAACGAGATTCATGCGCGAACCAGTGAGTCCCGGATGAATGCGGGCAGGTGCGTGGCGCTACATGCCGCGGTTGCCGGCGTCGTTCTTGCTGACCCACCGGGCCTGGCGGTCGGGTGGCAGCTCGCGGATGAGAGCGTCGAGGTCTGCGCTGTCCGGGCCGACGTAGAACTGGAACGAGTAGCGCTCGAGGTCGGCCGGCGCGTCCCTCGGGATGTCGGCGCCGTGGGCGCCACCTGAGTTCAGAAAGATCAGCGCCGTGTTCGGGACGAACGGAACGAGCTTGACCAGCTCCACATGCCCGCCCGACTGCGCGGGATAGTAGGTCTGCGTGTAGGGCGCTTCCTGGTCACCGGTGACGTTGAAGATCTGCGTGCCCCACGCCTCGCTGTCTCCGGGCTTGGCGAGGTACATCAGGCACGTCAGCCACGCGCGCTTCGGGTCCCGATGCGGGTCGAGGTGGTAGCCCGGACGCCGTAGCATCAGGCGGCCGCCCGAGACGGACTGCGGAAGCGTTGCTGCCCGCTTGCGGAAGGCTGCCCCGAAGATCGTGTCGTAGTGCGCATCGAGCGGCCCGCGGAACTTCCGCAGCACCTCCGGCACGACGCACTCACGCGAGGCGCGATCCACGAACTCCCAGACGCGGGCGGTGAAGATCGGCGCGAAGTCCATCGGGACGCGGATGTTCTGCTTGATGGAATCCTTTTCGGAGAAGAACGGCTCAGGTGGGATGGCTCTGACGATGACCTGATAGATCTCGTTCGGCCACATCCGGTCCACGACGATATGCGGGAAGGGCTCGAGCACAAGCTCGGCGCGCCGGATCACGCTGTGGATATGGGCGCTCACGCGCTCGAAATTGAGCCGCGTGTCGAGAGCCTCGATCTCGCGCCGATCGCGGTCGTTCATCCCGAGTGCGAGGCGAATCTGCGCGGCGTCCCGCTCCATACGGGCCGCGCGATCGAAGACAGTCTGTTGCGCGTCGGCCAGGCGCTGCACCGACTGCTGCAGCGTACGGAGGTCACGGTGGAGCTGGTCGTGTCCGCGGCTGAGCCGCCCCGTTGCGATGTCGCGAAGTCCTCTGGCCAGTTCACGTAGCATCCGATACGCGCTCCCGCCGCATTCTCTCATTGTTGCTGC
>CAYNUO010000203.1:0-2055 GCA_964400405.1 uncultured Bifidobacteriaceae bacterium | reverse complement strand
AGGCCGGCGGCCTTGAGCGCGGCGGCGGCGGGCGCGAGCAGGATGCCGTTGGTGGTCATCGCCAGATCCCGCAGGCCCGGCTTCGCCGCGAGCCCGGCGATGAGCGTGGGCAGATCCCGGCGCAGCAGCGGCTCACCGCCGGTCAGCCGGACCTTGTCGACGCCCAGCGTGAGGAATAGGTCGGTGAGCCGGCCGATCTCTTCGAAGTGGAGGATGTCCTCCCGCGGAAGCCAGACGTACTCCTCCTCCGGCATGCAGTAGCTGCAGCGGAGATTGCAGCGGTCGGTGACCGACAGGCGCAGGTTGCGGAGGGGACGGTGGTGCTGGTCGAGCAGCACGGAGGACCGTTTCTAGGGGCAGGTCGGCGCGACCTGATCCAGGGCGAGCACGTTGAGGTTGATCGCGGTGCCGTTGCGGATCAGCAGGCCCTTCGCCATCAGCTTGTGGCCCTTCAGGGCGTCGGGCTTCGGAAACACGTCGAGCAGCTTCACCGTGCTGGTGCCCAGCGGTCCCTTGAAGGCCTTCGCGTCCCCGCCTGGGTCGTCCATCGTGCTGACGACGGGCTCGGTGGCGTGGGTCAGCACGAAGTCGGCGCCCTCCGCTGTCAGGCAGCCGACGACCTCCACCATCGAGCCGGTGGGCGCGGGTTCGGGGCCGTTCTTGCCGACGATGAGGATGGAGCTCAGGACGTCCGCGTCCAGCGGCAGTTCGCCCGGTCCGGTCGGGAACCCGTTCATCGAGAGCAGAAACGCAACGACGTCGAGCTTCTCCTTGTCGGTCGCGACGAAGACTTCGCCGGGGGGCATGCGGTCCTTGATCTTCACGAAGAGCCGCTGCAGTGTGCGGGACCCCCAGTTCCGGTTGAACTGGCCGCCGATGAGCGCCGGTCCATCGCCGCCGGTCAGCCGCTCGTCATGGCAGTGCGCGCAGCGATTCATGAACACGTCGTGGCCCCGCTTGACCTGTTCCTCGCTGAAGACACCGGCCCAGATCTTCGGCGGGTTCTGCGCCGAGGCCTTCGTGGACCACGCGAGGATGCCGACGAGACACGAGGCCAGCACGAGCAGGCCGGCGCGGACGATGCGAGCACGCGTATGAGACATATCTCTACCGTAGAGCATACCTATAATGACGGTATTCATGCCCCGCATTCTGGTGACCAATGACGACGGTGTACACGCCCCCGGCATCGCGGCGCTGGCCGACGCGCTTCGGGACCTCGGCGAGGTCATCGTGGTGGCGCCGCACCATGAATCAAGCGCGATTGGCCACGCGCTGACGCTGGCGCGCCCGCTTCGGCTCGACGAGATCCGCCCGGGCGTCTACTCGGTGGACGGCACGCCGACCGACTGCGTCAACGTGGCCGTGACGCACGTCCTGACGGCGCCTCCCGATCTCATCGTCTCAGGCATCAACACGGGCTGGAACATCGGGGATGACGTGACCTACTCGGGCACGGTGTCGGGCGCGCTCGAGGGCGCCCTGCTCGGCATTCCCAGCATCGCCGTGTCCACGGAGCGCAAGCGGCGGTCTCCGAGGCAGGTGGAGTATGACTTCCCGCCGGCCGCCCGTGCGGCGCGGGCGATAGCGGAGTTGGTCCTTGCGCGCGGGTTGCCGCGCGCCACCTTCCTGAACATCAACGTCCCGTTCGGCCCGAACAAGGGCCTGCGTGCGACGGTGCAGGGCCGGCGGAACCATGTGACCGAGGTCGGCGAGCGGCACGACCCGCGCGGACGGCGCTACTTCTGGATCGAGGAAGGCCAGAACGAGTGGGAGCCGCACGACCAGTCCGACTATCAGGCCGTGCGGGACGGGTATGTGTCGGTCACGCCGCTGCAGCCGGACCTGACGGCGCACGACGCCCTCGGTTATGTGGAGGGTCTGGTGGTCGAGGTCGGCGAGCCGGTCCGGTAGCGTGTGGTAGGATCGTTTTTCGCGTCGGGGCGTGGCTCAGCCTGGTAGAGCACTCGGTTCGGGACCGAGGGGTCGCTGGTTCGAATCCAGTCGCCCCGACCACTCACTCCGCCTTCGGCTACGTTCGTGGCCGGGGCGACG
>CAYNUO010000202.1:0-2057 GCA_964400405.1 uncultured Bifidobacteriaceae bacterium | reverse complement strand
TGGCGTCCCCACCGGGATTCGAACCCGGGTTTCAGCCTTGAAAGGGCCGCGTCCTAGGCCTCTGGACGATGGGGACGGAGGGGTCTTGGCTGGTGGGCCCCCTGGGGATCGAACCCAGGACACCCTGATTAAAAGTCAGGTGCTCTACCACTGAGCTAGGGGCCCGACTAGAACGTGGAATTGTACCACGCGGCCGCTAGTCAGCGGCGCGAACGAGCTTCTCCACCACGCCTTCCCACGTGATCGCCTCGGCCACCTTCTTCCCCTCCGCGCCCAGCTCGGCGGCACGCGTGCGGTTGGCGGCCAGCTCGCGGACGGCGGCGCCGAGCGCCTCGGGGGTCGGCTCACGCACGAGCCCGCTCACGCCGTCGGTGATGAACTCGAGCGGCCCGCCGGAGTCGGTGGCCGTGATCACCGGCTTGGACGACAGGAACGCTTCGAGCGTCACGTAGCCGTAGTCTTCCTGGTAGGGCGCGAACAGGATCGCGAGGGCGCCGGAATAGAGCGTGATGATCTCGTCGTCCGACACGCGGCCGAGCAGCTTCACGCGGTCGCCGAGCCCCCGCTCGACGATCTGCCGCTGCAGGTCCTGGCGCGACGCGCCGTCGCCGGCCACGAGCAGCTTGATCGAGGGGTCCACGTGCAGCATGGCGTCGATGGCCAGGTCCACGCGTTTGGCCTTCTCCAACCGGCTCACAAAGAAGATGTAGTCACCCGAGGGCCCGGCGGTCAGCCGGCCCGCGAGCTTGGGCGGGTGAAAGAGGGGCTGCGATTCGAGCCCGTTGTACTGCCGCAGCCGGGCCGACACGGTTTCTGACAGCGTGAAGCGCGCGCGGCACTCCCCGAGCCCGATCCCGTCGAGTTGCATCAGCTTGTCCCGCAGGCCCACGTCCTGGTCGGTGTGGTCGAAGTCGCTGAACAGCGTGCCGCACAGTTCGTAGGCCACCCGGTGCTGGTGCATCAGCCAGGCGACCTTCCGCGGATGTCGCACCATGTAGCAGGGGTACTTGGTCGGGATGACCAGGTCGACCTCCTGCCCGGCGGCCGACGAGAGGTCGATCAGGCGCCACAACGCGGCCTGCGTCAGCACCTCTTCCCGGGGATAGTCGCGAAAAGGGATGGAAACGAGCTCCGCCTCGTATCCCCCGGCCTGAAACGCCCCGATGAGCTGGCGGACCAGAATCTCGGCCCCGCCGTGAACAAAGGGGACCTGGGCCTCCAGAACCAGCACGCGTCGAATCGCCATCTCCTGCTGACTCTGACGGATACGGGCCTTCGCGCGCAACCATCCCCTGTCCGGGGGATGCCCGGCCAACTGTTACCTGAGAACGTCTGAATGTCTGAACTGGCAGGTAGAAACGCCACGGTGGACCCTGGACGGTCGCGTTTGCGTCCAAAGGGGTAAGCCACTGCCGCTGGCAACAGACCTGCAATCGACCCCTGGGGGAACCCGCCATGCCGAAGACGCACACCGTCACCGCGATGGACGCCGAGCCTGCTTTCTTCGAAGACGATCAGGAATCGTTCCGCCCCGCCGGCGACGAAGCCGAAGACGACGCGCGTGAGGCCACCGACGCGAACGAGGAACAGCCGGAGATCGAAGCCCGGCCCGCGGCCCACGAAGAGGTCGACCTCGTCCGGATGTACCTGCACCACATCGGCCGGCGCCGGCTCCTGAAGAAGTCGGACGAGGTGGCGCTCGGCGAGCGGATGGAAAAGGGTCAGCAGGCGCTGCTCTCCGCGTTGCTGGCACTGCCCTCCACGGCTGACAAGCTGGTCGAGATCGGCGAGCGTGTCCGCAAGGGCGAGATCCCGGTCGACATGCTGGTGCTGATGCCCGAGGGCGGGGCCGTCAGCGCCGACACGGTGCAGGAGGTGCTGCGGGCCACGGCGCGCGTGCGCCGCCGCCGTGCGCGCATCGACCAGCTGCGCGCCGAACTGCCGACCGTACGGGGAGTCCGGAAGCAGGCCGCGCTCAAGCAGGAACTGGCGCAGGAGGAAGCGCGCCTCACGCACGACCTCGACGGCCAGCCCATCCGCCCGCTGCTGCTCGACGA
>CAYNUO010000201.1:0-2110 GCA_964400405.1 uncultured Bifidobacteriaceae bacterium | reverse complement strand
AACACGCCGATGCAGAAGGCGCCGCCGCGCTTCGGCCATTCGCTGTTCAAGACGGCGCTGCTGACTGGTGCAACGCCGTTCTACCTGGCGTCGGTCACCTCCGACATTCCGACGATGAAGCTCCTGCTCGAACTGGGGGCGGACCCGAAGATCCACGGCGCCAACAACAACTCGCCGATCATCATGGCCGCCGGCCTTGGGCGCGTGGAGCAGGAGAGCCGCGTACCGGAGGAGCGGGCCATTGAAGCCGTCAAGCTCCTGCTCTCGCTGGGCGCGAACATCAACGAGGCCAACGCGGCGGGGAATACACCGCTCCACGCGGCGACGATGGCGGGACTCGAGCACATGGTCCGGTTCCTTGCCGAGAACGGCGCCGCGATCAATGCAAGGAACAAGGCCGGCGAGACGCCGCTCAAACAGGCGCACGGCTTCGAGGACATGTTCCTGCTCTATCTGCGACCGAAGGCCGCCGCGGTGCTGGAGACGTTCGGCGCCACGGAGTAGCAGCGTTCAGGCCGGAGGACGCGATCGAGCAGCAGCTCGGGTTGAAGCTGGAGGCGAGGATGCTGCCGACACGGAAGGTCGTCGTCACGGCCGTGATCAGGCCAACCGGGAATTGACCGTCGCCCTGCGCTTCTAGTTGTCGGACGGCGACTCCACGTGGTCGATCACGAGCACGGTGGCCGGCCCCCTGG
Organism: uncultured Bifidobacteriaceae bacterium; assembly: GCA_964400405.1. Lineage (GTDB taxonomy): Bacteria > Acidobacteriota > Vicinamibacteria > Vicinamibacterales > UBA2999 > CANKJK01. Next base: position 1,415 of record CAYNUO010000201.1, on the reverse strand, counting down.
TGGCATCCAGCCGCAAGCCGAGTTGTTCCTGAATCGCGGTGAAGAGTCCCGGCGGCCCCGAGCCGTCGGTCGGTGGCGCTGGCACACGCACACCGAGGCTCCGGAACTGCGAGTCATCCGGCGTCCAGGTGAGCGTGAAGTCCCAGCGCCCTGGCAGCGTCGTGCGATCGATGACCGGGCGATCCAGAACGGCGCTCTGCAGGACGCTGGCGAGATCCACCATGGAGGCGTTGAGCGCCGGCAGCACACCCAACCGCTGGAACAGCAAGCTGGGCAGCCCGTTCGGGTCGCCAGCGCTCCTGGTCAGCTTGTGTGGGTTGCTCCCGGCCACGATCGCGTAGATGGGGAGTTCACGCGTCTCGGAGTGAGACGTGAGGCGGAAGCGATCGCGCAGCAGCGTGCGGATCAGGCCCTTCAGTTGTGCGATGTTCGGAAGTCCCTCGGCGTCAGGCTGCGCCGTGACATCGAAGTGCGTCGACGCCACCCACGGTGGCCCACCATCGAGCTGGCTGGCGTGGACGTCGTACGCGAAGGAGATGAGGTCGGCCAGCGACGTATTGACGGTGAGGACCTGGCGGCCCTTCACGGTGATGAGCTTTCCAGCAGTGCCTGGCCTGGTTGGCTTGATCGTAGCGACTTCAAGCGTCAACGGCGCGGTCGACGCCATCGGGCCGATGCGTGCGGGTGGCGCGGGAATGGCCCACGCTGTGTCCGGCGTGGCGCGGGTCAGCGTCAGCGGAAACGGCATGTTCGCCTGCGTCCAGGTACCGGCGATCGCGGTGCCGGCAGCGTTGATCCGCCCTTCAAACGTGGCGCCGATGCTCGAGACGGCGACCCGCACGGTCGAGTCGTCCGCGGTGACACCAGCCGTGAAGGCCTGGCCACCCTGATCGATGCTTTGCACCGTCGCAACGAGCGCGCCGCCATCGCTGCCGACGATGGCGAACACGAGGCGCAGCGCTTGTCCGGCCGTGAGCGTTCCCTGCCAGATGCCGGGCAGGTCGGCGGCGCGGGATGGATGCGCGAACAGCAGCAGCGGAATCAGCGCCCAGGAGGCGAGTCGGGATCGCATAGGCGTGAATGCTACACCTGCGACGCGCCAGCGGACGTCTACGGCCGGACGACAATCGGGGCGCGCCAGAAGGCGACCTTCTGGCCGCCTGGGTCGAGCACGCTGACCTGCACGTCGTACCGCCCAGGCTCCAGGCTGCTGATTGGAATGCTGACATGGAGCGGCACAGCTTTCGACCGGGGATGCATGCCGTCCGTCACCGGTAGAGGCGCGGTTTCCATCACCTTCACGTCATCCCGATGAAAGCTGACGAACGCCACCAGCGGGCGCATGGTCTCGGCGTCGCGTTCGTAGGCCTGCAGGTAGACCATCAGGTCGCGTGAGCGGCTGAAGACGCGCGTGA
>CAYNUO010000200.1:0-2147 GCA_964400405.1 uncultured Bifidobacteriaceae bacterium | reverse complement strand
CGGCCCGGATCAGCCGACCACTCGGACCACGAGCCCACGTAGAGGCGCGCACCGGGCAGACCGGCGTGCTCGGCGGCGAGCAGGTTCTGGCAGGCTGTCACGCCGGAGCCGCAATACATCACGACCTCGCTCATCGGGCGGCCCCCCGCCGCGGCCGTGAGCTGGCCGCGCAGGTCGTCGGCTGGTCGAACGGTGCCGTCGGCCGTGAAGTTCTGTTTGAAGAAGTAGTTGCCGGCGCCGGGGATATGGCCGGCGGCCTTGTCGAGCGTCTCGTTCTGGCCGGCAAAGCGCTCCGGGGCGCGGGCGTCCAGGAGGCGGAGGCTGCCGCTTTCCGAGGCGGCGGCGACGGTCTCGATCGGCACGCGCATGTCGGCGCGGAGCGCCGGCGTGAACGTGACCGGCGGGCGGCGTTCGTCACCGGCGCGCACGGGCCGCCCTTCCTTCACCCACTTCGGGAAGCCGCCATCGAGCACGGCGACGGCGTCGTGGCCGAGGTAGCGCAGCATCCACCACAGGCGGGCGGCGAACATGTTGTCGGCGTCGTAGCAGACGACCTGCGTGTCCGGGCCGATGCCGAGCTTGCCGAAGGTGGCCGCCATCGCGTCCTCGGTCGGGAGCGGGTGGCGTCCGTTGGTGCCGGTGGGCGTCGAGGACAGATTGTGCGAGAGGCAGGCGTAGACGGCGCCGGCGATGTGCCCCTCGCGATACTGCGCGAGGCCCGCGGCCTTCTCCGTCAGGCTGTACCGCACGTCCACGACGAGCCATGAGGGATCGTCGAGATGGGCCGCCAGGTCCGCCGTCGAGACGAAGGTGCGGAACATGCCGGCCCCAGACTCAGCGACCGGCTTCGAGGGCGGCGATGCGCTGTTCGAGCGGCGGGTGGGTGGAGAAGAACATCATCCAGCCCTTGGCGCCGTTGATCTTCAGCGTGGCGAGTGCCGCCTGGGACGTGTCCACCAGCTCGTGCTGGCTCTGCAGCCGGCGCAGCGCGCCGATCATCCGCTCGCGGCCGGCGAGGTGCGCGCCCCCGGAATCGGCCCGGAACTCGCGCTGGCGCGAGAACCACGCGGTGATCATCGAGCCGAGGATGCCGAAGACGATCTGCAGCACCATCATCACGAGGAACGACCCCCCGCTGTTGCCCCGGCGGCCTTCCTCGCGCCCCGAGTTGGCGATGGCGAAGGCAATCACGCGCGAGAGGAACATCACGAACGCGTTGACGACGCCCTGGAGCAGCGTCATCGTCACCATGTCGCCGTTCGCGATGTGCGCCACTTCGTGGGCGAGCACGCCCGCGACTTCATCGCGGTTCATGCCCCGCAGCAGCCCGGACGACACCGCGACGAGGCTCCGGCTCTGGCTCGGGCCCGTGGCGAAGGCGTTGACTTCGGGCGAGTCGTAGATTCCCACCTCCGGCATCGGCAGGCTGGCCTTCTGTGCCAGCTCCTGAACGGTGCGATAGAGCCAGTCCGCCTCGGGGTTGCCGGTCTGCCCGTCCACGAGCTGCATGCCGGTCGACCGCTTCGCGATGAAGCGGGACATCTGCAGCGAGATAAAGGCGCCGCCCATGCCCCAGACGAGGCAGAACATGGCGAGCGAGCCGAGGTTGAGCCCTGAGTCGGTGACGTAGCGGTCCAGCCCCAGCACGCTCAGGATCACGGAGAGCGTCAGGACGACCGCGAGGTTGGTCAGCAGGAACAGGAAGATGCGTTTGCCCATAAGGCTCAGGATAGCAGGTTGTTTCTGCGGGAACGGACGCGGGAAACCATGCGTCCAAGCGGCGGCGGGGAGCCGCGGCGCGCCGCCGCCAGGGCGGCTGGTGAGTGCTGTCGGGGCTCAGCCCCGGGAGTACACGGCCTGCGACAGGATCACGCCGGCCACCGCGCCGATGCCGATCGCCATGCCGTTGCCCGTCATCTGCATGGCGAAAAAGCCAGCGACGGCACCGCCAAAGAGGCCGACCCACATGTAGCGACCTCTCAGGATCTTCCGGCTCTGCAATTCTTTCTGTTCTCGTCGCATCGGGTTCTCCCGTCCCTGGGCCCGTCCCGAACGTGTCAACAACCCTCGAACAACTACTCGAAAATACTAGTCCAGTTTCCGCGCGAGGTGCTGGAGGAACATCCCCACGTCGGTCACGACGCCCA
>CAYNUO010000199.1:0-2169 GCA_964400405.1 uncultured Bifidobacteriaceae bacterium | reverse complement strand
TCATCGCCGTGCTCGCCATCATCGGCATCGTCTACGGCGCGCTCGTCGCGATGGTCCAGCCGGACATGAAGAAGCTGGTGGCCTACTCCTCGGTGAGCCACCTGGGCTTTGTCGTGCTGGGCATCTGCGCGATGAATACGCAGGGCATCCAGGGCGCGGTCTACCAGATGCTCGCGCATGGCGTCAGCACCGGCGGGCTCTTCCTGATCGTCGGCATGCTGTCGGACCGGCGCCACACGCGTCTGATTTCGGAGTTCGGCGGGCTGAAGGGCGTGATGCCGAAGCTGACGGCCGGGTTCCTGCTGATGACGCTGGCCTCGATCGGCCTGCCCGGCATGAACGGCTTCGTCGGCGAGTTCCTGATCATGCTCGGCGCGTTCAAGGCCGACCCCCGCTACGTCGTCGTCGCGGGCCTCGGCGTGATTCTCTCCGCCGTCTACATGTTGTGGATGTTCCAGCGGGTCTTCTACGGCCCGGTGACCAACCCGAAGAACGCGTCGCTGCCGGACCTCTCCGTCCGTGAGTGGGTGGCGCTGGTGCCGCTGGTCGCGATGGCGATCGGCATGGGCGTCGCGCCCGGCGTCTTCATCCGGCCGACCGATGTCGCGGTGAAGGCGGTGGTCGAGCGCCTCGAGTCCGTGCGGACCGAACGCGTGGCCGCTCCGGCCACCGGGGCCGGTCAGGCCGCGGTGCTGGCGCGCGCGGAGGTCAAGTAGCCATGCTGCCGGCATCGTTCAACGCGGTCGTCCCGATGCTCTGCGCCACGGCGGGCGGGCTCGTCATCATGCTCGCCGAGGCCTGGCGCCGGAAGGGCGAGCGCGTGCCGATGGGCCTGCTGGCCTTCATCGGACTGGTCGCGACGGCCGGGTCGCTCGTCCTGCTCTGGGGCCGCAACCAGACCAGCTTCGGCGTGGTGACCGCCGACAACTTCGGTATCTTCGTCTCGTTGCTCGTCGTGGCGGTCGGCCTGCTGACCGTGGCGTTCTCCACGCAGGTGCTCGAACGCGACGGCGTCCCCGAAGGGGAGTACTACACGCTCGTGATGTTCGCGGTCGTGGGCATGGTCATGATGGCCATGGCCAACGATCTGCTCGTCCTCTTCATCGGCCTCGAAGTGATGTCGCTCGGCGTCTACGTGCTGACCGGCATCCGGCGCGACAACCTGGCCGGCGTCGAAGGCGCCTTCAAGTACTTCCTGCTCGGCGCGTTCGCGAGCGCGTTCTTCCTTTACGGCATCGCGTTCACGTTCGGCGTCGCCGGCAGCACGCGGCTCGACCGCATCGCGGCGTTCCTCGCGGCGCAGTCGATGAGCGACAACCCGATGATTCTCCTCGCGATGGGGCTGCTCATCGTCGGCTTCGCGTTCAAGGTGTCGGCAGTACCGTTCCACATGTGGACGCCCGACGCCTACGAGGGCGCGCCGGCCGTGGTGACCGGCTTCATGTCGACGGGCGTGAAGGCGGCGGCCTTCGCCGGGTTCGTGCGCGTCTTCCTTGCGGCCTTCGAGCCGTTCAAGGCGGACTGGGCGCCCGCGCTGATGGTGCTCGCGATTGCGACGATGATCGTCGGCACCGTCGTGGGCGTGGCGCAGAGCCACCTGAAGCGGATGCTGGCCTACTCGAGCATCGCGCACGGCGGCTATCTGCTCGTGGGCCTCGTGGCTGCCAACCAGCTCGGCAAGGCCGCGATCCTGTTCTATCTCGCCGCCTACGCCATCACGAACCTTGCAGCCTTCGGGGCGATCGCGCTGCTGGGGTCGAAGGACAACGCCCGGGACGGCCTGCACGACTACGCCGGCCTCTGGCACTCGCGTCCGTGGGTGGCCGGACTCCTGACGGTGGCGCTGCTCTCACTCGGCGGTCTGCCGCCGACGGCCGGTTTCATCGGCAAGTGGTACGTGTTCAGCGCCGCGGTCAGCGCCGGCTACTACGGCCTCGCGATCATCGGCGTGTTGAGCAGCGTGATCTCCGTCTTCTTCTACATGCGCGTCGTCGTGATGATGTACATGACGGACAAGACGGCGGCGACGTCGCCCGTCCCGATCGCCGGTGCGGGTCTCGCCGCGCTGGTCGTGGCCGTGGCGGTGATCTTCTACCTCGGGATCCTGCCGACCCGCGTGCTCGACCTCGCCGCGGCGTCGATCGGCACGATCTTCTAGGCCCGGTTCCC
>CAYNUO010000198.1:0-2179 GCA_964400405.1 uncultured Bifidobacteriaceae bacterium | reverse complement strand
CCTCGCGGTTCGTGATGACGTCGCTGATCTCGGCGTTGGTGGACTGCACGAGGGGCGCGACGGTCGCGGCAACGGTGACGGTTTCGGTCAGGCCTTCCAGGCCGAGCGTGAAGTCGATCTGGAGGACCCGCCCGATCTCGACGGTGACGCCCTTCGCCGTGCTGGTCTTGAAGCCGCTGAGGCTGGCGTCGATGGTCCACTGGCCGAGGCGCAGTTCCGGCAGCAGGAAGCGGCCGCTCGCGTCGCTGACGCGCTCGACGGTGGTGCCGCTCGCCGGGTGCGTCGCCGTGACGCTGGCGCCCGGCAGCACGGCACCCGACGTGTCCTTGACGACGCCGGAGATCTGCCCGGCGTTGGTCTGGGCCGCCGCGCTGGACGCGACGAGCGCGACAAGGCAGCACGTCAGCAGTCGTGTGACAAATGTGTGAATGGCCATCGGCGTCGAGGTTACCCCCGGGTGGCCGCCGCAGGGTGTAAGCGTGTTGTAAATGCTCAGGATTCGGCGGGATCCGGCGCGGCGGGCAGCCGGAGCGTGAAGGTGGACCCGTGGCCGGGCTGGCTCCGGACCGTGATCTCGCCGTCCATCATCTCGGCCATGCTCCGGGCCAGGGCCAGGCCCAGGCCCGTGCCGTGGATCTGGGCGGCGATGGCCGCCGGTCCCCGGTAGAACGGCTCGAAGATCCGCTCCCGGTCGGACGCCGGGATCCCGATGCCCCGGTCTGCCACGTCGATGCAGACATCGACGGAGCCCGTCGGGCGCCGCACCGTGTAGGCGCGCACGCCGATCCAGCGCTCCGTCCCCGCGTACTTCACGGCGTTGGTCAGCAGGTTCTCGAGGCACTGGGCCAGCGCGGTCGCGTCGCCCATCACAGCCGGCAGGTCGGGCTCGACGTCACGCTCCACGGTGAAGGCCGCGCCGACGGTCAGCTCGGCGATGGTCGACAGCGTGGCGTCGATGGCCTCCGCCACCGCCAGCCGCCTGAGAGCCGGGCGTGGCGCGCCGCTGGTCCGGCTCGCAAAGAGGAGGATGCGCTCCACGAGCGACCCGAGTTGGCGGCTCTGCTGGCCGATGACCTGTCCGTACTCCGTCAGCCGCGACGCTTCGCGGACCACGCCGCGCGCGATGTTGTCGGCGGCCGAGCCGATCACCGTGAGCGGCGTCCGCAGCTCGTGCGAGACGGCGGTGACGAAGCTCATCTGCAGCTGGGCGAGCCGCTGGGCGCGTGCGCTGGCCACGACGAGCAGCGTGATCGACGTGACGAGCAGGGCCAGCGCACCGAGCGTGGTCAGCAGATCTCGGCGTTGCGCGTTGGCGAGAAACGCGCCGAGCGCGCCACCGCGGCGGTGCCGGACGACGAGGCGCCAGTCGCGCGCGTCGGCGAATCCGGCCGGCAGCGGGAACCAGGTGACCGTGGCCGTCGGCGCACCCGGCCTGATGGGCACCGCGAGGAACACCTCGTAGGGCCCGCCCGACCGGGGGCTCGACCGGCGGCCGAAGACATTGAGGATCCCGTCCGCATCGGCGGCCGGCGTCAGGCCGAAATCATCGCTCGAGGCGTACAGGGCCCGGCCCGGACCGGTGAAGAGCGCCACGTCGTAGTCGAGGCCGTCGGTGCCGGAGAAGTAGCGCAGCGCGAGGTCGGGGAGGAGCGTGCGGGCCAGCGCGGTGCGGTCGATGACGACGATGAGCCACTGCGGCGCCCGCTCCCCCTGGACCTGGCGCGTCAACGCCGGCGCGTCCGGATGGAAGTGCCAGACGCTCGACGGCGAACCCAGCGTGAGGGGCGGCAGCGCTGTCGGCAACCCGGCGGATTCACCATCGGCCACGACGGTTGTGGCGGGCGCGGCCGCCGTCGCCGGCGTGTGAAGGAGCACCTGCCCGACCAGGGTGGGGTGACGCGCCGTCTGCCGCCAGACCCCCATCGCATCCCTGACACGCGCCGGCGTGGCGATGCCGGAGATCTGGACGTCGAGCGTGCCCGTCAGGCTGGTGAGGCTCCGCTCGAAGTCGACGTGCCAGTTGATGAGCGACATCTGCAGCGTGTCCGCCAGGCGCAGGCCCGTGGCCTCGGTGACCTCGCGGCTCGCGCGGTACTGCAGCACGGTGAAGACGATGAGCGCCGTCGTGGTCGCGACGACGGCGGCCGTGAGCAGCCGGCCCTGCGCCAGGCGCCTCATG
>CAYNUO010000197.1:0-2186 GCA_964400405.1 uncultured Bifidobacteriaceae bacterium | reverse complement strand
TGACGATCAGCCACAAGGGCTGGCCGACGCGTGCGGACTTCGATCGTGAGGTCGCAGCTCAACTGAAAGCCCGGAAAGTAGATCTCGTCTGCCTCGCCGGCTTCATGCGCCTCGTCGGCGCGCCACTGCTCGAAGCCTTTCCGAACGCCATCGTGAACATCCACCCGTCGCTGCTGCCCGCGTTCCCCGGTGTGGACGCGCAGAAGCAGGCCGTGGAGCACGGTGTGCGCGTGAGCGGCGTGACCGTGCACCTGGTCAACGCCGAGCTGGATGCCGGGCCGATCATCCTGCAACGTCCGGTGCCCGTGGTGGACAGCGACACGGCCGTGACGCTGTCGGCGCGCATCCTCGAAGAAGAGCATCGCGCCTACCCGGACGCCGTCCGCATCCTGCTCGACGGCGGCTGGCGCATCGAAGGCCGCCGCTTCATCGCCCCGGGCCGCTAGACGCAGCCGATGCGCCACCTTCTCGCTGGCCTCATCGCCGTCACGCTGACGACACCGGCCCTTGCTCAGGATTCGCCGCTCGCACAGTTGGCCTGGCTGTCCGGCTGCTGGGCCTCCGAGATCGGCGAACCGGGTTCCGGAGAACACTGGCTTCCTCCGGCCGGGGGCACCATGCTGGGGGTCGGACGGACCGTCAGAGACGGCAAGACAGTCGAGTACGAGTTTCTCCAGATCCGGGTGACCGCCGAAGGCCGGCTCGTCTACATCGCTCTGCCCTCGGGCCAGAAGGAGGCGACCTTCGTCGCCTCGAGGCTCGGAGAGCGATCGGTCACGTTCGAGAACCTGCAGCACGACTTTCCGCAACGGGTCAGCTACCAGTCGCTGCCGGAGAATCGCCTTGCCGCGCGCATCGAAGGCGTCCGCGGCGGCACGTTGCGTGGCATCGACTTTCCGATGAAGCGGATCCCCTGCGACGAGGCGAAGCTGTCCGCGCAGGCCGGTCGGTGAAGGGTCAGCCCCGGCGGCAACGTTGAGGTCGGCGCGTTGCTCCTCTGCGCCCTGAGCTTCGTCTGCGCAGACAGCTCTGCCATAATCGGGGCCAGGCCGCCGCATGCCAGAGCCGTCCGCGCGAAGATCGACGTTCGTTCCTCACTTCTTACGACATATCGAGCTCTACCTGACCGGTGCGGGGATCGTGGTCATCCTGCTCGTGCCGCAGTTCTTCGCGCTTGAGCAGCGCGCATGGGCGGTCGCCGTGAGTGCCGTCCTGGTCGGCGTCGTCCATGGACTGCTCTTCTGGCTGGTGCGCCGGCGCCAGCGCCTGATCCGCGAGGCGGTGGTCGAGGACTTGCGCAGAATGCTCCAGGACCGCATCAACAACAAGTTGCAAGTACTGCTCCTGCATGCGAGCGCGACAGGCGCCGAGAGCGCCGCGGAGGACGGACGCCGTCTGCGCGAAATCTCGGAATCGATCCGGGAGGTCTCCGTCTTCCTGGACCGGCTCAGCCTGCAGTCGTTGGGCAACTGGCGCCAGCGCTACGGCGTCAGGCCAAGCGATCTCTAGAAAAGAAAGTTCACAGGCCGCTAATACGGCCAGCGATGGACGATTCCGATGTTGGCCCGGAGCCGCGCCTCCAGATCGGTGTAGTGGCGCGCCGTGCTGATGGCCAGCGCCTGTTCGGCCGAGCGGAGGGCGTCCTCGTAATGCCCCTGGCGGGTGTGGACGGTTCCCAGCTTCATCAGGCTCATCGCGAGTCCGCGCGCGTCCTCCTTCTCACGCGCGAGCGCCGCGCTGAACTCGAGCAGCGCGACCGTCCTCGCCGGCGCGAGCGAGCCGCTCTCCGCGACAGCTTCCGTCAGGTCCAGATGGAAACGCGGTCCGCCGTGATCGGGGTCCGCGGCGATGAGCGCCCGCCGTGCCGCGTCCGTGTCCGCGGCCATGACCGCCGCGACGAGCGGCGATGAGGTCCGCGGGTCCTGCGCCGCCAGCCGTGCCGCGCCGCTGCTCGCCGCGATGGCCAGGCCGAGCACCAGTGCGCAGATGCGGAGCACGCCGTTCGGGCGGGTGGGGAAGCCGGTCATATGGGAAAGCCGCACGCAGGAAATCGGCTGCCGCAGCGGCACCATGATCCCGGCCGCCCACGCGCCGGTCAACAGTCCGGCAGGGTCGAGACGCCGGAGCCCATGGAGGCGGATGGGTGAGGCGTTTCGCTGACTCGGCGGCGAATTGTAGTGGGTCAA
>CAYNUO010000196.1:0-2206 GCA_964400405.1 uncultured Bifidobacteriaceae bacterium | reverse complement strand
GCGTACGCCTTGAGCACGGCTTCCCGGACCTCGTCGTTCGATGACGTGTCCGAGATCGGCCGAAGCAGCGAATAGCTCCTCCGTTCCCCGTTGATCGAGTACTGCCGTGCGGGGAACGTGACATTGCGCCCACCGCCGCTCTTGCGTTCCCAGACGGCGAAGCCCACGAGCTTGAGGCCGGCCAGCGGCCCCTCGGTGAAGTGCAGTTCGGCGTCCGCCAGCTTGCCGGGCGGGTTGCCTTTGTCGTTCGGAAGAATGGTGACGGTCACGGGGCCTCCTCAGACGGTTGGTGTGTCTGAAGGTGAGCAGGAACCGGGCCCCGCGTTGACCGCGTGCGCTGTGGCTGCAAGTCCTTGCGCGATCAGCCGCCCAGGGCGCCGCGGCCCCGCAGTCGGGGAACTGCGGTTGCCGTTCGCGCCGCGCGGCGCGCCCGGAGGGCCGTGCTGTCGTGAACGGTCGCGCCGGCCGGCGCCGGCAGCACGACGGGCTACACTGACGCCTTCCTGGGAGTGACGATGCAGACAGGCAGAGGCGTGGCGATTGCTGCGGTGCTCGCGCTGGCAGTCGCCGGTCCCGGCGCGGCGCGGCCGGCCGTGGCGCAGACGCTCGGGGCGAGCGCGCAACGGCTGTTCATCGACCGCTGCTCCCAGTGTCACGACGATGGCGAGAACCCGGCGCCATCCGCGAACACCGGCGCGCGGCCCGCGCCGATCCTGAACGCGCTGCGCGTGAAGACGGCGGAGGCGGTCTTCCGCATGATGGACGGCGCCGGCCTGATGGCGCCGCACACGAAGGGCTGGAGTGCCGACGACCGCCGCCGCGTCGCCGAGTTCATCACCGGGAAGAAGCTCTCGCTGACCGACACGTTGGCTCCGCCGGAGGGCCGGTGCGACTTCGCCCCGCCCGCGGTCGATCTTGCGAAGGCCCCGATGTCGAACGGCTGGGGCATGGACGCCGGCAATGGACGCTTTCAGACGGCCGCACAGGCCGGCGTCGCGCCGGCCGCGGTACCCACGTTGAAGCTCAAGTGGGCTTTCGGCTTCCCGGGCGCCACGCAGGCGTACTCCCAGCCCACTGTTGCGGCTGGGCGCGTGTATGTCGGCAGCGAAACTGGCCTCGTCTATGCGATCGACGCGCAGTCCGGCTGCTACCACTGGGCGTTCCCGGCGGACGCTTCCGTCCGGACCGGCATCGCGATTGGTGCATCCACGTTCACCGCGGGTGGCGCGCTGATCTACTTCGGCGATGTCCGTGGCTCGGTCTACGCGGTTGACGCCCGGACCGGCGTGCTCGCGTGGCGCGAGAAGGTCGATACGCATCCGATGGGACGCATCACCGGTACACCGGTGCTCGCGGCGGGCCGTCTCTACGTGCCCGTGTCCGGTGTCGGGGAGGAAGCGCAGTCCGGCAACCCGAACTACGAGTGCTGCACGTTCCGCGGAAGCCTGGTCGCGCTCGACGCCCACGCCGGGACTGTGCTCTGGAAGGCGTTCGCGATCGCGGAAGCCCCCAGGAAGGTCGGCACGACGCCGGACGGCCTCGATCGGTACGCGCCCGCCGGAGCCTCCATCTGGAGCGCTCCGACGGTCGATCTCGCGCGCGGCGCGGTGTACGTCGGCACGGGCAACGGCTTCACCCGGCCCGCGGCGGACACGACGGATGCCGTGCTCGCGTTCTCGATCGCCGACGGCAGTCTGCTCTGGAAGCGTCAACTCCTTGCCGGCGATGCGGTCGGCGGCGGGCCGGACTTCGACATCGGCGCGTCGGTGATTCTTCGCACACTGGCTGGCGGACGGCGCGTGCTCGTCGTCGGTCAGAAGTCCGGCGAGGTCTACGCGCTCGACCCCGATCAGAAGGGCGCCGAGGTCTGGAAGGTGCGCCTCTCGGCCGGGGCGCTCTGGGGCGGGATCGAGTGGGGCATGGCCGCCGACAACCAGTACGTCTACGTGCCGATCTCCGACTATCCGTTCCGGAGCGACGGCAAGCCGCCGACGCCCGAGGCCGGCCTGCTCGTGGCGCTCAGGCTCGACAACGGCCGACAGGTCTGGGCGCAACGAGGTCTCGCCCGGTGTCCGGAACCGGGTCCGGCGTGTCACCCTGCCAAGTCCGCGGCGATCACGGTGACGCCCGCTGCCGTCTTTGCCGGCAGCCTCGATGGCATGCTGCGCGCCTACGGGACGAAGGACGGCGCCGTCCTCTGGGAGAC
>CAYNUO010000195.1:0-2274 GCA_964400405.1 uncultured Bifidobacteriaceae bacterium | reverse complement strand
GCAGTCTTGGATTCCGGGAAGCGCATCAACTGGAACTGACCATCGATGGCGAGCGCGTCAAGGTCTTCGACCTGCGGCCGCGCCGGATGACGCTGAGCGGCCCGACCGGCGGAGGACACAATCCCACCAGTCTGGACGGCGAGATCGAACCCCTGGAGATTCGGGTCCCGGTCGAGGCGGGGCCGCACGACGTGGGTGTCGCCTTCGTTCAGACCGCACCCATGCGGGAAGTGGTCCGCGGCGGGTTCCGTCAACGGCTCGAGCGGCCGTATCGGTACTACGCGGACGCCATGGCCATCGTGGAACCGTTCCTCGAGCGGGTGACGATCAACGGTCCCTTCAACGCCGCGGGGCCCGGTGACACGCTGAGTCGCAGGCGGATCCTGACGTGCCGGCCCCGCACCGCCGCGGAAGAGGATGCGTGCGCCGAACGGATCGTCGCTGGCCTGACCCGGCGTGCGTTTCGGCGTCCCGTCAGCCAGGCAGAGGTTCGGCACGTCCTGGAGTTCTACACGCAGGCCCGCCGGCAGGGCGATGCGTTCGAGGCCGCCGTTGGCGAGGCCCTGCGGGGGCTGCTCGTGATGCCGGCCTTCCTGTTCCGCGTCGAGCAGGACCCGCCTGGCCGGGCGGCCGGGCGGCCGTACCGGCTGGGGGCGCTCGAGCTCGCCTCGCGGCTGTCCTTCTTCCTCTGGAGCAGCATTCCCGACGACGCCTTGCTCGCCGCCGCCGCGAGTGGTGCGCTGCGCCAGCCGTCAGAGATCGAGCGCCAGGTGCGCCGGATGCTGGCAGACCCTCGCGCGAATGCCCTGGTCGAGAATTTCGTGGGCCAATGGCTCCGTCTCCGCAGCGTCGAGCGCGCGACACCGTACGAGGGCTTCTTCCCGAACTTCGACGACACCCTGAGGGAGTCGATGCGGCGTGAGACGGAACTCTTCGTCGAGCACGTCTTCCGGCAGGACCGCAGCGTGACGGAACTGGTGACGGCTGACTACTCGTTCCTGAACGAGCGCCTCGCGCGGCACTACGGCATCAAGAACGTGCGTGGCAGCCACTTCCGGAGGGTGACGTTCGGCGCCGACGTTCCCCGCCGGGGCCTGCTGGGGCAGGCCAGCATCCTGACGGTCACCTCGCTCCCGAATCGGACGTCGCCCGTCAAGCGGGGCGCCTGGATCCTGGAAACGATGCTGGGCGTCACCCCGCCGCCACCGCCCGCGAATGTCCCGCCGCTCGAGGAAGAGCCGATCGACAGCCGGACGGTGCTCAGCATGCGGGACCGGATGGCCAGGCACCGGAAGAACCCCGTGTGCGCCAGTTGCCACGGGATCATCGATCCCATCGGCTTTGCGCTGGAGCAGTTCGATGCGACCGGCGCCTGGAGAACGACCGACGGCTCGTTCAAGCCGATCGATCCCTCGGGCGGCCTCCCGGACGGTACCAAGTTCGGGAACCTGACGGACTTTCAGGCGGCACTGGCGCGCCGCCCCGAGCACTTCGTCACGGCTTTCACCGAGAAGCTGCTGACGTACGCCCTGGGCCGCGGGCTGGAGTCGTTCGACCAGCCGGCGATTCGCCGGATCGTTCGTGACGCCGCGCGCGACGACTACCGGTTCTCGTCGGTCGTCGTCGGCGTCGTCACGAGCCTGCCGTTTCAGAACCGGATGCCCGTGGGTGACTGACGGCACACACGGGCGTCGAGCGCGAGATTCGTACAGCCAGGCTGGAGAAGGATCATGTTCATCACGAAACAGGCGTTGACGCGGCGCACGGTGCTCCATGGTGTCGGCGCAGCCCTCGCGCTGCCGCTGCTGGACGCGATGGTGCCGGCCCTGACGGCCACCGCGCGGACCGCCGCCCGCGGCCGGCAACTGCTCGGGTTCTACTACGCCCCGAGCGGCATGCCGCACTCGCTGTTCTTCCCGGTCGAGCCCGGTCGCCTGCCTGAGACGCTGCCGCCGATTCTCTCGTCGTTCGAGCCGGTCCGCCGGTACGTGACGACGCTCAGCGGCCTGAGCAACGCCCCGGCCGAAGATCCCAAGCTGAGCACGGGTCCCCACACGCGGTGCGGGGCTTCGTGGCTGAGCGGCGTCCGGCCCAAGCGGACCGAAGGCGCCGACATCGAGACAGGGAAGACGATCGACCAGTACGCGGCGGACGTCCTCGGGCGGGAGACGCAGCTGCGCTCGCTCGAGCTGGCCCTCGACAACATGTCGGCGGTCGGCAACTGCGAGCTCGGCTACAGCTGCGCCTACGTCAACACCTTCTCGTGGCGCACGG
>CAYNUO010000194.1:0-2321 GCA_964400405.1 uncultured Bifidobacteriaceae bacterium | reverse complement strand
CCTCACCACGCGGAAGTGGCGGAATTGGCAGACGCACCAGCTTGAGGGGCTGGCGCCCGCAAGGGCGTGAAGGTTCGAGTCCTTTCTTCCGCACCATCTCTACGAAGGCCGCCATCGTTGGCGGCCTTTGTCGTCTATCCCGTCGGTGCGGCTGGCCGGAACTCTGTCTGTCGCGCCGCAGTTGACACGACCCGGTCCAGCACGTAAGAAGGACGGGCCATGCCAACTGCCTCTCTGAAGTCCATCGGGCCGATCACGTTCAGCCCTTCCGGAATCCTGTTCGCCGCCGACAACGTCGCCGCGACGATCACCGCCTTTGACCTGACCGGCGACGCCACACCCGTTACCGGTTCCTACACCGTCGAGAATCTCGACGCGAAGCTCGCGTCGTGGCTGGGCTGCCCTCGCGAGGATGTGTTCATCCGCGATCTGGCGATTCATCCGGTGTCGAAGCGCCTGTATCTCTCGGTCATGCGCGGCACTGGAGCGGCGGGCGTCCCCGTGCTGGTGTCCGTCGCGCCGGACGGCACCTTCACGGACGTGCCGCTGGCCGCCACGCCGTCGACGCAGACGTCCATCGCCGACGCACCGGCCGAAGACGATACGCGCCAGGACGGCTGGGTTGTGCAGGGTACGCGCGACGGCGAGTGGTTCGACGTGCCGACCATGAAGACGCGCCTGCGCGTGGCCCGCAGCCCGCTCCGGACCGTCACGGTCACGGACATGGCGTTCGTGGACGGCGTGCTGCTCGTCGCCGGGGCCTCGAACGAGGAGTTCGTCTCGACGCTCCGCCGCATTCCGTATCCGTTCGACGGCTCGGCGGCGTCCTCGTCGCTCGAGATCTTCCATGTCTCGCATCAGAAGTACGAGACGCACTCACCGATCCGGACCTTCATGCCGTACGGCGGCGACAGCGTGCTGGCGACGTACACGTGCACGCCGGTCGTGCACTTCCCGCTGAAGGATCTGGTCGGCGGCACGCAGGCCCGCGGCCGCACGGTGGCGGAGCTGGGCGGCGGCAACACGCCGATCGACATGGTCGCCTTCGAGCGCGACGGCCAGGAGTTCGTGCTCGTCTCGAACTCGCGGCACCCGCTGATGAAGCTCAGCAAGCGCGACATCGACGCGCAGCCGGCGCTGACGCAACCCAGGGAGCCGGTGGGCGTCCCGCGCGAGAATCTTCCGCACGCCGGCGTGGGCCGCATGGTCAACGCCAACGGCCGCGAGATCCTCATGCTCCAGATGGACGAGGATGAGCGGTATCACCTCCGGGCCTACAGCACCGCCGCGCTCTGAGCCGGTCGCGCTCTCGTGGGCGGACGACGCCGAGGCGGCCCGGCTCCGCATCGACCACGCGCCGTTCGGGCGCCATGAGGTCGTCACGGAGGAGGCGCTGGCGCTGCGGCGCAGCCTGGCGGTGCCGGCTGACGACGCGGACGGCGATGCCGACGCGGGCGCGCCCGCCTTTCAGAGCATGACCGGCACGTTCGAACGCGTCGACGACGCGCTGGTCTTCACGCCGCGGTTCGTCTTCGTGCACGGCGTCCGCTACGTGCTGCTGGTGGACGGCGAACCGGTCGCGTCCCTGCTCCGGCCCGTCGCGCCGCCCCCGGTGCCCACGACCGTCACCGGCATCTTTCCGACGGGTACGCACGTGCCGGTCAACCTGCTCCGTCTCTACATCCAGTTCTCGGCACCGATGAGCGAGGGCTTTGCCGCGCGGGCCGTGCAGCTCACCGACGCGGAAACGGGTGCGCCGATCCGCGACGCGCTGCTCGACTTCACGCACGAGCTCTGGGACCAGGCGCGCACGCGGCTCACGGTGCTCTTCGAGCCGGGCCGCATCAAGCGCGGCCTCGTGCCGCACCTCGAATCCGGATTTCCGCTGATGCAGGGCCGGGGGATCGTCGTGACGGTGGATCCCGCCTTCCGGGACGCCGCGGGGCGCCCTCTCGAGGAACGCTTCTCGCGGCGCTATCAGGTGGGCCCGCCGCTCACAACGCGCGTGGACCCCGCCCTCTGGGTGCTGACGAAGCCGTCCGTGGGCACGACGGCGGGCCTGCACGTGACGTTCGACCGCGCGCTCGACCGCGGCCTGCTGGCCCGGTGTCTGAGCGTGCGCGATGCCGAGGGGCGCGAGCTCGACGGCGACGTGCACGTCGCGGGCGGAGAGCGGATGTGGAGCTTCCGTCCCGGGCAGGCGTGGACGGCGGGCACGACGCTCGCGATCGACACGCGGCTCGAGGATACGTGCGGCAACAGCGTGCTGCGCCCGTTCGATCGCGATCTGGCGAGCGCTTCGGATGACCCGGATCCGGATC
>CAYNUO010000193.1:0-2398 GCA_964400405.1 uncultured Bifidobacteriaceae bacterium | reverse complement strand
CACGGGTTCATGGCGGCAACCAGCAGAAAGCGGGCGGGAAAGCGGACGGCACCCGCGGCCCTGGAAATGGTCACCGAATGCTCTTCCAGGGGCTGTCTGAGCGCTTCGAGCGCGCGGCGCCCGAACTCCGGGCATTCGTCCAGAAAGAGGATGCCGTGGTGGGCCAGTGTGACCTCACCCGGCCGCGGGACGGCGCCGCCGCCGATGAGAGCGACATGCGAGGCGGAGTGGTGCGGCGCCCGGAAGGGCCGGCCCGGCAGAAGTCCGGCGCCGGCTGGCAGCAGGCCCGCAACCGAGTGCACGGCGCTGGCCTCGAGCCGCTCGTCCAGCGTCAGCGGCGGAAGGATGGTCGGCAGCCGGCGGGCCAGCATCGTCTTGCCCGTTCCGGGCGGGCCGACGAGAAGCACGTTGTGACCGCCGGCCGCGGCGACTTCGATGGCCCGGCGGGCCAGCAGCTGCCCCGTGACGTCCGCGAGATCCGGCCCGCCGGTTGCCATCGGTCCGGGCTCAACGGGTGAAGGCGTCAGCGGGTGGGCGTCGGGATTCGTGATGGCGGCGACGGCGTCGGCAAGCGACTCAGCCGCGACGACGGCGAGTCCCTCGACCACGGCGGCTTCGCGGGCGTTGGGCGCGGGCACCAGGAGGCGGCTGATCCGCAGGCGGCGCGCGGCGAGTGCGGCCGCCAGCACGCCCCGGACGGGATTGATACCGCCGTCGAGCGAGAGCTCGCCGAGGACCAGCGTGTCGGGGAGGCTCCTCGCCGGCAACTGGTCGCTGGTCGCGAGCAGGCCCAGCGCAATCGCCAGGTCGAACGAGGTACCGGCCTTCGGCACGTCCGCCGGCGACAGGTTCACGGTGATCCGGTGCGGCGGAAACTCGAACCCCGAGTTCCGGATGGCGGCGCGGACACGGTCCCGGCTCTCTCGCACCGCGACATCCGGCAGGCCGACCATCGCGAACTGCGGCAGGCCGTGGGAGACATCCACTTCGATCTGCACCGGCAGCGCGTCGACGCCGACGACGACGGTGCTCTGGATCGCGGCAAGCATGCCGCGGCCAGCGCAAGTTCCGGACCGCCGGTCGCGCGGAAGGATCCCCGGGCGCGACCGCGACTCCGGCCGTGGACAGATCGAGAAATCCGCGCACCGGCCACGCAGGCAAGGTGTTGATTTCGCGGCAGTTCACAGCGCGGCACCGATGTATCCTGTCCCGGAGCGACGGCGGGTGGGCGTTGCGGGAGATCACGGATGCTCGACGGACTGACGGGGAAGAGCGGGAAGGCACAGAAGCAGGCGGATGAGCTGCAGGGCCTGATCGCGTCGGCCAAGGAGGAATACAGCGCGCTCAGCGCCATGCTGACGCAGCTCTCCGTTCGCGGGTCGAAGCTCTCGCAGGTCGGCAAGGCGCTCGAGCAGGTGGACCAGAAGGCGGCCGAAACGGCCGGGCTGCTCGGCGGCATCGTGACGCGGATCGACGCGCTTGAAACGCGCGCGGCGGCCATCGCCGAAGCCGAGCAGCGTATCAGTGGCCTGCAGGCCATGATCGCCCGGGCGGAAGAAGCCGTCCACGGGATGACGGGGCCTGACGGCGAACTGCAGCAGCACAAGAAAGCCCTCCAGCACCTTTCGTCCCAGGCGCTCGAAACCCGCGCCAGCCTCGACGCGCTCAAGGATGAGCGGATCCAGACCGACGAGATGCGCGCAGAGCTGCGCCGGACGCGGGACGACATCGCCCGGGTCGTCGCGGACGCGCAGGCCGTGCGTGGGGACGTCGACACCGTTCGCACGACGACCAGCCAGGTCACGCAGGAGCTGGCGCGCATCCGCGAGCTCTCACGGGAGTCGAAGGACGACGCCGCCGTCGCGAGCGAGTCCGTCCGCGACATGGAGCGCCGGCTCGAGCCGTTGCTCCAGCTGCAGGACCTGGTGCGCAGCACCGACGAACGGCTGGCGCAGCTGAACTCGCTCGCCATCTACGTGCAGCAGAAGGTCAAGGCGCTCGAGAGCCAGAAGAGCGCTGTCGACCGGGCGCTGGTGGAGGCCGGACGGCTCAACGAGATGGTCTGGAGCATGGACATCCAGGTCAAGTCGTTGAACGAGGGGCTGCAGAAGGTCGCGCAGACCGAGGAGACCATCTCTCGCGTCGAGGCGCTCGTCGCCGAGGCTGCGGCCAGGGTCGATCAGGCCTTGCGCGCGCGGGACGACGTGGCCCGGGAGGTCAGCCGGCTGGATCTGGACGGCCGGACGCTTGTCGACACGCTGCGCCTGACGGTCGATCGGCTCAATCTCGAGAAGCGTGAGTTCGAGGCATTCGACGAGCGGCTCCGGACGCTGCAGGCCGGCGTCGGTGACGCCGAAGGGCGGATGGAGACCCTGCTCGCCAAGGAGCGTGGCCTCGG
>CAYNUO010000192.1:0-2414 GCA_964400405.1 uncultured Bifidobacteriaceae bacterium | reverse complement strand
AGGTCGCGGCCGGCACCGTGATCGCGACCATCGGCGCGGCGGGGGATGCGCCTGCTGCCTCGGCGCCGGCCGCACCCGCGGTTGCACCGGTGCCTGCCGTTCCCGCTGCACCTGCACCGGTTGCCGCTCCGGCTCCCGCACCGCTACCTGCCCCGGTCGCCGCGGCTCCCGTGGCGGCCGCACCGGCGCCAGCGCCCCAGCCGGGCAGCGGTGCCAAGGTGGCGTCAACGGCGCTGGCCGCGAAGATGGCGCAGATCGCCGGGATCGACCTGTCGACGATTCCCGCGCAGGGGCGGCGGATCACGAAGGCGGATGTCGAAGCAGTGCTGCTGAACCGTGGCATGGTGACCCGGACTCCGCCGGCTGGTGCCGTGGCGGCGGCGCCGCCGATTCCCGTGCCGGCGATCGGCGTGTTCGAGGACGTACCCGCCAGTGTGATGCGGCGGGTCACCGCGCAGCGACTGCAGCAGTCCAAGCAGACCGTGCCGCACTTCTACCTGCAGACCAACTGCCGCGTGGACAAGCTCCTCGCGCTGCGTCAGCAGATGAACGCCAGCGGCGCCGTGAAGATCACCGTGACGGACCTGATCGTGGCGGCCGTCGCGCTGGCCGTGCGCCGCGTGCCGGCTGTGAACTCGGCGTGGCTCGGCGAGGGCGTCCGCGTCTACCAGTCGGTGGACATCGCCGTGGCCGTCGCGACCCCGCAGGGGCTGATTACGCCGGTCGTCCGTGGTTGCGAGAGCAGGCCCGTCGCCGCGATCTCACGCGACCTCAAGGAGCTCTCCGAGAAGGCCCGGAACGGCAAGCTGAAGCCGGAGGAATACACCAACGGCACGTTCACCATCTCGAACCTCGGGATGTACGGCGTGACGAGCATCACGCCCATCCTGAACCCGCCGCAGTGCTGCATCCTCGGCGTGGGCGCCACGGAGTCCGTGCCCGTGGTGGAGAACGGGGCCATCGTGCCCGGCCATGTGATGAGCCTGACGCTGGCGGCGGACCACCGCGCCATCGACGGCGTGACGGGAGCCGAGTTCATGCAACAGCTCCGGAAGCTCATCGAAGACCCGATCGCGATCGCGCTCGGTCTCTAGCCGCCGGACAGGCGCGTCGTCGCCTGTTCGGGGTACTGCATCCCACGGTTGTATCCACCAGAATGCCGTCCGGCTTCTTGAGGAGGGATGGGATGGTCTTTCGCAGCGCGGCACTGGTTCTTGGCGGCATCAGCATCGGGTGGCTCCTGGCGGGCGGTCCCGTGACGGACGGTGTGATCGCCCAGAAGCGCTACGTCAGGCTGACCACGCCACGAATCGCGCCAATCGAGCCGGCAGACTTCACAGCTGAGCAGAAGGCAGCCGTCGCCGGCAATGCACGTCCCAACACCAACCTGCGTACCGCCCTCTACGAGCCGGAGTTCGGCAAGCGGTGGTGGAGTTGGCTCACGTTCGTCTGGAACGCCGACAACCGAGTCGGGTCGGCGCTGACCTTGTATGACAAGGAGCTGGTCATCCTTCGGGTGAACTATCTCTGCAATGATGACTGGGTCTGGGGACAGCACGTGCCGATCGCGAAACGCAACGGGCGGACGGATGAGGACATCGCGCGAATTCCGAGGGGCGCCGCAGCGACGGGCTGGAACGAGAAGGACCGGTTGCTCATGGCCGCCGTGCAGGAGCTGCACGAGGATTACTTCATCAGCGATGCCACGTGGCAGGGACTCTCGAGAATCTTCAACACGAAGCAGATGATCGACCTTATCTTCACGGTCGGCAACTATCACCTCAACGCGATGTACACGAACAGCGTCGGAATGCCGTTCGAGCAGGGATTCGGAGGCATTCCCGCGCGGGAGCACTAACGCGTCGGAATCAGCCCCCGGCGGACCGCCGTCATCACGGCAGCCGTTCTGTCACTGACCTCGAGTTTCGTGAAGACGTTCCGCAGGTGCGCGTGGACGGTCTCGCTGCTGATCGTCAGCGCCGACGCCACGTCCTTGTTGGAGTGTCCGTTCGCAATCAGCGTGAGGATCTCGAGCTCCCGGGGCGTGATGTCGGATTGCGCCGGCCGGGCCGCGAGTCGCCTGGCGACGTCGTCGGGCAGCGGCCGGCGGCCCGCGTGGACGTCGCGGATGACCTCGACCAGCGAGCGCGAGAGCGTGTCCTTCAGCAGATAGCTCGCGGCGCCGGCCTCGAGCGCGTGCGAGATGTTGTCGGCGCTGGAGTGCATGCTGAGCACGACCACGCGTGCCGCCGGCGTCTCCTTGAGAATCGCGCGCGTGGCGTCGATGCCGCTCATGCCGGGCAGCTCGACATCCATCAGCGTGACGTCCGGCATGAGCTGGCGGTGCAGCGCGACGCCGTCCTCGCCGGTCGAGGCTGCTCCGACCATCCGCATATCGTCGTGGCCGTTGATGA
>CAYNUO010000191.1:0-2419 GCA_964400405.1 uncultured Bifidobacteriaceae bacterium | reverse complement strand
TCGCGAACTTCGGGCGGTTCGGTCCGTACCTCAAGTACAAGGACGAGTTCCGCTCGCTCGAGTCTGACGATCAGGTGTTCGGGATCTCGCTCGACGCAGCCGTGGCGATCCTGGCCGCGCCGAAGCAGTCGCGCCGGAAGCAGTCTGCCGCGAAGACGGTTCTGGCCGAGTTGACCGGTGAGGGGCTGCCTCCAGTCAAGGTGCTCTCGGGCCGCTACGGCCCGTACGTCACCGATGGCGAGACCAACGCGTCGCTGCCCAAGGGCGCGGATCCGAAGTCCGTGACGATGGCGCAGGCGCAGGAACTGCTCGCCGCGCGCCGCGATGCCGCGCCGTCGCCCCGCCGGGGCGGCTTCCGCCGCAAGGCCGCCGCTCCGAAGGCGAGGGCCGCAAAAGCGGTGAAGGCGACGAAGGTCAAAGCCGTGAAGAAGGCCAAGGCGCCCGCCAGGCGCGGAGCCAAGGCGCGTACGGCCTGAACGGCACGGCCATGATCCGCATCATCGGCGGCGGCCTCGCGGGATGTGAGGCCGCGTGGCAGGCGGCCAGCCGCGGCGTCCGCGTCACGCTGCACGAGATGCGGCCCGTGACGCCGACCGCCGTGCATCACACGGACGGGCTCGCCGAGCTCGTCTGCTCCAACTCGTTCCGCGGGGACAAGCTCGACAACGCGGTCGGCCTGCTCAAGGAGGAGATGCGCCGGCTCGGCTCGC
Source organism: uncultured Bifidobacteriaceae bacterium (assembly GCA_964400405.1). GTDB lineage: Bacteria > Acidobacteriota > Vicinamibacteria > Vicinamibacterales > UBA2999 > CANKJK01. The sequence continues at coordinate 1,709 of CAYNUO010000191.1, read as the reverse complement.
TGATCATGCGGTGCGCCGAGTCCACGCGCGTGCCCGCCGGCGCCGCGCTCGCCGTCGACCGCGAGCAGTTCTCACGCGCTGTCACGGAGGCGATCCAGGCGCACCCGCTCATCGACGTCGTCCGCGGCGAGGTCGCCGAGATCCCGGACGCCTCGGCTGCGACGCCGGTGATCCTGGCCACGGGCCCGTTGACCTCGGGTGCGCTCTCGGCCGGGATCGCCCGGCTGGTCGGCCGGGAGCATCTGGCGTTCTACGACGCCATCAGCCCGATCGTGCTCGCCGAGTCCATCGACCGGTCGATCGTGTTCCGCGCGTCCCGCTGGGACCGGAGCCTGCGGGGTGCGAACGTCACCGCCGATGCCGGTGCCGTCGCCGTCGAGGATCCGTCGGGTCCGGCCTGCGGCGTGGACGACGGCCAGGGCGACTATCTGAACTGTCCGCTGAACCGGGCCGAGTACGACGCGTTCTACGATGCGCTGGTCGCCGCCGAGTCCGCGACGGTGCACGACTTCGACGCCGTGAAGTTCTTCGAAGGGTGCCTGCCCATCGAGGTGATGGCGCATCGCGGGCGGGAGACGCTGCGCTTCGGCCCGATGAAGCCGGTCGGCCTGACCGACCCGCGCACGGGCCGCTACCCCTATGCGGCGGTTCAGCTCAGACAGGACACGCTCGCCGGCGATCACTTCAGCCTCGTGGGCTTCCAGACGCAGATCAAATGGGGCGATCAGGCGCGCGTGCTGCGCATGATCCCCGGCCTTGCGCAGGCCGAGTTCGTTCGCTTCGGCATGGTGCACCGCAACACGTTCATCAACGGCCCGACGGTGCTCGCGGACACCTGGCAGGTGCGGGATCGGCCGGGTCTCTTCTTCGCCGGTCAGGTCTCCGGTGTCGAGGGCTACGTGGAATCCGCCGCGTCCGGACTCATGGCGGGTCTGAGCGCCGTGCACGCGGCCGCCGGGCGACCGTTCGTGCCGCCGTCGCGCAGCACGGCCATCGGCGCGCTCGGGTTCTACGTGTCGCACGCCGACCCGGCGACCTATCAGCCGACCAACATCACGTTCGGGATCATGGAAGCCCTCGCCGACCCGCCGCGTGGGCGGGCGGAACGGAAGACGGCCGTCTCCGCCCGCGCGCTCGACGAGATCGACCGCTGGCGGCACACGATCGCGTGACGTCATGCGCGAACTTCGGGACTTCCTCGACTTCCTCGCGCTGAACCGCAACGCCTCGCCGCACACGGTCGCCGCCTATCGCCGGGACCTGGGGCAGTGGCTGGGGTCGATCGCCGAGACGAAGGTCGTCGACGTCGAGACGCTGCGGCCGGAGCAGCTCGACATCCACGGCATCCGCGATTTCATGGCGGCGCTGCAGAAGGCCGGACAGTCGCGGGCCTCCGCCGGCCGGAAGCTCTCGGCCATTCGCAGCTTCCTCCGCTACCTTCGCCGCGAGGGTGCGATGGTCTCCGACCCCGCCGCGTTGACCGTGGCGCCGAAGCAGGAGCAGCGCGTCCCGGCGCACCTGTCCGTCGACGAGATGGTGCGCGTCCTGGAGATGCCGGATACCGCCGAGCCGCTCGGGCGGCGCGACCGCGCGATCCTGGAGCTGTTCTATGCCTCGGGGGTGCGGCTGAGCGAGCTGGTCGGCCTGGACCTCCAGGACGTCAACCTGACGGCGCGGATGGCGCGCGTGCTGGGCAAGGGTGGCCGCGA
>CAYNUO010000190.1:0-2527 GCA_964400405.1 uncultured Bifidobacteriaceae bacterium | reverse complement strand
CCGGCAAGGCGGCGCTGATGAACAGAGGATGGCGTTCGAGGCGGGCGAGGATCAGATCGCCCAGTTTGCGCGCCAGCGGCAGGTCCTCGGGGAGTTGGCGGTTGCGCTTGACGCTGGCACCCTGGTGGCCGGCCGTGGCCAGGCCGTCCACCCAGGGGGCGCTGGCCAGGTGCTCGCGCACCTGGCCGAGCTGCGCCGCATCCAGCACGTTCGGGATCTGGACGATCACGGCGGGCTCCGTCCGTCAGAACCGGTAGGTACCACTGAGCAGCACGGTGCGGCCCCGCACCGGCGTGGCCCGGCCGGCGTTGCTGCCCTCGAAGTAGACGCGGTCCGTCAGGTTCTGAACGTTCAGCCGCAGGTCGAAGTTCTTTTGCAGGTAGGCCACGGTGGCGTCCAGCCGCGTGTAGCCGTCGATCATCGCGGTGGCGTAGTTGTTCAGCGTGCGTGACGACGAATACAGCACGCCGCCGCCGACTTCCCAGTCCTGCAGCACGCGGGCCGTGGTCCACAGCGTGGCGTTGTGGCGCGGCGTGTTGGGTGCAGTCTTGCCTTCGGCCGCGATGCCCGCGTCGGCGCCCGTGCCGATGTCGGTCGCCTTCACGATCTTGCCGTCGAGGAAGGTGTAGCCGCCGAACACCTGCCAGGTGGACGTGAGGTTGCCGGTCAGGCCCAGTTCCAGCCCCTGCACGCGGATCTTGCCGCCCAGCACCTGCACGGCCGTGTTGGTACCGTCGCGGAAGCGCGCATTGGTTTTCTCGGTGCGGAACAGCGCGCCCGTGAAGCTCAGGTCGCCGCCCAGCAGATCCTGCTTGGTGCCCAGTTCGAAGGACTGGTTCTTCTCTGCGTCCAGCGCCGCAGTGGAAGAACTTTGCGTGACGTTCTCGGCCGAGGGGTTGAACGAGGTGCCGTAGGACAGGTAGTAGCTCTGCGCCGCACTGGGCTGGAAGATCACCCCGGCGCGTGGGCTGAACAGGGTCTCCGACTTCGGCGCTGAAGCCACCGTGGTATCGGCCGGGAAGCCGGTGGGCAAGGTGAACTTGACCAGGTCCGAACTGGCCTTGAAGCGCTCACCGCGCACGCCTGCCACCAGCTTCCACTGCGGCGTCAGGTCGATCTGGTCGCCGACGTAGGCTGCGAGTGTGTCGGCCGTCGTCGAGACCGTGCGCGACAAGGCACGAGATCCGCTGCGGGTGGTGTACACCGGGGCGCCCAGGTTGACCGTCGCATTGGCGGTGGTGGTGTTCCACACATAGCGGTCTTCGTTGTTTTCCTCGCGGCCGAGTTCGATGCCGGCGGTCACGGTGTGCTGCACCGAGCCCGTGGCCAGCTTGAGCTGCAGGTCGGTCTGGTTGACGAAGGACTTGTCGTGCAGCAGGCGATCGCGGTCCTGGCGCGGCGCGGTCAACAGGCTCAAGGCGTCGCTGGCCGTCGGCGTGCCGCCACCGGTGCGGGCCACGGTACCGAGCGGGGAGGGCGAGGCGTCCGTGCGGTTCGAGCTCAGCAAGGTGCTGTTGCGCAGCGTGGCGGCGGGCGTCAGCTTGTGCACGACGACGGCGCTGAACTCGTTGACCGATTGGTTGAAGTGGTCGTCGGTGTAGCCGTAGAACACGTTCCTCGGCGCCCGCACCGGCCGGCGCAGCGTGCCCACGCCGTTGGCGCTGTCGGCCACGAAGGGGAATCCGTAGTCGGGCAGATCGCGGTTGCGCTGCACCAGAGCAGACAACGTCACCTCGGTGGGCGTGCCGATGCCGAAGCGGATCGACGGCGCCACGCCCCAGTCCTGGTTGCGCACCACGTCGCGGGTGGACTTGAGGTCCTGCCCGAACACAGAAATGCGCGCCGCCGAGGTGTCGGACAGCCGGCGGTTGATGTCGGCCGTGCTGCGGTAGTAGTCGTCGGTGCCGACGGTCACGCCCACCTCGACACGCGACTTGAGATCGGGCTTCTTGCTGATCTGGTTGATCACGCCGCCCGTCGAGCCACGACCGAACAGCATCGAGGACGGTCCCTTGAGCACCTCGACCGCTTGCAGCGAGAACACGTCGCGTGTGTACTGGCCGCGGTCACGCAGGCCGTCGAGGTAGATGTCCGAGCGTGCCGAGAAGCCGCGCAGGTTAATGTTGTCGCCGATCACGCCGCCTTCGCCCGCCCCCAGCGTGATGCCGGGCACGTTGCGCAGCGAGTCCTTCAGCGACGCCGCGGCCTGCGAGTCCAGCATCTTGCGGTCGAGCACGGTCACGGTCTGCGGGATGTCGCGCAGCGCGGTTTCGAACTTGCCGCCGGTGGTGCCCACGCTGTTGTCACGCTCGCGTGTGGCCGTGGCCTTGATGGCCGGCAGCGTGGATTCGGTGGCCGCCTCGTCCTTCTTGGCTTGGGGAGCGTCCTGGGCCTGGGCGGCTCCACCGAAAACCAGCGCCAAGGCGGCGGCCCGCAGCGTGGTGGGGACAGCGCTTCGACGCTGTTCGTGGATCTTGTTCGTTGTGGTCATGAGAGCGAAGGGCCGGAGCCCGAGGGGGTTGGAAAT
>CAYNUO010000189.1:0-2544 GCA_964400405.1 uncultured Bifidobacteriaceae bacterium | reverse complement strand
TCGAACGTGATGTTCATCTGCACGGCCAACGTGCTGCACACGATCCCGCAGGCGCTCCGGGACCGCATGGAGGTCCTGCAGCTGGCCGGCTACACCGAGCAGGAGAAGGTGGAGATCGCGAAGCGGTTCCTGGCGCCCAAGGCCATCGAGGGCGCGGGCCTGACGGCGGCGAACCTGACGATTTCCGAAGACGCCATCGCGACGGTCATCTCGCGCTACACGCGGGAAGCCGGCGTCCGCAGCCTCGAGCGCGAGCTGTCCTCGATCTGCCGGAAGGTGGCGCGCAAGGTCGTCGTCGAAGGCAAGGGCTTCACGGAGGCGGTCACGGCCGAGAAGGTCACGGACTACCTCGGTGTGCCGCGCTTCCGGCCCAGCATGGCCGAGGAGCAGAACGAGGTCGGCATCGCGACCGGCCTGGCGTGGACCGAAGTCGGCGGCGAGCTGCTGACGACCGAGTGCACGCTGATGAACGGCAAGGGCAAGCTCACGCTGACCGGCAAGCTCGGCGATGTGATGCAGGAGTCCGCGCAGGCGGCCCTCAGCTACGTCCGGACGCGCGCGGCGGACCTCGGCCTTGCGGAGGACTTCCACGCGAAGCTCGATGTCCACATCCACGTGCCCGAGGGCGCGATTCCGAAGGACGGTCCCTCGGCCGGCATCACGATGGCGACCACGCTGGTCTCGGCCCTGACGAAGATTCCGACGCGGCGCGACGTCGCGATGACGGGTGAGATCACGCTGCGCGGGAAGGTCCTCCCCATCGGTGGCGTGAAGGAGAAGGTGCTGGCGGCCCACCGGGCCGGCGTGACCACCATCATCCTGCCGAGGGACAACGAGAAGGACCTGGCGGACATCCCGAAGAACGTGCTGGATGCCCTGTCGTTCCACCTCGTCGGAACCATGGACGAAGTACTGAAGATCGCGCTCGCCGGCGAGCTGCCGGCACGCTTGCCGGCCGTCGTGCCGGCCGTGCAGGAGTCGGGCGACGCCATCACGCACTGAGTGGGAGAGACCAGCCAGACCAGGACGCCGTCGGACCCGTGTCGCAGCGCGTCATTGAGTTCGTGACCAGCGCGGCCGGCCCGGGGCAGTTCCCCAGGGAACGGCTTCCGGAAGTCGCCCTGGTCGGCCGGTCGAACGTCGGTAAATCCAGCCTCATCAACGCCCTCGCGCGGCGGGCCGTCGCCCGGACCAGCGCCGAGCCCGGCAAGACGAGGCTGGCCAACTTCTATCGGGCTCAGCACGGCAGCAACCCGCCGCTGTTTCTTGTCGACCTCCCCGGCTATGGCTATGCACGGGCGCCAAAAGTCCAGAACCAGGCGGGGTTGGCCGCACCGGCCGTGCGGCGGCAGGCGGCGGCGGACGAGTTCTCGGGGCTGATCGAGGCATTCTTCGATCGCCCGGGCGCGCGTGCGGTCGTGCTCCTCGTGGATTCACGCCACCCGGGTCTCGAATCGGACGCCGAGACCTGGGACTGGCTGCAGATGCTTGACCTCCCACTGGGCGTGGTGGGAACCAAGGTGGACAAGCTCACGCGCACCGAGCGCGTGCGACACGCTCGTGAACTGGAAACCGCATTTCGAACGCCGGTGGCGCTGACCTCAGCGGCAAGCGGCGAAGGACTGGACGCACTGTGGACGCTGATCGCCCGACTCCCAAAACCAACGGTGGCGTAGCCACCGCCCCCGCCCCGGCCACCGACACCCCCGCCCCGGCCCCGCAAAGCCCGTCAGCCCCCCAGGCACAGGCCCCGCAGAGTCAGGCACAACCGGCCCAGGCACAGACCATCTCCCTCTCGGCGCTGAAGGAGATGAGCATCACCGCGCTGACGAAGATCGCCAAGGATCTCGACATCGCCGGCGCCACCGGCATGCGGAAGCAGGAGCTCATCTTCGAGATCCTCCGCGTGCGTGCCGAGAAGAGCGGGAACATCTTCTCGGAAGGCGTGCTCGAAACCCTGCCTGACGGCTTCGGCTTCCTGCGCGCGCCGGACTACAACTACCTGCCGGGCCCGGACGACATCTACGTTTCGCCGTCGCAGATCCGCAAGTTCGACCTGCACACTGGCGACACGGTGTCCGGCGTCATCCGGCCCCCGAAGGACGGCGAGCGCTACTTCGCCCTGATCAAGGTCGAAGCGATCAACTTCGAACCACCGGAAAAGACGAAGGAGAAGATCTTCTTCGAGAACCTCACGCCGCTCTACCCGCAGCAGCGCGTGAACCTCGAGACGGACGGCGACAACCTCTCCGGCCGCGTGATGGATCTCCTCTCGCCGCTCGGCAAGGGTCAGCGCGGCCTCATCGTGGCGCCACCCCGCACCGGCAAGACGATGCTGCTGCAGAGCATCGCGAACAGCATCACGAAGAACCACCCCGAGGTCTACCTGATCGTGCTGCTGATCGACGAGCGGCCCGAGGAAGTCACCGACATGCAGCGGTCCGTCCGCGGCGAGGTCATCTCTTCCACCTTCGACGAGCCCGCGCAGCGACACGTCCAGGTGGCCGAGATGGTCATCGAGAAGGCCAAGCGGCTGGTCGAGCA
>CAYNUO010000188.1:0-2555 GCA_964400405.1 uncultured Bifidobacteriaceae bacterium | reverse complement strand
GCGACGCGCAGGGCAAGTACAGCATTCCGCGCACGCACCTCAAGGGCGCCGGCAAAGCCACCGTGAAGATCCGCGCCGTCGGCTTCGACCTGACCAGCGCGAACACCGTGGACCTGGCGGCCGGCAAGACCGCGACGCTCGACCTCACGCTCGACAAGGCCAAGGACATCACCACGCAGTTGACCTCCGCTGAGTGGCTCGAGAGCATCGCCGGCACCGACGAGCAGAAGTCGATGGTCCAGCGCCAGATCGAGAGCTGCACGTACTGCCACTCGATGGAGCGCATCGTGAAGTCGCGCCACAACGCCGAACAGTTCGTGCCGGTGATCAGCCGCATGTTCCGCTACTACCCCGACGGCACGATGGCCGGCACGGAACAGCCCGCCCGCGGCCGCGCCCGGTTCCACGACAAGGCGGGCCAGGATCGTGCCGACAAGAGCGACTCGTGGGGCGTCGCGCCCGGCGTGAAGAAGGTCGACCTCGCCGCGTACCTCGCGACGATCAACCTGAGCGGCGGCAAGAGCCTGCCGGCGACCTTCAAGACCACGCCGAGGCCGAAGGGCAAGGCGACGAAGGTCATCATCACGCAGTACGACATGCCGCGCCGCGACACCGTGCCGCACGACAGCGACGTCGACGCGCAGGGCAACGTCTGGTACACGGACCAGAGCGACTATTTCGTGAGCAGGCTCGACCCGAAGACGGGGACCATCCAGGAGTGGCCCCTCCCGAAACCGGACCCCGCCAAGCACCCGACCGGTGGCGCCAGCGACGTCGAGGTGGATCACCTGGGCCGTCCCTGGTTCACGGTGACGCACGAGAAGATTCCGGGCGAGTTCGGCATGATTGGCGTGTTCGACCCGAAGACCGGTACCTACGAGCACGTCGACATGGGCGAGCCGCGCTACTCGCAGTTCATCGCCAAGGGCCCGAACAGGACGCTCGCACTCGGCGGCATCCAGTTCGATCCGGTCACGAAGAAGATCGTCGACAAGTTCGACTTCATGAACGACCCGAAGAAGCCGGCCGGCATGCACTTCGGCTACGAACCCGCGATGGACTCCAAGGGTAACTGGTACATCACGGACTTCGGCGGAAGCTACATCGTGCAGGTGATGGCGAAGACGAAGGAAGTGAAGTGGCACAAGACACCGACCGCCTTCTCCGAGCCGCGCCGCGGCAAGATCGACGACCAGGACCGCTACTGGTTCGCCGAGTACACCGCCGACAACATCGCGATGTTCGATCCGAAGACGTCGAAGTTCACCGAGTGGCCGTCAGGGGTCAAGTGGTCCGGCACGTACACGGCCAGCACGCCCGACGCCAAGGGCCGCGTTTACTCCCCCGCCGGCGCCGCGGACCGCGTGTTCCGTGTGGACCCGAAGACGAATGAAGTGATCGGATACCTGATGCCGGTCAAGGATTTCGACGTCAAGCAGGCGACGATCGACCCAAGCAACAAGAACGTGCTGTGGATGGCCAACGTCCGCAACGCCCGGCTCATCAGGCTCGAGCCGCTCGACTAACCCCTCGACTACGCTCAAGACACGAAGGGCCGGTCCGCAACAGCGGGCCGGCCCTTTTCTCATTCCGTGCGCGGGCGTTCGATCAGCCGATGGACGAGCGCAGCTCGAAGCTCCACCAGCGGTCCGGCCTTGGCGCATCCGGCTTCGGCCGCGCATTGATCCCGGTCTCGGTGCCGTGGACCTGGAGCTTGGCGACCCGCGCCCTCCACGCCTGATCGAGCGTCGCAGCGTCGGTGACGCGCGTCAGCGTGACGGGATAGACGCGCCCGTTCAGCCGCAGGCGCCCGCGTGAGCCGGGCCGGACGTGCTTCGCCCAGAACTTCGTGTCGCACACCGAGCAGCTCAGGAAGAGCCGCCCTTCCGGCGTGGCCATGCAGTTCAGGTTGATCGCGTGCGGCAGGCCGTACGCCGTGACCTGGAGCTGGCACAGCGGGACATCGTTGACGAAGCGCCAGTCCGCCACGGTCTCCTCCACCGTGTCTCCGAGCAGCATGAATCCAGGCGTCCGTTCGCACGGGCACCGGCTCGTCCATACGCCGACGCCAACTGCGATCACGACCAGCAATCCGCCCAGGCCCGCGATCCAGACGCGTTTTGATGACTTTCCCATGCTCTGACCTCCCCTGCGGAAGCCGCATCCGGCCCGCCGCGCGCGTCATCTTAGCGGACCCGGTGGTTCCATCGGCGTAACTGTCCCGGGGCGGAAGGGGCAGTAGAATCGTCGCCGGGTTTGCGTGCCCCGAAGCACGCGGGGGAGAGACTGATGTTCCGTCAACTGATTGCAGGAAGCGCCATTGCCGCGGCGGTTGTCGCGGCCGGGTCGCTGAGCCTCACGGCCCAGGGGGGCGCCGCGCTCACCGGCACCGTGAGCTCAAGCCAGGAAGGCAAGATGGAAGGCGTACTCGTCACGGCCCGTCTCGACGGCGCCAACTACGACGTCACCGTCGTCAGCGACGCACAGGGCAAGTACAGCGTTCCGCGCACGCACCTCAAGGGCGCCGGCAAGGCCACCGTGAAGATCCGCGCCGT
>CAYNUO010000187.1:0-2571 GCA_964400405.1 uncultured Bifidobacteriaceae bacterium | reverse complement strand
CACCCGAAGGTGAGGCTCTTCGGGGAAGCGATCCTGCTCTTCAATGTGGGCGGCGTCGTGGCCGTCGCGGGCCTGCTGGTGACGTTCGTGCGGGCAGCCATCATGAACGGACGATCTCTCTACGATGCCGAGCCTCTTCGACCCGCGTCGCAACAGTGCTTGCCGCATCCGGCCAGCCGGTAGATACTGCGCGGGCCGTCATCCGGTCATCAGGCAAGGACTCATCCCTCCAGGAGACACAATGCGAATTCGACTGCTCGACGCGACCCTGATCGGCGCACTCGCGGTACTGGGCATCATCGGGCACCCCGCACAGGCTTCAGCACAAGCCCTGGTTCAGAACGGCAGCTTCGAGAATGCCCCGGCGCCGCCCGGCGGTGCGGGGTTCGCGGCCTCGATCGCGAGCTGGACCGAAACGACCGGCTGCGGCATCGAGATCTGGAACGGCTTCATCCGGACCGCCGACACCTTTTCACGGCTCGTCGAGCTTGATTCGAACTGCAACTCGCGGATCGAGCAGACCGTCTACACCGTGCCGGGTCAGCGCTACCGGCTGAACTACGCCTTTGCGGCCAGGCCAGGCACACCGCTCGCGTCGAACGCGATGAATGTCTTCATCGATGGCGCGCCCGTCGCGTCGCACACCGCGATCAACGACGACTACACCTCGTGGCGTCACTTCAGCTACGAGTTCGTGGCCGCGACGGGCTCGACGGTCATCGCGTTCGCAGGAGCCGGCACGAGCGACAGCGTCGGGAGCCTGCTCGACAGCGTCAGCCTGGGCGCGTTGCAGTCGCCGCCGACCTTCTCCCTGCCGTTCCCGGCCCCGTCCGGCACGAGCTGCATCTGCTCGCCCCTGCTGATGAATACGCAGGCGGCCGCCACGCAGACCTGGCGCGTGAAGGCCCTCGGCGGGCCGCTCACTATCACGGTCAGCGCGTTCGCCGTGAACCCGGCCGAGCCGGGCAATGTCGTCGCGCGGATCTTCGATACGTCCAACGGGGCGCTCGTGGGGACCTTGAACCCCAGCTTCCCGGTTGGCACCGCTCAGGGCACCGAGATCCCGGCCTCCACCACGCTGGCGGCGGCGCCAGGTGCCGTCTACGGCATCCAGATTACGACGCCCGGACTGCCGCAGTTCGTGCAGGGCACGCACTACAAGTTCAAGATCGAGAACGCCGAGGCGCTCGGGACCGGAAGCCCGTCGTCGCCCAGTTTCGAGCACGACTACCAGAAGTTCTTCTTCAACGTCGGCAACGAGGGGGCGCTCGACATCCGCGTGTTCGTGACGGGAACGCCGAGTGGCAGCGCCACGGTCAATTACACGCTGGTCGATCCGTCCGGGGCGACGACGACCGGCTCGGTGTCGGCCACGTCGTCGAACCCCAATGCGCCCCCGAATCCGGCGCCGGTTGACGGCCTCATCTCGGTGCCCGGCGCGGCGCCGGGCGTCTGGGCCCTCATCATCGACGACCCGACCGGCCACTTCGGCCTCGACAAGCAGACCGGGGCCGACCGGGGCATCTACTTCACGTGGCAGTCCAAGGGCGAAGGCAGCGTGCACCTGGCGGTCCAGGACGGCAACGCCGGCGGGGGCGCGCTCTTCGGCCAGCCCGTCGAGATCGTGGTCTACAACCTGCTGACGAACGAGGAAGTGTTCCGGACGTTCGTCACCGGTGAGCTGGCCGTGCCGGAGGCCGAAGCGGGCCACTACCGGATGCACGTCAACGTGCCGCCCGGGTTCGGCGTCGCACCGCAGGACTTCGAGTTCGACATCGTCTGCGACCGGAACACGGAGCTGGCGATCGTGATCACCGATGTCGCCCCGCCGGTCATCGACCCGCTCCCGGACCTTGCGCTCGAGGCCGGGCCCGGTGGTGGCGCGGTCGCGACGTGGACCGCCACGGCCACCGATCCGGGGCGCGGCCCCGTGCCGGTGGTCTGCGTGCCTCCGTCCGGGAGCACCTTCCCGCTCGGTGTGACGACCGTGACCTGCAACGCCGTGGATGCGGCCGGCAACGCGGCGCAGCCGGTGACGTTCACGGTCACCGTTCGCGACACGGTCGCGCCGGTCGCGGCGTGCACGCCAAGCTTCAACCCCAGCGGCGGCAACATCCCGAAGGCGAGCAGGCTGAACGAGGATGGCTTCTATCGCATCGGCGGCAGCGACAATCTGGGCGCCGTGACGCTCACCCTCGGCTCATACGTGATCGCCAACGGCGAGACGATCAAGCTCACGCAGGCTCCGGGTCAGCAGGGGGTCGCGCTGGTCAACACGATGGGCAAGCTGAGCGTCCGGCACTTCCGTGTCGGCGCCGGCGACCCGGTGGTGACGGCCACCGACGGGTCCGGCAACACGGGCACGCAGGTGTGCCTGGTACCGCCGCCACCGAAGTAGCAGCATCGGCGTTCGAGGGGGGCCGGTCCGTCAGGGCCGGCCTCCTCGCTGATACAGGGCTCGCCCGCCCAGGGCGGCGGCAACGAGCAGCGCCACGACGCTGACCGCGAGTCCGAGATAGAAGTCCTTCGGCACGAAGCGGAACTCGACGACGCTCTCCCCTGCCGGCACCG
>CAYNUO010000186.1:0-2671 GCA_964400405.1 uncultured Bifidobacteriaceae bacterium | reverse complement strand
TGCTTCTCTGGCTCGCCAGATGGCGTGTGCGGCTCGGCGCGCTGACCGTCGTGGCGGCGCTGCTGCTCGCGCGGCCCACCTGGGCGTCGTGGCGGGCGGGGCTCGCCATCGCCCTGGTCGGCGAAGCGATCCGGATCTGGGCGGCCGGTCATCTCGAAAAGAGCCGGGAGGTCACGCGTTCGGGCCCGTATCGCTGGACGGCGCATCCGCTCTACGTCGGGTCGTCCGTGCTGGCGCTGGGCGTCGTGGTGGCGGCGGCGAGCCTGCCGCTGGCCGTCCTCGCGCTCATCTACATGACCGCCACCATCACGGCGGCCGTGCGGACGGAGGAAGCGCACCTGCGGGAGGCGTTCGGCAGCACCTACGACGACTACCGGGCGTCCCGGGCGCAGCCGATGGTGCGGCGGTTCAGCCTCGCGCGGGTCATCCGGAACCGGGAGTACCGCGCCGCGGCGGGCGTGGCGCTGGGGTTCGCGTTGCTTGCGCTCCGCGTCCTGAGGCCTCTATAATCTGTCTCTTGGCCGCAGCAACAAGTGGCCAGAAGGGCGCGCAGGACGCGCGCTGGGCCTGCGGCACTGCCGAATGCGCGAACGCGCAGAGGAAGGGCGGTTAGCTCAGCTGGTAGAGCACCGGCTTTACACGCCGGCTGTCACAGGTTCGAGTCCTGTACCGCCCACCACAATCCAGACTCGGGGTCGTAGTTCAGTTGGTTAGAACGCCGCCCTGTCACGGCGGAGGCCGCGGGTTCGAGTCCCGTCGACCCCGCCACTCTCGGTCTCTTCGAGAGTGGTCCTACCCGAGTTCACACCGCGAAGCCCTTTGTGGCTTCGCATCGCCGTGCCCGCGATATCGTTGGGCGGATGCGTGACGTTTCCGCCGGGGCGGTCTAGCCGTGTGCGGCATTCTCGGCGCCGCTGACTGGCGCGGCGGGTCCCTCGATACCGCGCGGTTCGCCGCTGCCACCAACCTGATCCGGCACCGCGGCCCGGACGGCGGCGCGTACTGGGCCGAACCCGGCGTCTTCTTCGGCCACCGCCGCCTCGCCATCATCGACATCGCGGGCGGGCTCCAGCCGATGTCGAGCGGCGACGGCCGCGTCGTCCTGCTGCTGAACGGCGAGATCTACAACTACCGCGAGCTGCGCGAGGAACTCGCCACCGAGGGCGTGCGGTTCCGCACGTCGTCAGACACCGAAGCGCTGGTCGAGGGCTACCGCGTGTGGGGCGCGGACGTCGTTCATCACCTCGACGGCATGTTCGCCATCGCGGCCTGGGACCGGGTCACGCGCGAGCTGTTTCTGGCGCGCGACCGCTTCGGTGAGAAGCCGCTGCTCGTTGCCGCCACGCCGGGCCGTGTGGCGTTCGCCTCCGAGATGGCGCCGCTGAGCGCGCTTGGCGCGGCGGGCGCCGAACTGGACCTGGATGCGCTCGGCGGCTTCCTGTGCCTCAACTACGTACCGGGCACACGCACGATGCTGCGCGGTGTGGAGCGGCTGCCAACCGCGACATGGCGCCGCTACCGGGCTGACGGTTCCGTGGAGCAGCAGACGTACTGGCGCGCATCCGATGCGCCCGCGCACGTGCCGGCCAGCGACGGCGACGCGCTCGACGCGCTCCAGGCGCGGCTCGATCACGGCGTTGCCCTGACGCTCCGCAGCGACGTGCCCGTCGGGCTGTTTCTGTCCGGGGGCGTCGACTCGGCGCTCGTGGCCGAGAGCGCGGCGCGGCAGGGACAGCTGGCGGCGGCCTTCTGTGTCGACTACGACGAAACACCGTTCTCGGAGTCCGCGCGCGCGCAGCACGTGGCGGATCGCGTCGGCGTGGAGCTCGTGCGCGTGCCGCTCGACTCGAGCGCGCTGCTGCGCGTCGAGGCGCTCGCCTCCCATCTCGACGACCCGCTGGCGGATTCGTCGGCCGCGGCCGTCTGGAGCGTCGCCGAGGCGGCGGCACGTCGCGTGAAGGTCGTGCTGAGCGGCGATGGCGGCGACGAGCTGTTCGGCGGCTATCTGTCGTATGGCGCCACGGCGCTGCACCGCAACATGTCCGCGCTGACGCCGGGGCCGCTGCGCGCGCTGGCCGGGCTGGCTGCCGGCGCGGTGCGGGTGAGCCCGGCCGTGAAGGCCGGCGCCGACGAGAAGCTGCGGAAGTTCCTGCGGGCCGTGGCGCTGCCCACGCGCGAGGCGCACTTCACGTGGAACGGGAGCTGGGTGCCCCGCGATGCCGCCGCGCTGCTGAAGGGCGCGGACGCGAAGCGCGCGGCGCTGGTGGCAATCGCGAGCATGGCCGGGCGCGTGCCGGAGGTGCCGTCGCTGCGCGACCTTCAGCTCGCCGACATCGCCGAGTACCTGCCGAACGACATCCTCGCGAAGGTTGACCGCAGCACGATGGCGCACGGGCTCGAAAGCCGCGCGCCATTTCTGGATCGCCAGCTCGCGGAGTTCGCGCTGGGCCTGCCCGACCGGTGGAAGACGACGAGCCGAGCAAACACGAAGGTGCTGCTGCGCCGTCTGGTCGCACGGCACTTCGGCGAGGACCACGCGCGCGCGCCCAAGCAGGGTTTCAGCATTCCGCTGCATCACTGGCTGCGGACGTCGGGCCGCGACGTGATGCGCCGCGTTCTCGACCGCGACCGCGTCGGGGCGCTCGGTGTGCTCGACGCCGCAGCGGTGCAG
>CAYNUO010000185.1:0-2697 GCA_964400405.1 uncultured Bifidobacteriaceae bacterium | reverse complement strand
TGGCGCACTGTCGCCGCGCCGCGCTGAGCATGTGGACGCGCCGGGGCTTTCTCCAGTGGTCCGGCGGCGCAGGCGCGGCTGCCTGGGCGGCGCACCGCGCGACGGTCGAGTCAATCGCCGAGGCGACGGCGTCCATCGCGCAAATGCCCGTCGGCGTGGCGGCCGCCGACGAACGGTACTGGAAGACGATCCGCCGGGCGTTCACGCTGGACCGCCGCCTCATCAACCTCAACAACGGAAACAGCTCGCCGAGCCCCGCCGTCGTCCACGACGCATTGACGCGACGCCTCGCGGCCTCGAACGTCCTGCCCGTGCACTACCGTGAGCGACTGAAGGAGACGCTGGCGCCGGTCCGGCAGCGGATGGCGGACGCCTTCGGGTGCCGTGCGGACGAGATCGCGTTCATGCGCAACGCGACCGAGGCGCTGCACACCGTCCAGCAGGGTCTGACCCTCGAGCCGGGCGACGAGGTGCTGACGACCGACCAGGATTACACGCTGATGCTCTGGGCGTGGGACCAGCGCGCACGCCGCGACCGCATCGTCGTGAACCGCATCCAGTTCCCGGTACCGACGACGGCGGCGGATCTTCTTGCCCGGGTCGAGCGCGCCATCACGCCGCGCACCCGGGTGCTGCACGTCTGTCACATCACGGGCACGACCGGCCAGGTGTTCCCGGTGCGCGAGCTATGCCGGGTCGCCCGGTCCCGCGGCATCTTCACAATCGTCGACGGGGCGCATGCGGCGGGTCACATTCCGGTCGCGCTCGGCGACCTCGGGTGCGACGCGTACGGCACGAGCCTGCACAAGTGGCTGATGGCGCCGCACGGCACCGGCTTTCTTTACGTCCGGCGCGACAGCATCGAGCGCGTCTGGCCCCTCCATGCCGAGATTCCCGGCATGGCGGGCGACATCCGCAAGTTCGAGGAGATCGGCACGCACGCCGTGGCCGCCTGGGCCGGGATCGGGGATGCGCTGGCGTTTCAGCAGGCGATCGGCGCGGAACGCAAGGCGGCACGGCTCCGGTATCTCACGCTGCGGTGGGCGCACGCACTCGAACGCCTGCCACGGGTCAGGCTGCTCTCCAGCCTGGAGGCTGGCGAGACCTGGGGCATTGCCTCGTTCGAGGTCGAGGGCATGAGAGCCCAGGAACTTGCCAGGGCGCTGCGGGAGAGGTTCGCGATCCTCGTCGCGACAGAAGAGAACCAGGGAGCGCCTGGACCCGTGTTCGCGCACCAGGCTATCCGCGTGACGCCGCAGGTCTACACGTCACTCGAGGAGATCGACAGGTTCGTGCGGGCGATCACGCAGATCGTGCCTCGCGCCTAGCGCTCAGCGCGGGACGATCTGTACCGTTTCCCACCCGCCGCCGGGCGTCCAGTGCCGCACGGCGAGGCCGCGCCGCTCGGGGCACTCGGCGTCGTTGTGCGTCAGCGCGGCAGCGCCGACCCGCCGATGCTGATCCCAGTAGGCGTCATTGAACCGCGCCTCGCGCAGGACGGCGTCGGGCGAGAACGTGTAGAGGATCGTCCCGATGGCCCCGACGTCGCTCTCATGCGTTTCCACCTGCACCGATCCATCTTCGAATGTCTCGATCGACGGCCCACGAGCCGGGAACGGCTGCGTCAGGCCGAGGTCCGTCCGCGGGAAGACGAAATAGTGGAGCGGCTGCCCCTGCGGGCAGCCGACGCACTCCATCTCACTGCCGGCCGGCTCGGGTGAGTGGCCCGTAGGATCGCGGGCATCGAGCACGGCCAGGATGTACGCGTGATGGCTGTTGCTGATGCCGCTGACGAAGAGGAACCGTCCGTCGCGTGATGGCTGCACGGCTCGCAGCCACCCGCTGTTGACGAAGCGGCCGCGCCGCACACCGTTGGCATCGACGGAGATCAGAAGGCCCGGCCACCACGTGAACTGGTGAACGGTCCACGCGATGCGCGTGTCGCCGCCGACGCCATAGAGCGCGAAGTCATCCGTCGGCCACGGCGGCCCGTATTCCCGATCCCGGAACCGCACCCGGTCGTCGGCGACGAGCTGCCATCGTGCCTGGCCGCTCGCGGAAAGACGCGAGAGCATCCCGGTGTGCTCGTTCGAGCGAGGCTGGTGGACCTCGACGGCGGTGATGATGTCCCGCGCGCCGTCGTTGTCGAGATCACCGATGGCGTTCCAGCGGCCCCACGACGTGGACATGTCCCCGTCGGGCAGGCGCTTCGTCCACGCCGGCCGTGTCGCCCCGGCCTCATATGCGAGCAGCTGGCCACCGGAGACTTCCAGCCGGTCCGGCACGGTCTCGGACCTGACGACGGCCCACGCGGCGACCAGCGCGGCGATGAGGACGATCACGGTGGCGACGCCCACGGTTCGAACAACCGGGCGGCGTCGCGGTTCCGCGTCCGTTGCGATCGACGGCGTGGTCCCGGGTTCCGGCTGCCGGGGCGTGGCGGTTGCGTGCGTCTCTGGTTCACCGGTCGGGGTACCAACGTCCCCGTGCGCCAGCCAGGCATCCAGCTCTTGAGTAAAGGCGAAGACGCGGGACACCTTTCCGCCGGGAACGCGGTGGACCGGGAGCCCGCGATCCTCCCAGCGAATGACGGTGCGGACATCTCGTCCGAGATAACGGGCGATCTCTTTCCAGGAGTCCAGTCTGGCGCCGTCCGGCATCGGTGGTCCTGAGCGTCTTTTAACGCAAATCGTCCTG
>CAYNUO010000184.1:0-2710 GCA_964400405.1 uncultured Bifidobacteriaceae bacterium | reverse complement strand
CGGATCCTGGAGATGAAGCTCAGCACGGCGCGCTGGAAGGAACGCGGCGGCGGCAAGTAGCGCGACCCGCTGGAACCGGAACAACCGGTTGATCAGAAGCGCAGCAGCCTCGTCACTTTGACGACCACGGCGCGGTTCTGCAGCCCGACGGGACCGGTGTCGCGCTGATCGTTGTAGACCAGGAAGAACTCGCTGCCCGGCGTGTACTCCCACCGGAAGCGGATATTCGTGCCGATCGTGTTGGAGCCGGAGTTGTACTGCACGAGCCCGGTCGCGAACATGAGCGGCGTCATCATCACGGTGAAGCGCGTGGTCAGCAGACGGGTCGTGAAAGAGCCGGCAGACACATCCACCTGATTGATCGACAGCGCTGGTTCCAGCGCGAACCGGGAGGTCGGGCTGTAGCGCGCCGCGGAGATCGTCCACGTCGTCTTGCGACCGTCGTAGAAGGTGCCCGCATCGATCCCCAGGCCGCCCGCCAGCTTTCGCTGGCGTCCGAAGGTATACGTGGCCGTCGCGTTGTTGAAGTTGTAGCCGCCGACCGGCATGCGCACGTTCGTCGCCAGCGCGAACGGCGCGGGCAGGAACTCGTACTGGTCGCTGACGGTCGCGACGAAGGTGTCGCTGCTCTGCAGGTCGATGCCGAAGCGGCCCTCGAGGCGGCGCGTCTCGAGCCGGCCAGCCGTGTTCGTGATGTGTGTGAACGAGGTCTGATACGAATACTTGCGCACGCGCCTGTTCTGTCTCGGACGCGGGCTGAACCGCGCGAGGACGAAGTTCTTCCGCATGTTCCGGCGTTGCACGAAGCCGATCTGCGGATCGAAACGGGCGCCGACCCGCACGTGATCGGCCTGCAGGCCATAGCGATCCGAGTCGTAGGTCAGGAATCCCCGATAGGTGTTGTCCGACGACGCCGTGGTATCCGTCGTCGCGGTGCGCGCCCAGTTCCCGCCCACGAGCAGATACGGCCCGAGGGCAAAGTTGCCGTCGAGGCCAGCGGCGCGATTCGCGCCACCTCCCTGCGCCGAGACCGACCGGTTGGTCACGATGGCCCCGATGCTGCTGTTCTTCAGGACATCGCGCGTCACCCGCACGACGGAGAAGTCCGTCGGCTGCGCTGCCGCGGCCTCGTCGCCACCGGAACGCACCTGAAGCGCGCCGAGCGTGAAGCGGCCCACGCGTCCCGACAGGCGTCCTCCCGCGCGAATCGGGACCGCTCGACCGCGGCTGAGGCCGATGTTCCGGCTGTAGAACAGCATCGGAACATCACCGCCGGCCGTCGTCCCCCCGAAGGCGAAGAGTCCGGCGTTCTCGAGGAAGAAGTCCCGGCGTTCCGGGAAGAACAGGCTGAACCGCGTCAGGTTGACCTGCTGCTCGTCGGCTTCGGCCTGCGCAAAGTCGGTGTTCACGGTGAGGTCCGCCGCGAGGTTCTGCGTGACGGAGTACTTCACGTCGACGCCGGCGGTGGCCCCAGGGTCGTTGCTGACGGGAGGCACCGCGAGCCGGTCGGTCGTCACGTTGCCGACCGCGTATGGCTTGATGTCCACGTTGCGGCCGCGCTCTGGTGCCTCGAGGCCGACGAGCGTCCCCGCGAGCGACGAGCGGAAGATGCCCGTGCTGCCGATGGCCGCCGGCACGGGCGTCAGATAGGAAATCTCGTTCTTGGCGGCGATGCGGCGCCGCGCCTGAAAGCCCCACACCTGCGCCGCGCCCTGCTGATAGCGAATCGACTTGAACGGAATCGCGGCCTCCACCAGGTAGCCCTGCTCGAAGCGTGACGTCCTCACGCGCCACACGGGATTCCACTCCACGGCGAGCTGGCGTTCGTTGGTCACCTGCGTGTCGTTCCGTCCGCCGGAGGCGGACACGACGAACGACAGGAAGTTCCGCCGGTCGTAGAAGGTGTCGAAGCTCCAGGCGAACGTGTCGTCCTGCGGGATGTTGTTGTTGTCGCGGCGCATCTCGTTGCCGGCGATCCGCTCCGGATGCTCGTCCCAGCACCGGGCGGAGACGTACACGTTGTCCTCGTCGAACAGCACCCACACGTCGGTCTTCTCGGTCGCCGGCGCGCCGGACCTGGGATCGTTCTGGATGAAGCCGGAGAACGGCGCCACCTCGTTGTAGATCGCTTCGTCAAGACGGCCATCGAGCCGCAGCGGTGCCGCAAGCCGAACGGCCCTGACCGTGGCCTTCCCCTGTGCATCCCGCGTGATGGTGCTGGGAGCCTGGGGCGCAGGCGCACCCTGGTTCCGGCCATCAGCGCTCTGCGCGGCAGCCGGCAGCGCGAACGCACACGCCACGCAGGCCACGCCAGCACGGATGAGCCACGCGGCTCGACGGGGAGAGTGAGAGTGAATCGTGAACACGACAGTCGCGACGTGGAGACCGCCGCGAGTCGAGTCGACCGGACGGAACAGCGAGCTACAGTAGCCGGAAAGCAGCAGACCGGCGTCCTTCCGGCCTCCTTCTCTGTCCCTGCTCTGGTCCAACATGTCCCATACACGCCAGGGTCGGTGTAAAGTGCGGCCCATGATCCGCGCCCGACTCTCGGCTTCCGTCATTGCGCTCGCGGCCAGCAGCGCGCTCGCCACGCTCGCTGCGCAGACACCCTCCGCGCCAGGCCGGCTGAACCAGGTGATCGAACGGTTCCAGCAAGGCCTCCCCTCGTTCAACAACGAGCACTGGCGCTACATCGCGATGGAGCATGCGC
>CAYNUO010000183.1:0-2728 GCA_964400405.1 uncultured Bifidobacteriaceae bacterium | reverse complement strand
CGGCGCGGCCGTCGAGACATTCGTCAGGGACGTGAAGTCGGGCGCGTTTCCCAGCCCCGAATACTGCTACTGAACTCCGTCCGCCGGTGCGCTGGCCCGCCCCGCGAATCCTGTCTGGCGGGTATGGCGGTACCTGACCGCCGTTGATACACCGGGGCGTCCCCGCCCCGATGCTCAGGTCCCCGCTCATCTGCGCCGCGTTCACCGTCAGCGGCGCCGCCGCCCTCATCTACCAGATCGTCTGGCAGCGGATGCTCACGCTGGTCAGTGGCTCGGACACGCTTTCGGTCACGATCATCGTGGCCGCGTTCCTGGCCGGTCTGGGGATCGGGCATCTGCTCGGCGGACCGCTGGCCGACCGGCTTGGTGCGCGTCGGGCGCTCGCGGCGTTGGCCGGCTGCGAAGCCGGCGTCGCGGCGTTCGCGGCGGCGAGCGTCGCGCTCTTCCACGAGATGCTGCACGGTGCGTCCGGCCTCGCCACCCTGCCGCTGCCCGCGATGGCCGCACTGTCGTTTGTCGCGGTCCTCTGGCCCACGTGCCTGATGGGCATGACGCTGCCGCTGGCCGTGGTCGGCTGCGCCAGCGCGACAGGCGACCCCGTGCCCCTCCAGACAGCCGGACACGCGGCGAGCCTCTACGGCTGGAATGCGCTGGGCGCGGCGGCCGGCGCCTTTGCGTCGATGGTGCTGCTGCCGCTGGATGCCAGTCTGCAGACGCTGCTCCTGCTCGGCGTGGCGCTGAATCTCACGTGCGCGGCGGCCATGCTCGTCGCCCGTCGTGGCGCGACCCGCACCGCCAGGGGCGCGGTGCCTGCGGCGTCAGCGGGTGTGCGGGGACACGACCTGTCCGCCTCAGCTTGGCGGGCCTGGCTCGCGGTCTTTGCCCTGAGCGGGTTCGTGGCGCTCTCGCTCGAACTGGTGTGGTTCCGGCTGCTCGGCGTGGTACTGAAGTCGCACTCGCTGACGTTTGCCTGGCTCCTCGGTTGCTACATCAGTGGCATCGGCCTCGGGGCGCTGGCCGGACGCTGGCTGGCTCGACGCATTGCGACGCCTGCGCGCGCCTTCCTCATCTGTCAGGCGGTTATCCCGATCTACGCCGCACTGGCCGTGACGGTGCTGGTGGCCGGCCTCGAGCACGTGCCGTGGCTCGAACCCATCCGGGCGTACCTCGCCGGCGGCGATCCCATCCGGCCCGGGCAGGGCATGCGCCTCTGGCTGGTCTTGCATGCCGCGTTGCCCCTCGGCCTGATCGGTCCGCCCACGGTGCTGATGGGCGTCAGCTTCGCGCTGCTGCAGGCCGCGGTGCAGCGGGACCCCGCTCTCGCTGGACGACGCGTCGGCTGGCTGCAGGCCGCCAACATCGCCGGGTCCGTCGCCGGAGCACTGGCGACGGGGCTCTGGCTGCTCGACGTGGGCGGCGTCACGGGCACGCTGCAGGCGCTGGCAGCCGGCAGCGTGTCGCTGCTCCTGCTCGCAGGGCTTCGTGTGGCTGACCCACCCCCGCGGGCGTGGCGCGCCGCCGTGGCAGGTCTGGTCGCCGTGGCCGGTGTCGTGTGGCTGGTGCCCGCGGGTGCTGTCATGTGGCCTGTCCTCCACGGTGCGCGCGGGGCGTTGATTGTCGAGGAGCGTGCGTCCGGCGTGTCGACGCTGATCCTGCAGGAAGAGGGGACGCAGGTGTTCTCGAACGGGTTGTCGCAGAGCACGCTGCCGTACGGGGCGACCCACACGCTGCTGGGCCTGCTGCCGTCCCTGCTGCACGAGTCCCCACGGCGGGTGGCGGTCATCGGCCTGGGCTCGGGCGACACGCTGTTCGCGGTGGGCGCGCGTACTGCAACCGAGCGGATCGAGAGCCTGGAGATCATGGCGGGACAGCTCGACGCGCTGCGCGCCTTCAGTCTGGCGACGCCGTATCCGGCACTGAGCCGGCTGCTCGGCGATGGGCGGATCCGGCACCAGGTCACCGATGGGCGCGCGTTCCTGAAGCGATCGACGGAGCGCTTTGACATCATCGAAGCGGACGCGATGCGCCCCGACGGCCCCCATGCCGGTGCGCTCTACTCGCTCGAGTACTTCGAACTGCTGCGGGCGCGTCTGAACCCGGGCGGTCTGGCCGCCACGTGGCTGCCGACGACGCGTGTGCTGGCGACGATGCTGCGGGTGTTTCCCTACGTGCTGGTGGCCGGCGAGGTCGGCATCGGCAGCGACCGGCCGTTCCCCGCGGATCGGGCGGTGCTGACCGCGGGTCTCAACCGTCCTGATGTGCGCAGCTACTTCGACGGGTCCGGCGTGGACCTCGAGAGCGCGGTGGCCGAAGCGCGCGCAGGGACGTGGGTGGTTTTCGACCCGTCGTTCGACCGGAGTCCGCTGACCGACGTAAACCGGGACCTCACCCCGCGCGACGAGTTCAGAATCGCGCAGACGAGCTACCTCGGCCTGCCGGTTCCTGACGCGGCGCGATGACGGCCGGGCTCTTCTAGCGGCCCGCGAGCAACGTGCCCGTCTGCTCGGCGAAGTGGCACGCCGACCAGTGCCCAGGCTCGACTTCGCGGAGCAGCGGTTCGTCGCTGGCGCAGCGGGTCTGGGCCATCGGACATCGTGGATGGAAATGGCAGCCCGAGGGCGGGTTGGCCGGGCTGGGGACGTCACCGGTCAGGACCATCCGCGCCGCGTGCCGGCCGGGCACCGGGTCGGGGATCGCCGACAGCAGCGCCGCCGTGTACGGGTGACGG
>CAYNUO010000182.1:0-2736 GCA_964400405.1 uncultured Bifidobacteriaceae bacterium | reverse complement strand
CGGACGAACTGGCCATCCTGCGCGCCTGGGGCGTCGACCCGTCAGGGCTGTAACCGCCGCTGGCGCGCGGCGCTTCCGGCTAGTCAGGCAACGCCAGGATGCGGATGTTCTTCCATCGCATCGGCACACCTTCCATCTGTACGATGACGTAGCCCGGCTCGGTGAACGCATGGCTCCCCTTCGAGACCATCGCGCCGTTGATGTAGGTCGTCACCTGGCCGTTCATGTTCACCACGCGGAGCGAGTTCCACTGTCCGACCGGACGCTGGACGCGCCGGCGCGTCTCGAGATCGAGGAGGCTCCCGGCGCCAAGCACGCCCATCATGTTGAGGTTGTGCCCCTGGACCTCGATGCGCTCGCGCGTCGGCGGAAACACGAAGTGCTCGCGCACGGGAAACAGCACGCCGCTGTTGCCGTCGAAGAAGGTGTCGTCGGGGTCGGCGTCAGGCGGCCGTTCGAAGACCTGGTCGAACCGGAAGTCGAAGTTCCGGTACTGCTTGTCCGGATACCAGTAGCCCTCCGGCTGCCCCGAGAAGACCAGCTCCCGCTTCACGGCATTGACCGTGACCGTGGTGCCGGGGTTCGTCGTGCCGCAGCCGAGCGGTGCCGGCTTGCACATGAAGCCGAGGACGACGCCGACGCCGTTCAGATTCTTCCCGTTGAACGGGATGTCGAACCCCTGTTCGTTCAGCGGCATCTGCTTCATCGCCGCGATGTCGTGCCTGAGCGGCGTGTCACCGGCCGGGAAGCCGTTCGCCTTCAGCAGGAACGCGATGACCTCCAGCTTCGCCGCCACGCTCACGGCCGCGGGATGGCCGGCCGGCATCGTGTCGCGGATGCGCCGGAACAGGTGGTAGATCGACAGGTACTTCCGCACGAACGTGCCGCCGAGCGGTACGAACGTATGCTCGACGCGATAGAAGCCGGCCTCGGGCGGCATCATCTCGCGGGTCAGCAGCGGCTGCGCGATGTGGCACACGCCGCAGTTCCGGAGAAACTGCGCACGGCCCCGCGTGGCCTGTTCCTCGGTGTAGTACTTCGACACGGGGGCGCCAGCCGGGGGCATGTCGTTCTCCCCCATGCCGTTGTAGGTGCTTGGCACCAGACCCTGGGCCCGGCCGTCGACTCCCGGAATGAGCAGTGCGGCCGCCACGGCCACCAGACCCGCGGCGATGACAGTTCGTTGCAGCGTGGACGGCATCGTCCGCTCCTCAGGGCTTCGCCAGGACGACCACCGCGCCGAGCGCGGCTGCCGTCGGAGCCAGTTCCTTCGCACCGGCGGGACTCTCGCCGCGCTTGAGCATGTAGGCCAGCACGTCGACGTTCTGCTGCGGGCTCAGGTGTCCGCTCAGGTTCAGCGGCATCCGCGTCTGGATGATGTCGAACACCAGCTTCAGGGGACGCCTGTTCCACTTCGCGATGAACGCCGGCCCCGCCAGCGCGGGCGCGAGGATGGTGCCCGATAGGTTCAGGCCGTGGCACATCGAGCAGTTCTCCACGTAGAACGGCTCGCCCCGGGCGGCCTGCGCGTCCGTGTACACGCCGTCCCACTGCGACGCCCGCGGCGCCGGCGGCACAGCGGCGGGCGTCCGCGAGGTGCCCGTCTGTGCGTGAGCCGCCCCGGCCAGCGCGACCAGCACGACAACGCCGGCACGAACCAGTCCGGTGCGCATCACGCTACTGGGCCGGCAGGTTGATCTTCGGGCCGATCACCTCGATCGTGAAACCGAGTTGAGGCATCAGGTCGACGTACCCGAAGTTGTACTGTTCGATGCCCTGTACCCACTTGCCGCCCCTGGACTCGAGGAACCTGATGGCCGGCATCCACTCGGGAACAGCAAACGCGAGGTGGTGCACGCTCTCGCCGTACTTGTTCAGGTGGTCGCGCCACGGGCTGGGCCCGTCCAGCGGCTCAATCAGCTCGAGATTGACGCCGTTGGCGGAGAGCATCGTCGTCTTCGTGGCCATCGTCTTGCCAGGGCCGTAGGACGGCGGGAATGGAATGTTCTTCACCACGCGCGGCGGGGGCGCCGCGACGCCGAAGATGTCCGAGAACACCTTGGCAGACTTCTCGACGTCCTTCACGACGACGGCCACGTGCGACATCTTGCCGTCGAGCTTCGAGAGGGGCGCCTGCCCGGTGAGGGTGGCGGTCAGGAGGGAACCCAGGGCAAACCCGGCGATTCCCGTGGCAACGGTGCGGCTGATGGCGCTCATCGACTCCTCCAGCGGCCTAGCCTAGCCGAAACCTCTGAACCGGAACGTCTCGATTCGTGTCTGTTGGTCCGTCCCGACTTCCCAGGTCAGTACCCGGCTAGTCCCTGACCCGCCTCGCACAACGGAATCCGACGTGACTCGTGGTGGTGTCAATTGGCTGCGGATAGCGCGCGGCAGGACGATAGCGCTGGCAGTAGTTCGGGGCGCACAAATGAGACCCGCCCTTCAGGACCCTTCGCGGAATAGGGTGCGCCGGGTCAGCCGGGTCGACGCTCGCCACGCGGGAGCCACCCTTCGGGTTGGCCGGCACACAACAGCCACCGGCCTGCTTCCCTGCCTGCGTGAACGGTGCGAACCAATCGGCCGTCCACTCCCAGACGTTGCCGATCATGTCGTACAGGCCGTAGCCGTTCGGCGGGTAGGAGCGCACTGGTGACGTGCGCTCCCAGCCGTCGAGCAACAGGTTCGAGCATGGAAAATCGCCTTGCCAGTAGTTGGCCAGCATGCGCCCACCCGGGG
>CAYNUO010000181.1:0-2746 GCA_964400405.1 uncultured Bifidobacteriaceae bacterium | reverse complement strand
TCTGGGGCGCGGTGCTGCTGACGGTCGGCCGGATGCTGCAGGGCATCGGCGTGGGCGGTGAATGGGGCGGCGCGGTGCTGCTCTCGGCGGAGTGGGGCCAGAAGCATCAGCGCGGTCTCGTGGCGAGCTGGACACAGTTTGCGGCCCCGGCCGGGCTCGTCATGGCCAACGGCGCGCTCGCGCTCGCCACGGCGTTCGTGCCGCCGGACCAGTTCCTCGAGTGGGGCTGGCGCGTACCGTTCCTCGCCAGCGCGGTGCTCGTCGGGATCGGCTTCTACATCCGCCGCGGCATCCTGGAATCCCCCGTCTTTGCCAAGGTCAAGCGCGAGGGCCGCATCGAGAAGACGCCGGTGCTCGAGGCCATCAAGCGCAACTGGCGCGAAATCATCCTCGTCGCCATCATCCGCACGGGCCAGCAGACGCCGTTCTACATCTTCACGACGTACGTGCTGACCTACGCCACCCGCACGCTGGGGTACTCCAACACCACGATCCTGAACCTGGTGCTGGCGCAGGCGCTCCTCTCGATGCTGGTGATCCCGATCTTCGGCCACCTGTCAGACAAGTTCGGGCGCTGGCGCATGACGGCCCTGGGCTGCGTCGTGATGCTGGTGTGGCCGTTCGTCTACTTCCAGATGCTCGACTCCGGCAGCCTGCTGCTCGTGGCGGCCGCCATCATCCTCGCGCTGCCGATTCACGACCTGCAGTTCGGGCCGCAGGCGGCGCTGATCGCGGAAGTCTTCCCCAGCAGCCGCCGCTACAGCGGCGCGTCGATGGGCTACCAGCTCGCCTCCCTCACCGCGGGCGGACCGGCGCCGATCGTCGCGCTGTATCTGTACCGGACCTACGGCACGTCGACGGCCGTGGCCGCCTATCTGTCCGTCACCGCGGCGATCAGCCTGGTCGGGCTGTGGCTCCTGCCCGATCAATCCGGGCGCGAGCTGGACGCCCACTGATGAGTTGCCGCGCACAACGCTTCCGGGCGCCCAGGACGCCGGCAACCGTGCGATAGAATCCGCGCATCTTACGGGAGGAAACGAGATCGTGGCGACCATCGCACCCGAGCCCATCACCGAAGCAGGCGCCGCCGTCCAGGCGCTCATCGATCGCGCGCGTGTTGCACAGGCGGCCATCGAGCACTACTCGCAGCAGCAGGTCGATGACCTGATTCGTGCCATGGTCTGGTCCGTCTGCCAGCCCGGCGTCGCCGAGCGCATCGCGCGCCTCGCCATCGAGGAGAGCCGCCTCGGCAACTACGAGAGCAAGCTGGCGAAGATCGCGAACAAGACGCGGGCCGCGCTGGCCGACATCATCAACGACCGCTCCGTCGGCGTCATCAACGAGGACAAGGCCCGGAATCTGATCGAGATCGCGAAGCCGGTCGGCGTCATCGGCGCGCTGTCGACGTCGACGCATCCCGAGGCGACGCCGGTCGTCAAGGCGATCAACGCCGTCAAGGGACGGAACGCGATCGTCGTCGCACCCCATCCGCGCGGGAAGCAGACCAACGCGCTGGTCTGCGGGCTGATGCGGGCCGCCCTGGTGAAGATGGGCGCCCCGGCGGACCTCGTGATTCCCGTCGAGGAGCCGACGCTGGAGGGCACGACGGAGCTGATGCGCCGGTGCGACCGCATCCTGGCCACGGGCGGCGCGCCGATGGTGAAGGCTGCGTATTCCAGCGGGACGCCGGCGCTCGGCGTCGGCGTCGGCAATGCCGTGATCACGGTCGATGACACCGCCGACCTCGCGGAGGCCGCGGAGAAGATCCGGATCTCGAAGACGTTCGACGAAGCGACCTCGTGCTCATCGGACAACGCGGTCATCGCCTTCCGCTCCATTCGCGAGCCGCTGCTGAAGGAACTCCAGAAGCAGGGCGGCTACGTCGTCACGCCCGAGGAGGGACGCCGCATCACCGAGGTCCTGTGGCAGGACGGAGCGCTGAACAGGGACCTGATCTGCCAGCCGGCCGTGCCCATCGCGACGGCGGCACGCATCGATCTTCCGGCAGGGACGAAGTTCATCATCGTGCCTGAGACGGGCGTGGGTCCCGCGCACCCGCTCTCCGGCGAGAAGCTGTCGGTCGTGATGGCGTTCTACACCGTCGACTCGCTCGACGAGGCGATCGACCTCACGAATCGCATTCAGCAGTACCAGGGGCTGGGCCACTCGTGCGGGCTCTACTCCCGCAGTGACGCGAACATCCTGGCCTTCGGTCTGCGCACCCGCACGTCACGTGTCATGGTCAACCAGCCCCAATCCGTGTCGAACAGCGGGGCGCTGTGGAACGGGATGCGCCAGACCTTTTCGCTCGGCTGCGGCTCGTGGGGACGCAACTCGACGACGAACAACATCAACTGGCGGGACCTGGTCAATATCACGACCATCTCGAAGCCACTGCCCGTTCCGAAGACGATTCCCGCCAACGACGTGCTGTTCGGTGACGTGATCGCGAGGCTCGCCTGATGCGCCTCTGGACGGCGGCGCGCCGGCTGTCGGCACTGCTCGCGCTCGCGGCGGCGGTGACCTTCGGATCGGAAGCCGCTACCGCGGCTCGGCAGAGCCGCCCCGCGGCCGTCCCCGCCGGACTGCGCCTCTACGTGTTCGACGGCGGTCCGGTCATGAACGGCGGCATCGCCGTCGCCTATCTGATCCAGTACCCGAAGGGTACGTTGATGTGGGAGGCGGGGACCCTTCCCGACCCGATGGTCCAGAATCCGGCGGCCGCGCGTTCTGCCGTGCTCGACAA
>CAYNUO010000180.1:0-2784 GCA_964400405.1 uncultured Bifidobacteriaceae bacterium | reverse complement strand
ACTGGCACTTCGGCTGGCACGTGCCGAGCGCACGGGCCTATTGGGAGCGCTACCGATCCACTGGCGCGCCGCTGACGCCGCTCCATACCGACGACGGCGACACGGTCACCTTCAGCAACGAATGGTTCCCCGGTACGTTGACGCGAGCGGCCGCGGCGGCGGCCCGGGCGAAGGGCGTAAAGGCTCAGGTTGCCGGCTATGGCTATCTCACGGGGCCTGACGGCGAATGGATCGAGTTTGCCGGCGATCATCCCGCCGAGCGTTTCAACCACGTGCACATGTTCCAGGAGCGGGTGTTCTGCGCGGAGCTCTGGTACGCGAAGCACTTCCACGCGCCGGTCAGCCCGTCGGCGCGCCGGGCCGACGGGCGGAAGACCTCGGAGCAGGACTGCGAGACGCCTGCCGGCGAGCCGTCGTGGCTCTCGCTGGTGCCCGAGGGCACGGCACGCCGGCCTTCCGGCGGCGTGGCGTTCGGCGACGTCGAGGTGAACTGGTATCAACGGCAGGGAGCCCGGCCGCTGGTCAGCTCGCGCGGTCAGGTCATGGATCACGTGGGGTTGCAGGTCCGCGGGCTGGATGCCTGGGTGAAACGGCTCCGGCGGAATGGCGTGCGCGTGCTCCAGAAGCCGTATCGCTTCGGAACGGGCCGGGCCGCGCTCGTCGAAGGCCCGAGCCGTGAAGTCATCGAACTGGTCGAGGTGCCGTGATGGCGAGCGACAAACAGCGGATGGTCTGGGTGACGTCGGCCCTGGTGGTGGCGGGTCTCTGGTGCATGGGGACGCAGGTACCTGCGTCGCAGACGCCGCCGGCTCAGGCCGGCGCGAGCGCAGTGGGCGCGGCTCCTGCCGCCACGGTGCCGGGAGGTGACCCCGAGGCCTACTACACCGAGGCACAGGCCGAGCGGGGTGAGGCGCTGTTCGAGAAGCACTGTGGCGCATGCCACTTCGCCGAACCGGATCCCGAGAAGGCGAAGCTCGAGACGCGGGGGTTCCTCATCGCCCGGCAGCGCCTGACGAGCAATCTCGGCGGCCGCTACATCGCCGACAAGAAGAACAACGGCCGGCGGATCTTCACCTCCGTCTACTTCCTCTACCGCGAACTCGAGTCGATGCCGGCCGTGACGACGAGCATCACGCCGCAGACGCGCACGGACATCCTCGCCTACATGCTGAAGCAGAACGGTTTCCCGGCGGGGAAGACGCCGCTGCTGTTCGACCTTGCGGCCATGAAGACCATGCCGCTCGATGAGCCGGGATTCATGCGGCTGTTCAACGGAAAGACGTTTGCCGGCTGGAAGTTCCTCGTCGGCCTGAGCTGCGGGCTGCCGCCCGAGAGCTGCGGGCGCACCACGCCCGGCACGGCGTTCGTGGTCAGGAACGGCGCGATCTACGGGTCCGGCAAGGAGCACGGCTTCATGTACACGGCGGGGAAGTACCGCAACTTCACGCTGCGGCTCGACTACCTCTCCGAGAAGCCGGCGGACTGGGACGCGGACGATGTCTATTACTACGCGAACACGGGCTACCACCTGTTCCTGTTCGACGAGAACCTGTTCGTCTGGCCGAAGTCGCTGACGCTGGCCGGCGAGCAGCGCGACCTGCTGAAGCCGGTCGCGCTCGGCGGCACGAAGATGCGCGCCAACACCTGGGACAACGAGGCGCTGAAGCGCGTCGTGCGGCCGCTCGGTGAGTGGAACACCGTGGAGATCGTGTCGAGCGACGGCAACGTGAAGGGGTACGTCAACGACACGCTGGTCTCGACCGTCACGCAGCACGAATACACGCAGCCCGGCTACATCGGGCTGCAGATGCAGGGCTTCGCGTCGCGCTGGCGGAACATCCGGATTCGGGACCACGATCGGCCCTGAACCGGAGCCGGTGGCGACGTATCGATGGTACGGCCCGCGCGTGGCGCGCGGGTGAAAGGGTTCATGCTCCGCAGAGGCGGAAGGAGACGCGATGAAGGCAGTGTCGTTGCGGGTGATGGTTGCGGCCGGAACGCTGGTCGCTGCGGGAGCCCTGGCGCTGGGGGCGGTGTCGGCACAACAGCAGGCACCAGCGTGGAACGGGATCTACACGGACGCGCAGGCCGAGCGCGGGGCGAAGGTCTACCAGCAATACTGCGCCAACTGCCACGGCAAGGACCTGGCCGGTGGAAACCTGGCGCCGGCCGCAGGCGGCCCGGCGTTCGTCGCGAAGTGGCAGAGCCGGCCGGTGCGCGAGCTGTTCGGCTATCTGCAGACGCGGATGCCGTACAGCAACCCCAACCAGCTCACGCCGCAGCAGAACGCGGACGTCCTCGCCTACATGCTTCGCCACAGCAAGGTGCCTGCCGGCACGATGGAGTTCGCCGGCGACCTGACGCTGAAGCACGACGCCACGCGCGGGGAAGCGTTCTACACCGAGGCGCAGGCCGAGCGCGGGCGGCAGGCGTTCAACCGCAATTGCGGGGCGTGCCACTCCACGGCTGACTCGAAGCTGACACAGGAGCAGGTGAACGCGTCGCCGTTCCCGCCGTCGCTGGCCTCGCCGTTCCTCGGCCGGGTCTATCACGGCAAGATGCTCTATCCGACGGTCTATCACCTCTACATCAAGCTGCAGAGCATGCCGGCGTTCGGCACCGAGTCGATCACGAACAACACGCGGGCCGACATCATCGCGCACATCCTCGACCGCAACGGGTTTCCGGCCGGCAGGACCGAGCTCAAGCCCGACGTCGATGCGATGGGGCAGATGATGCTGAACGAGCCCGGCTTCGAGCACATCTTCAACGGGAAGGACTTCA
>CAYNUO010000179.1:0-2802 GCA_964400405.1 uncultured Bifidobacteriaceae bacterium | reverse complement strand
TCCAGTTTCCGCGCGAGGTGCTGGAGGAACATCCCCACGTCGGTCACGACGCCCACGGTCTGCATCGATCCCCGGTCGCTGAGCTTGGTCACCACGGCCGGATTGATGTCCACGCAGACCACCCGCACCCAGGACGGCAGCATGTTGCCGACGCCGATGCTGTGCAGCATCGAGGAGAGCATCAGCACCATCTGGACGTTCGTGAGGGCGTCCGCGTAGCGGTTCTGCGCCTCGATGAGGTCCATGATCGTGTCGGGCAGCGGGCCGTCGTCGCGGATGCTGCCGGCCAGCACGTAGTCGACGTTGTGCGTGACACACGCGTGCATGACGCCCGTGGTCAGCACGCCCTGCGCGACCGCCTCGCGGATCCCGCCCGCGCGGTTGACGGTGTTGATCGCGGCCATGTGGTTGCGGTGGCCCTGCTCCACGGGCGCGCCGGCGTTCAGGTCGATGCCGAGCGACGTGCCCTTCAGCGCGTACTCGATGTCGTGGACGGCGAGGGCGTTCCCGGCCAGCACGACGTCCACGTAGCCCTTGCGGATCAGCGCGGCAAAGTGCTCGACGCCGCCGGTGTGGACGACGACCGGCCCGGCGACGACGGCGATCCGGCCGCCGCTCTTCTTGACGTCGGCCATCATGGCCGCCACGCGCGCGACGGTCACCTCCACCCGGCGCTCGGAGGAGACGTCGTTGCTCATGAAGGCGAAGCCGAGCCGGTCGCGTTCGCGGAACTCGGGCAGCACGCGGATGCCCTCGTGGCCGCAGACGATCTGGTCGCCGGTGCGCACGTCGCGCAGCTTCCGGCACGCGGCCTGTCCGCTCTCGACGACGATCACGGCATCCATCCGCTGCTTCTGCACTTCGACCCACTGCCCGCCGACCCGCACCTGCGTCCGGTGGTTGGTTGTCGAGTAGAAGTCGTCCCGGACACAGCGGTCCTTTTCGGCCGGCGTCAGCACGGCGTCCCGCTCCTGGAGCAGGTGGCAGCCGAGCGTCGTGAGCTGCTTCAGCAGCTCCGCGAGGGCCTCGGCCGACTCGGCCGTCAGGCGCATCTCGATCCGGCTGGCGTCGTCGTTGGTGCGGCCGATGTCGAAGCGGAGCACCTCGTAGGCGGCGTTCTGCTCGATGACCTTGTCGAAGATGGCGCTGAGGTGGCCGGAGTCGATCAGATGGCCGTGCGCTTCGATCACTTCACTGGCGGGCATGGGCCATTATCCCCCGCCGGCCGGGCTCCGGGCTGGCGCCGCCGCCGGCGGCTCCGGCAGCACCATCTTGTAGCCGACGCCGCGGACGGTCTGCAGCATCGTGGGCGCCGACGGCGCGTCCCCGAGGTAGCGCCGGAGCCGGACGATGAAGTTGTCGATCGCCCGCGTGTCGGTGCCCGCCGACAGCCCCCAGACGTTCTCCAGGATGGCGCGCCGGGGCACGGCGCGCCCGGCGTTGCGGATCAGGTAGTGCAGCAGGTCCGCTTCCATCCGTGTCAGCGGCTGCGTCTGGTCGCCATAGGTGATCTCCATGGCGTCGAAGTCGACGCGCCGGTCCCCGATGGTGCACACGTCCACCGGCGTGTCCGGCACGGCCGGGCGGCCTTCGCGATGCCACCGGTTGCGGCGCAGCAGACCCTGCAGCCGCGCGAGCAGGATGCTGAGCTCGAAGGGCTTGGGCACGTAGTCGTCCGCACCGGCCTCGAGGCCGCGAAGGACCTCGTCGTCCCGGCTCCGCGCGGTGAGCATCAGGATCGGCACGAACTGGCCGGCCGCCCGCAGCTCCGTCGTCACGGCGTAGCCGTCCTTGCCGGGCAGCATGATGTCGAGCAGGACGGCGTCGAAGCGATCCCGCTCGGCGAGGAGCAGCGCGACCGCGTCCGCGCCGTTGCCGAGCACGGTGACGCGATAGCCCTCCGCCTCCAGATTGAAGCGGAGCCCGTCCGCGATGTGGGATTCGTCCTCGACGACGAGGATCTGACTCATGCCCGGAGCGCACGCGGCAGTTCCACCGTGAAGGTGGCGCC
This sequence comes from uncultured Bifidobacteriaceae bacterium, assembly GCA_964400405.1. Classification (GTDB taxonomy): domain Bacteria; phylum Acidobacteriota; class Vicinamibacteria; order Vicinamibacterales; family UBA2999; genus CANKJK01. Next base: position 791 of record CAYNUO010000179.1, on the reverse strand, counting down.
CCGGCCCTCGCCCTCGCTCTGGACGAACACGCGGCCGCCGTGGGCCTTGGCGATCGAACGGACGAGAAAGAGACCGAGGCCGGTGCCCTTGACCGTCACGCTGTTGCCGGGGACACGGTAGAAGCGGCGGAAGATCCGCCGGAACTGCGACTTCGGAATGCCGACGCCGCGGTCCTGCACGCGCACCCACACGGAGTCCGGCGTCGGCACCGCGAGCGTGACCGCGATGCGGACGGCGTCACCCGAGTACTTCACGCCGTTGTCGAGCAGGTTGGCGACCGCCGTCCGAAGGTCGTCGGGTTCGCCCATCACCGTCAGCGGTTGCTCGGGGACGTCGAGCGCGATCGAGCCGGCCGGCAGGTGGTGGCGCAGCGACGCCGCGTCGACGCACTCGCGGACCAGCGGGCCCAGGTCGACACGCGTGAAGGCGTGCGGCCGCGTGCGGCGGTCCTCGCCCGCCTTCAGGACGTTCTCGACCATCTGCTGGAGCCGGTCGGTGTCCGCCAGCATCACGCCGTAGAAATCACGGCGCTGCTCGTCGGTCAGCGTGCGCTTCTGGAGTGTCTCGAGGTAGAGCCGGATGGACGCGATCGGCGTCTTCAGCTCGTGCGTGACGCCGCTGATGAACCGGTCGTGGTCCGCGTTGCGGTTGATCTCGATGAGCAGGAAGACCGTGTAGAGGATGATGCCCGTGATGACGATCGCCGAGAAGACGATCCCGAGAATCAGCGGCGTGACCTGGCCGGCGTTGAGGACGATCCAGCCGACGTTGAGCGCGACGGCCGCCGCGA
>CAYNUO010000178.1:0-2839 GCA_964400405.1 uncultured Bifidobacteriaceae bacterium | reverse complement strand
CGCCTCGCGCTCGATGTGGCCGCGTATCAGGCGTCCCGCGAGATCGGCAGCTACGCGCTCGTCGTCGCCACCGTGGCGCCCGGACGGTCCGTCGCTGAAGTGGACGCCGTGATCCGCGAGGCCGTCGCCGAACTGGGCACGGCCGGGCCGACCGAGGGCGAGCTCGAGCGCAGCGCCGTGCAGGCCGAGGCGCAGTTCATCTATCGCCTGCAGACCTGCGGCGGCTTTGGCGGCAAGTCCGACCAGCTGAACGCCTACAACGTGCTGACCGGCGACCCCGGCTACTTCCGTGCGGACCTGGCGCGTTATCAGCAGGCCACCGTGGACTCCGTGCGCGAGGCCGTGGCCGCGCATTGCCGCGAGGACCGCGTGATTGCGATGACCGTCGTGCCGCGTGGCCGTCGCGAGCTCGCGCTGCCGGACGCCGACCCGGTGACGGTGGCGTGATGGCCGTCGATCGTTCCCGCCTTCCCAGCGTCGGCACCGAGATCACGCTCGACTTTCCGGACATCGTCACCCATCGCCTCGCCAACGGGCTCGAAGTCCGCACCGTCGAGCACCGCGCGCTGCCCGTCGTCACGTTCGTGCTGCTCGTGCGTGGGGGCGTCGGCGCCGACCCGGCCGGGTCCGAAGGCCTTGCCGCGCTCACCGCCGACATGCTGGACGAGGGCACCGGGGACCAATCCGCCATCGACGTCTCGGAGCGGATGGCGCGCATCGGCGCCGACTACGACGTCGACGTCCGCGACGACTCGACCCTGCTTACGCTGACCACGCTCTCGCGCTTCGCCGACCGGGGCGCCACGCTGCTCGCGGATCTCGTGCTGCGCCCGTCGCTGCGCGAGGACGACTTCACGCGCGTGCGCACGCAGCGGCTCAACCGGCTGGCGCAGCTCAAGGACTCGCCGGCCGCGCGCGGTGAGCAGGCGCTGCTGCAGGTGCTCTACGGCCACCATCCGTACGGCCATCTCGGGATCGGCCGGGCGTCGAGCCTGGGCGAGCTGACCACGGCGGATGTCGCCGCGTTTCACGCCGCGGTGTACCGGCCCGCCCGCACCACGCTCGTCGTGGCCGGAGACGGCTCGCACCGCGAACTCCTGACCGTTGCCGAGCACGCGTTCGGTGGCTGGCAGGCGCGCGGCGCGGACGCCACGCACGCGCCGGAGTCGCTGCCGACTCCGGCCGCGCCCTCCACACGCCTCGGCCTCGTCCACCGCGATCAGGCCGCGCAGTCCATGATTTCCATCGGGCAGCTCTCACCGCCACGGTCCACGCCCGACTACGCGCCGCTCGTCGTGCTGAACGCCGCGCTCGGCGGGCAGTTCGTCAGCCGCATCAACCTGAAGCTGCGCGAGGAGAAGGCGTATACCTACGGTGCGCGGACCGGCTTCCGGTGGCGTCGCGGCCCTGGCACCTTCGAGCTCGACACCAGCGTCGAGACCCGCGTGACCCGCGATGCGCTCTCCGATGCGCTCGCCGAGCTCGCCGCCGTGCGGGACGAACGCCCGATCACCGACGCCGAGCTGGCCATGGCCAGGGCCAGCCTGACGCTCGGCTACGGCCGCAACTTTGAGACCGCCGGGCAGGTGGCGCGCTCCGCCGCCCAGCTCGCGCTCTTCGGGCTGCCCGATACCTACTTCGAGCAGTTCGTGCCGATGGTCGGCGCCGTCACCGCAGCCGATGTGGCCCGCGTGGCGCGCCAGCATCTCGACCCCGCGCGGATGGCCGCCATCGTTGTCGGCGACCGCGAGGCCGTGGCTGAACCGCTGGCCACGCTCGGCCTCGGCGCGCCCACCGAACTTGGTCTGGAGGATTAGGCAATGAAGGCAGTGCGGTATCACCGCCATGGCGGTCCGGAGGTGCTGACCTGGGAGGAGAACGTCCCCGACCCCGTGCCGGGACCCGGCGACGCGCTCGTGCGCGTCCGCGCCTGCGCGCTGAACCATCTCGACCTCTGGCACCGCCGCGGACTCGAGAAGCTGAAGACCCCGCTCCCCATGGCCGGTGGCAGCGACATCGCCGGTGAAGTCGTCGTGCCAGGTCCGAGCGGCCTCGCCGTGGGCACGCGCGTGATGCTGCAGCCCGGCTGGAGCTGCGGGCGCTGCCGCCAGTGCCTCTCAGGCCGCGACAACGAGTGCGCGCAGTACTCCGTGCTCGGCACGAAGGAGCAGGGCGGCTACGCCGAGCTCATCAAGGTGCCCGCCGCCAATCTGATTCCGATTCCCGACCACATCGACTTCGTGACAGCCGCCGCGTTCCCGCTGACGTTCCTCACCGCGTGGCACATGCTCGTCGGCCGCGCCGGCATCAAGGCCGGTGACGACGTGCTCGTGCTCGCTGCGGGCAGCGGAGTCGGGCAGGCCGCGATCCAGATCGCGAAGCTGCACAACGCGCGTGTGTTTACGACGGCTGGCACGGACGCCAAGCTCGCCGCCGGTCTCGCGCTCGGTGCGGATGCCGCCATCAACCACCACACCGAGGATGTGCCCGCGCGCGTGCGGGAGCTGACCGGCAAGCGCGGTGTCGACATCGTGGTCGAGCACGTCGGCCAGGCCACGTGGGACCGCAGCGTGAAGTCCCTCGCGCGTGGCGGGCGCCTCGTGACGTGTGGCAACACCACCGGCTGGGAAGCCGGCATCGACCTGCGGTTCCTCTTCGTCCGCGAGCTCTCGCTGATGGGCTCCTTCATGGGATGGAAGGGCGAGCTGCTCGCCGCCGCACCGTTCTTCTTCAGCGGCAAGCTGAAGCCCGCGGTCGACACGACCTTCCCGCTCCGCGATGCGCAGAAGGCGCATGAGCGGCTGGAGAAGGGTGAGCAGTTCGGGAAGGTTGTGCTGAC
>CAYNUO010000177.1:0-2915 GCA_964400405.1 uncultured Bifidobacteriaceae bacterium | reverse complement strand
TGGCGTACGCAGAGGGCGCGTCGAGACCTAGGCTACCCCACACGCCTGCCAGCATGGCAAACATCGGAGCAAGGTGCGCTCCACTCTCCCGGCCCTTCGCGCCGGCCGTCGCGGATCGCTGAAACCTCTCCAGTTCAAGGGGTTGCGGTGGCACGACGTATCCGTCATTGGCCCTGGTGAATATGTACACTCCTGTTCCCACTGAAGATGCATGGCACGAAGATGTCGGAAAGCGCTGCAGCTGGCCGGTTTGACCACGGGGCAGCCGCACATTAGTCTTGTGGCGCCTGATGTCGCACCCGTTACAGCGTTGCGCGGCCGTGCTGGCCTGCCTGGCAGCCCTCGTAACGCCCGCGTCCGTTTCAGTGAGAGGCAGCCGGGACGCCCGGTCCGGCCGGGCCGTCGTCGTCCGCACGGCCCGGTCAGCGGTGCAGCGCGCGGATGCCGACGCGTGCTTGGACGCGGAGCGAGGTCACCACGGTTGCACCGCGGCGGCCCAGTCTGTTCAGGCGCCGACAGTAGCCGGAGCGTCCATCGGGTCGACAACGACGGCGCTGCAACCTCAGCCGGCTGCCGTGCCCACCCTCGTGACTGCCGGACACGGCCCGCTGCACTCGCAGGCCATCGCGCCACCGGGTCCGTTCGCGCTCCGCATCTGCCTCCGCTGCTCCGCTCTCGCCCCCCGCGCCCCTCCACGACCTGCCTGATCCGGCTGGCGCCCATTGGGCCGGCGTCCGCCTGTTTCACCGCCCTCGCGTAAGGGCCAGGTGTCTGTTGTGTGTGTCAGTGGTTGTGAGGATTCAATGCATCACCAGCCGTCGATGTTCGGTCACGTCAAGGAAGATGCCGTTGCCGGCATCGTGGTCTTTCTCGTTGCCCTGCCGCTGTGCCTCGGGATCGCCGTGGCCTGCGGCGTTCCGCCGGTCTCGGGACTCGTCGCCGGCGTGGTGGGCGGGCTCGTCATCCCCTGGTTGAGCCGGTCGCCGCTCTCGGTGAGCGGGCCCGCCGCCGGGCTGACGTCCATCGTGCTGGCGGAAGTCGACTACCTCGGCGGCCTGGGACCCTTCCTGTCAGCCGTCGTGATCGCGGGCGTGTTCCAGGTCGCGCTGGGCGTGCTCAAGGCCGGACGCTTCGCCGATGTCGTCCCCTCGGCCGTCATCAAAGGCATGCTCGCCGCCATCGGCATCACGATCATCCTGAAGCAGCTGCCCGCCTTGTTCGGCGCGGCCGACGGTCTCGCGTCGATCGCCACCGGTCTGAGCGGAGGTGCCACGGCCATCGGGGTGCTGTCGCTGGTCATTCTCTACGGCTGGAGCTACACGCCGTTCAAACGGTTCAAGCTGCTCTCGCCGGCCCTCGTCGTCGTGCTCGTGGCCAGCGGAATGGCCGCGCTCTTCCAGAACCTGCCGGGCTGGTCGCTCGCCCCCGAGCACTTCGTCGACGTTCCGCTCGGCGGCCTCGGCGCGCTGGCCACGGCGTTGCCCCGTCCGGACTTCGCCGCGTTCCTGAATCCGGCGGTCTGGATCACCGGTGGCACCATCGCGGTCGTCGCGAGCATCGAGACGCTGCTCTCGCTGCAGGCGGTCGACCGGCTCGACCCGCTGAAACGCCACAGTCCGCCGGACCGCGAACTGCTTGCCCAGGGCGTGGCCAACACCGTGTGCGGCCTGGTCGGCGCACTCCCGGTCACCGCGGTCATCGTCCGCAGCGGCGCCAACGTCGCCGCCGGCGCGCACGATCGGCTCTCGTCCGTCATCCACGGTGCCCTGCTGCTCATCGCCGTCATCTTCGCCGGGTCGCTCCTCAATCAGATTCCGCTGGCCTGTCTTGCGGCGATCCTGATCCAGGTCGGCCTGAACCTGGCGAAACCATCCCTCTTCCAGCTTCAGATCAAGCTGGGCTGGTCCCAGCTGCTGCCGTTCGGGCTCACGATCGCAGCCGTACTGGCGCTCGACCTGCTCAAGGGCGTCATCGCGGGCATCGTGATCGGCGTGAGCTTCGTCCTCTTCGAAAACTCCAAGCGCGCGGTCGTCGCCGAGCGGGATGCCGAAACAGGCGTGCTGCGTATCCGGTTCCGGCGCGACGGCACCTTCGTCTCGAAGCCGGGGATCGTGGCGGTCCTGGACGATGTCGACGACGGCGAGCGCGTCGAGATCAACGGCACGGACGAGTACATCGACCACGACGTCAAGGAGGTCCTGGCGCGGTTCAAGGCAGACGCCGCCCACCGGAACATCAGCGTGACGATCCGCGGGATCGATATGGCCCACTCGGAAGGCACCGGCGGACACTGACCCGGCACGCTCGAAAGGCCGGGGCGGCGGCCGGCCGCCCTCAGAAGTTCACGTTCGCCGTCACCAGCGTCACGTGGTTGTCGGCACGCACACCCGGGGAGGGGCGCAGGGCGAACCACAGGTAGCCTCCCTCCACGGCCAGGTGCGGGGAGAAGCGGCGTCCGACCCCGCCGAACAGGCGGTTCTGGTCGAAGCCCCTGACGGGACCTGCTTCAGTGCGGTTCAAGGTCACCATCGCCTCGTTCCAGACGATTGCCGACCATGCCGGACGTCCCAGCGGGCGTGACGCCCGGGCCAGCAGACGGCTCCGGTGTGAGGCGCCGCCCCAGCCGTCCTGCCAGCGCTGCTCCTGGCGCCAGCGCAGCGACAGCGCCCACGCCCCGGCCTTCTTCGGCAGCGCGGCCGACACCTGTTGCCACAGCCGCTGCTCGTGCTTGACGCCGGGCCCGGGTGGCTTCGCGATCCAGCCGTGACCTGCCCAGAGCGTGATCGCTGACGAAACCTGCCGGCCCGCCGCCGTCCGGACCAGCATCTGGAACGGCGCCGTCACATCCTCGAACCAGCGGGGCTGCACCTCGATGTGGGTGCGCCACGGACCTGCCGCGCCGACCGCGACGGCCT
>CAYNUO010000176.1:0-2927 GCA_964400405.1 uncultured Bifidobacteriaceae bacterium | reverse complement strand
CCGGCGCGGGCGTGGCCGCGCTGCTGCTGCCGCGGTTCATCCGCTACGACGGCCGCGACGGCATCCGCCGCAAGCAGGACGAAGACGCGGGGCTATCGTGACGACTTCGACTTCGCCGAGGACCGGCCTTCTCCCGTCAGGGGATTGAACCAGCGAACGTTGGGGAATCGTATGAAGTCGGTGTCCGTCGTGTGCACGACACCGCCGTGTTCCAGGGCGGCAGCGGCAATCTGTGCGTCGGTCACCAGGTTCGCGGCCGTGCCCGCGGCGTCCAGCAGGCCCAGAACGAGATCCACGTGCCGCGGCGTCGAATCCAGGACGCGCACCATCGGTTGTGTGAGCCAATTTCGGACATGGCCACCCGCTTCCGCCACGGTCATCGGGTGGCTGTAGACTCGCGGACTGGTGGCAACTCGCAGGAACCCAAACACCACCACTTCGACCAGACCTACCGACTCATCTCCGGTCAGGCATGTGCGCCACCATGCCGACGCGGCCTTGTGTGCGGCTGATGAGGCGTCGTAGCTATACAGCAGCAGATTGACGTCTGGAACGATCACGCCCGTCGCACCCGAGACGGCGGCGCAAGCACGTCGTTGATCTCGAGGTCGTCAACAAGCCGATTGAGGCCCGATGGGTCGATGCCCGGACGCAGGCCCATCGGACGCGCCTTCACGACGAAGCCGGCCCGCGACGCGGCCGTCCGCTTCGGGTCCAGGGCCGTTCGGAGCGCCGTGTTCAATGTGTCCTTGAAGGAGCGCCTCGACCGATGCATCGCATCGTGCAGGAGGCGCTCCACGTCCGGGTCCAGGGTGACCGTCGTGCGCATGAACGCATCATGATGCTCGCATCACGTGCTGTCAAGATGCCACCCTTGCGGGGTCTCACGGGGGCGGTGTCCTCCCCCAGAGGCGGGACGTGATGCGGGTGGAGACAGGCTGAGGAAGGGGGCGGACGACGCGCCAGGCGCCGCCCGCCGAACGAGCTAGATGGAGGTGCCGACCTTCGGGCTGACCTTGTACATGTGCCAGATCACGGCCGCACCGAGCGCGATCGCGACGATGGCCGTCACCAGGTTCACCCCGCCGTAGTGCGTGGCGGCCAGCATGCCGAAGAGCATGGGGGCCGAGAGATATGTGTTGATGCGTGAGAAGAGCGCGGCGCGCTTCGGGAGGGCCGCGTCTGCCGGCTTGCCGTCGCGCACGCCGCGGATGATCTGCTGCTGCGCCGGCCAGATGACGAACCAGACGTTGAACCACATGATCGTGCCGAGCGTCATGCCGAACAGGATCCACACCGCGCGGCCGGTAAGGCCCTCAGCCGTGCGGAACACCTCCGACGGACCGCCGCCGACACCCGGCGTGTACATGTAGAGCTGCGAGAAGAGAATCAGGCCGGCGATGAACGTGATCATCGCGCCCCAGCGGAACCAGAACAGCGCCCGCGGCATCAGCTCCGGGTTCACCGTCTTCTTCACATCCGGGCCGATCTTTCCCTGGAACGGAATGTTGACGAAGTTGAAGAAGTACAGGTGACCGATCCACGCAATGCCGGCCAGCACGTGAATCCAGCGGAGCAGAATCTGGAGATTGGAATACAGGTCTGACAAAGCCATCGATCCTCCTCGCGGTGAGCGCGGGAATGGCGGCCCGGAACCGCCGGACGCCAGGGAGATGGTAGCTCAGCTAGTGAATCGAGAGCATCCGGTCGAGCGCCACGCGGTTCCAGTGCTTCTGATCGTCCGGCACCGTGATGCGGTTGTGGACGCGGCCCTCGACCAGTTCCTCGAGGATCCAGAGGAGATGGTTGGGGCTGACCCGGAACATCGTCGAGCAGAGGCAGCCCATGGTGTCGAGCGAGACCACGGTGCGCTCGGGTGCCACTTCCTGCGCGAGCCGGTTCACGAGATGAATCTCCGTGCCCACGGCCCAGACGGACCCTTCCGGGCTCGCCTTCACGGTGCGGATGATGTGCTCCGTGCTCCCGCTGTCGTCGGCGGCCTGCACGACGTCCCACGGCACTTCGGGATGCACGATCACCTTGATCCCCGGGTGCTCGACGCGCAGCGCCGCGATCTGCTGCGCGGAAAAGCGCGTGTGGACCGAGCAGTGCCCCTTCCACAGAATCATCTTCGCCGCGCGCACGGCGTCGGACTCCAGGCCGCCATCCGGCTGGTCGGGATCCCAGACGACCATCTGGTCGAGCGGGATGCCCATCTTGAAGGCGGTGTTGCGGCCCAGATGCTGGTCCGGCATGAAGAGGATTCGCTCGCCGCGCTCGAAGGCCCACGCCAGCGTGGCCGCGCAGTTGGAGGACGTGCACACCGTACCGCCGCGCTCGCCAACGAACGCCTTAATCGACGCGGCCGAGTTGATGTAGGTGACGGGCACGAGCCCCGCGCGGTCGCCCGTGCTGGCGCCGAGCCCGAGAATGCGGTCGAGATCCGCCCATGACGCCTCGAGCTGGTCGGGCGCCGCCATGTCGGCCATCGAGCAACCGGCCGCCAGGTCCGGCAGGATGACCTGCTGGTGCGGCGCGGCGAGCACATCGGCGCTCTCCGCCATGAAGTGCACGCCGCAGAACACGATGTAGTCGGCGTCGGGTCGCGTCGCGATCTGCCGCGCGAGGCGGAACGAGTCGCCGGTGTAGTCCGCGAAGCGAAACACTTCGTCGCGCTGGTAGTGGTGCCCGAGGATGACGAGCCGGTTGCCGAGCGTCTTTCTGGCGGCGGTGATGCGGGCGTCCATCTCGTCGTCGGACAGGCCGAGATACCGCTCGGGCAGGGCCTGCCGCTCGGCGATGTTCTGCTTCTCGAAATCCGTGAGGACGTGCAGGAAGGACGGCACTGACTTCAGTATAGCGACCGGCTAGATGTGAATGCTACAGACGTTGTTCATTCGGAAGGCTCTGGAAACAATGGGGGTTAC
>CAYNUO010000175.1:0-2968 GCA_964400405.1 uncultured Bifidobacteriaceae bacterium | reverse complement strand
GCCGTCGTCGAGAAGCGCGGAGGCAGGTCCGGCACGTATCGCCGCTCGACCGCATGGCGAAAGTAGCCATCGTCACCACTGGTCACTTCTGCACCAATCCGCGGGTCTGGCGTGAAGCCGATGCCCTGTCCGGCTGCGGTCACGACGTCACGGTCATCGGTGTCTCGTTCGACCCCGTGCAGGCCGCACTGGACCGCGAGATGCTGGCGACGCGACGCTGGCGTCTGCGCGTCGCAACCGATCTGACCGGCGACGGGCCGGCCCGCCGTCTGGCGTGGACGTGGCGCCGTGCGCAGTCACGCTTCGGCAAGACGCTGGTCCGCCGTGGCATCGGGAGTCCCCACGCCCTCGGGTACGCGGCCCCGGCGCTGCTCTCGGCGGCCCGGGACGAGCGGGCCGCGCTGACCATCGTCCATCTCGAGCCCGCGCTGTGGGTCGCTACGCACCTCGTGCGGGACGGCATGCGCGTCGGCGTCGACGTCGAGGACTGGTACTCGGAGAACGACGCCGGCGCGGATTGGGGCGGCAAGGCGCAACAGAGCTTTCTTCGGCGACTGGAAGCCACCGTGCTGCGCCACGCCGTGCATCGGACCGCGACGTCGGACGCGATGGGGATTGCACTGGCGGATGCCTACGGATGCCCCGCTCCCGTCACCATCTACAACGCGCTCACGGCGCGTCCGTTCGTTCCGCCGCCGGCGGATGCGGCGCTGCGCCTGGTGTGGTTTTCCCAGGTGCTCGGGCCCCGACGCGGTCTCGACGACCTGTGTGCCGCGCTGCCGCTGCTGCGCGGCGAGTGGCGCCTGGAGATTCGCGCACACGCGTCCGTCGACGCCACGGCGTGGCTGCGGGGCATGGTGCGGCCCGATCTCTGGCCGCGCGTGCACATCGAGCCGGTGGTGCCGCCGGATCAACTGTCCGCAGCCGTGGCGGCGCACGACGTCGGTCTCGCCCTCGAGGGCCGGACGTGGCGGAGCCGGGACGTGACCATCACGAACAAGGTGTTCGAGTACGCCCAGAACGGGCTTCGCGTCGCCGCGAGCGCCACGGAGGGCCAACGGGAGGCGCTGGCACGTCTTCCAGGTGGCGGAGGGCTCTACACGCCCGGGGATCCCGGCGGTCTTGCCGCGGTGCTCAACGGCTGGATTGCTGAACGGGAGGCCCTTCGCGCGGACCGTGCCCGTCTGCACCGGGACGCCAACGCGGCCTTTGCCTACGAGCACCAGACCGGCCGGCTGGTGGCCTCCGTCGAGGCGGCGATCGAAGGCCGATGAGCGTATCGCTGCTGCGGCGGGTCGGCCAGGGACTCCGGCATCACCCGGCCTTACGGGGTCTCGATGGCCTCTGGGACCGGCTGCGCGGACCTTATCGCGCCGCGCTGCGGATGCTCTCCGGCAGCCGCGGATTCACGGCCCGGATCGCAGGCGTCCCGCTGCAGCTGCACGGCGACTTTGCGACCCAGCGGTGGGAGACCATCGAGGTCGAAACGTATCGCGCCTTCGTCGAGGCCATCGCTCCCGGCGCGGTCGTCGTGGATGTGGGGGCGCACATCGGCACGTACACCATGCTTGCAGCCGGAAAGGTCGGCGCGGACGGCCATGTCATCGCCTACGAGCCATGCGCCGAGACCCGCCGGTATCTCCTCGCGCACCTGGCGTGGAACCAGGTGGCGGCGCGCGTGACCGTCCGCGAGGTCTGCTGTGGAGCCGAACCAGGCACCGCCACCTTCTTCTTCCGCGACGGCGCCGAAGGAATGAACTCGCTCGTTCCGACCGAGGGGTTCGAGTCGGCGCCGATGCCGGTCGTCAGGCTGGACGACGAGATACGGGAGCTCGGCGTCGTGCCGGCCGTGATCAAGATCGACGTCGAAGGCGCGGAGTTCGATGTGCTGAAGGGCGCGGAGGGCACGCTCCGGTCCGCGCACCCGACCCTGTTCATCAGCGTGCATCCGGCCCCGCTGGCCGCGCACGGGCTCAGCGAGGCCGTCATCGTCGACTGGCTTGTCGAGCGCGGCTATCGGACGCAGGTCATCGCGCGTGACTATGAAGTGCATGTGCTCGCGACGGCGTAGCTGTCGCGTGTCGAGAAGGAGTAGCCGTGGGCATGCATGACCAACGCGTCGTAGCCGTCACGGGCGCGAGTTCCGGGATCGGAAGGGTGGCCGCATGCGCGTTGGCCCGGCAGGGGTGGCACGTTATCGCCATTGGGCGGGATCCCGGTCGCACCGCGGAGGCCGGGCGTGAGATTCGGGCCGCCAGCGCTGGCGGGCGAGTGGAGATGCTTCGGGGTGACCTGTCGTTGATCGCCGATGCCGCGAGGCTCGCCGACGAGGTGACCGCGCTGACCGGCCGCATCGACGTGCTCATCAACAACGCCGGTGGGATCACGGACCGGCTGGTGATGACCTCCGAAGGGCTGGAGGCGAACTTCGCCGGCAATCACCTCGGCCCGTTTCTGCTGACGAACCGTCTGCTGCCGCTGTTGAAGGTCGCCGCCGCGGAGGCTCCCGTCGGCGCCGTGCGGATCATCCAGACATCGTCCGAGGCGCACGAGATGATTCCGTCCTTCAACCTCGACGACATGCAGGGGCTCAGCGCGTTCGACCCCGGCATGGCGTATTGCGCCGGCAAGCTCGCGAACGTGCTCTTCACGCGCGCGCTCGCGGCGAAGCTCGCGGGCACCGGCATCGTGACGCACGCCATGACGCCAGGACCCACCGCCTCGCGCTTCTTCTCGTATGCGTCGAAGGCGACGCAGGAGTACACGAAGGACCTGCCGAAGGTCACGGAAGAGCAGGGCGCCGACACACTCGTCTGGCTGGCGACGGCCGATGAGCCGGGCCGGAGCAGCGGCGGCTACTGGAAGGAGCGCCAGCCCCGGAAGCCGCACGCGTTGGCTGACGACGTCGCGGTGCTGGAGCGCTTCTGGCTGAACAGCGAGCAGCTGATCGCCGGGGCGCGCGGATAGC
>CAYNUO010000174.1:0-3002 GCA_964400405.1 uncultured Bifidobacteriaceae bacterium | reverse complement strand
GTGGACTTGCCGACGTTGGGGCGGCCGACGAGCACGACGGAGGAGCGTTTGGCGGGCACGGGAGGCTCTTGGGGGCGCCCGGGGGCGCCAGGACCCCTTCAGTATCGCCCAATCCCGACGTTCATTGACAGCCTAAGTGATTATTTTTATAGTAGTTACGGCGTTCGCGCCCCCCTGACGAGCATCCCGTGATCAAGGTCGACATCGTCAACGAAGTCTCAAAAATCGCCGACATCACCAAGGTCAAGGCCGAGGTGGCCGTGGACGCGGTTTTTGACGCCATGCGGGTATGGATGCAGCGCGGCGACCGCATCGAACTGCGCGGTTTCGGCGTGTTTCAGGTGAAGCCCCGGAAGCGGGGCATCGGCCGGAATCCCCGGACGGGCAAGGAAGTCCGGATCCCCCCTGGCCGCACGATCCGGTTCAAGCCGGGCAAAGACCTGCAGAATCTCGGGTAGTGGATCGCCCGCCCCCCGGAATCCCCGACCTCGACGCTCCCCCCGCGCTTCCGGCCGGCTTCGGGCCGGACGAGGTGTGGATCCCGCCTGTGGCGCCGCCGCGGCCGGAGCGGAAGTGGAAGTATGCGCTGCTGCTCGCGGCGACCTTCCTGACGACCACGTCGATCGGCGTCCAGCACTACGCCAGCTGGGGCCTGGACTTCACCAGCATCCCGGAGGACTTCTCGCTGCCGTTGCTCGGCGTCGAGGGGCTCTGGTACAGCCTCTCCGTCCTCGCCATCCTCGGCGCCCACGAGATGGGGCACTACCTCATGTGCGTCCGCTACGGCGTCGATGCCTCGTTGCCCTACTTCCTCCCCGCGCCGTTCCTGACCGGCACGCTCGGCGCGTTCATCCGCATCCGGCAGCCCATCCCGACCAAGCGCGCGCTGTTCGACATCGGCATCGCCGGGCCGATTGCCGGCTTCGTCGTGGCGATCCCCGTTCTGTGGATCGGCCTGCGGCTCTCGCACGTCGTGGAGGTGCCGCCGGACTTCCAGGGGCTGGAGCTCGGCGAGCCGCTGCTCTTCAAGGCCATCGCCTGGCTCGAATGGGGTTCGATCCCCGACGGCGAAACGATCAACCTGCATCCCATGGCATTCGCGGCGTGGTTCGGCCTGCTCGCCACCGCGCTCAACCTGATCCCCATGGGCCAGCTCGACGGCGGCCACATCGCCTATGCCGTGTTCGGCCGCCGGTCGACGTACCTGACCTTCGCGATGCTGGCGTGTCTCGTCGCGCTGTCGTGGATGTCGGCGTCGTGGGTCGTCTGGACGCTGATGACCTTCTTCATGATCTGGAAGTTCGGCGCGCGGCATCCACCCGTCTGGGACGAAGACACGCCGCTCGATCGCGGCCGGACCTGGCTGGCGGCAGGCGCGCTCGGCATGTTCGTGCTGTGCTTCACGCCGGCGCCGATCGAGATCATGGACCTGGTGCAGCCGGGCCCGGAGATGCAGGAACCCGAGTTCCAGGCCACGGCTCCGTCCGTGCCTACAGCACCGTCATCGGATCCACGTCGACCGTCACGCGGCGTCTGAGCGCCGGCAGCGCGTCGAGCGCGCGCCGCAGCGCATTCCGCATCTCCGTCCGCTTCGGCCCCTTCAGGAACATCTGGACGCGGTGTTCGCCACGGAGCCGCCCGAGCGGTGCCGGCGCGGGCCCGAGTACGAGGAACCCCTGCGCGGGCTGCAGACCGCGAGCGAGCTGGCGCGCCGCGCCCATCGCGTCCGCCTCGGACGGCCCCCTGACGATGACGTTGATCAGCGCGAACAGCGGCGGATACTGCATCGCCCGGCGAAAGGCGACTTCCTTCTCGTAGAACGCCGGGTAGTCCTGGCGGCACGCCAGCTCCACGCTGTAGTGCGAGGGATTCAGCGTCTGGATGATCGCCTCGCCCACGCGCTCGCCCCGGCCGGCGCGCCCGGCCACCTGCGTCAGCAACTGGAACGTGCGCTCGGCGGCGCGGAAGTCCGGAAGGCCGAGGCCGACGTCCGCCGAGATCACGCCGACCAAGGTCACTCGCGGGAAGTCGTGGCCCTTCGCGATCATCTGCGTGCCGACGAGGACGTCGATCTCACCACCGGCGAACTGCGTGAGCAGCGCCGCGAGCGTGCCGCGCTTCCGGATGGCATCCCGGTCGATCCGCGCGACGCGGGCGGCCGGAAAGAGCCGGCGGACCTCGTCCTCCACGCGTTCAGTTCCGAAACCCGCCTGCTCCATGTAGGGCGCGGCACAGTTCGGGCACTGCGGCGGCACGGGCACGGCGTAGTCGCAGTAGTGACACCGGGCCCGGCTGCGGCGGCCACCGTGCACGGTCAGTGACACGCTGCAGTGCGGACACTCCATGGGCGTGCCGCACTGCCTGCAGAACACGGAGGTGGCCCAGCCTCGCCTGTTGAGCAGCACGAGCGACTGTTCGCCGCGCTCGAGCCTGGCGCCGATCGCCTCGGCGAGCACCGGACTGATCACGACATCCGGTCCTTCCTCGGCGTAGACCTCGCGCATGTCCACGACCCGGACGCTGGCGAGCGGCCGGTCCAGCACGCGCCGCGCCAGGGCCACGCGCGCGTAGCGGCCAGTGTCGGCGTTCCGGAACGACTCGAGCGACGGGGTCGCCGACCCCAGCACGACCAACGCCGCTTCCCGGCTCGCCCGCATCACGGCGACGTCGCGGCCGTGATAACGCGGCGATTCCTCCTGCTTGTACGAGGCGTCGTGCTCTTCGTCGACGATCAGCAGGCCCAGGCGATCGAGCGGCGCGAACACGGCAGAGCGCGTGCCGATCACGACATCCACCTCGCCTCTCCGGATGCGGTGCCACTGGTCGTGGCGCTCCCCGTCGGACAGGCCGCTGTGCTGGACGGCCACGCGACCGCCGAACGCGCGGCGGAACCGCGCCACGGCCGACGGCGTCAGCGCGATCTCCGGCACGAGCACCAGCACCCGGCGCCCGGCCTCGACGACGGCGGACGCCAGCCGCACGTAGACCTCCGTCTTGCCGCT
>CAYNUO010000173.1:0-3088 GCA_964400405.1 uncultured Bifidobacteriaceae bacterium | reverse complement strand
AGCGGCCCGACGGCCATCATCGAGTAGAACCAGCCCACCGACGCGCCCGGGAACTGCTCGGCGATGGCAGGGAAGAGCGCGATCGGCATGCCGAAGAACATCGCGATGACGTCGAGCACGTAGGTGCCGATGAGCTCCTGCCGGCGGCTGGCGTAGCGCCACGCCTCGGCGATGCTCTGGAGGCTCGGCCGATCCGTCTGCGCGGGCGGCGGCACCGTCCGGATCAGCAGCATGGTGACGGCGGCGACCACGAACGTGGCGGCGTCGATCAGAAACGCCGGGCCCGCGCCGGCCGTCGCCACGACGATGCCCGCAACACCGGGCCCGACGATGTGGCTGAAGCTGTAGCGCGTCATGTTCAGCGCGGCCACGGCGGGCATCTGTTCCGGCGGCAGCAGCCGCGGCGTCAGCGCCTCGAGCGCCGGCCGGTGAATCGCGTACAGTCCCGCCATCAGCGACGCGGCGGCAAAGAGCACCCAGGCGCGGGGCGCCGGGAGCGAGGCGTTCACGGCCAGCAGGACCGTGCAGAGCGCCAGGCCGATCTCGGCCCACACGATGAGCTTGCGGCGGTCGACGTAGTCGGCCAGCGCGCCGCCCACGAAGGCCAGCACCAGCATCGGCACGAACTCCGCGACACCGAGCATGCCCACCGCGAAGGGCGACCGTGTGAGCTGGTACATCTGCACCGGCAGCACCACGTAGCTGATGGCCGACCCGAACATCGAGACGAACTGCCCGGTGTAGAGCAGCCGGAAATCGCGCGAGGTCGTGAGTGGCGTGAGGTCGATGGCGAGGGCGCGGAGACGCTTCACAGCAGATGCACGACGACGGGGGTTCCTTCCTCGAGGGTGTCCACGTCGATCGGGATCTCGATGTAGCCGTCCGCCAGCGCGAGGCTGGTGATGTCTCCGGACGCCTTGAAGGCGGGCAGCGCCTGCCCGTCCGTGAGGCGCACCGAGAGGAACTGGTGGCGGCCCGGCACGCTCTGGACGCGGCGCCCCAGCGGCACGGTGACCGTGCGCGTCGTGTCTGGCGGGAGCCGCGCGATGTAGCGGAGCGCCGGCACGAGCAGGATGTGCGCGTTCGACAGGCACGAGGCCGGATAGCCCGGCATGCCGAAGAACGGTTTGCCCTCCACGACGCCGAACGCCATGGGCTTCCCGGGCTTCACCGAGATGCCGTGGAAGAGCACCTGCCCGCGGCTCGCCAGCGCGTCGAGCAGCAGATCGCGCTCGCCGACGGAGCTGCCGCCCGAGAACACCAGGATGTCGGCATCCATGGCGGTGTCGAGCGCGCGGCGAAGGTCGTCGAGATGGTCGGCGGCGGCCCTGCCGGCCTCCGGCTGACCACCGTGGGCGGCGACGAGTGCCGTCAGCGTGTAGCGGTTGATGTCGTGGATCTGCCCGGGTTCCAGCGCCCGGCCCGGCTCGGCGATCTCGTTGCCCGTCGAGAGAATCGCCACGCGTGGCCGTACGTAGACGCTCACTTCACTGGCGCCGATCGCCGCCACCGCACCCACGCGGCTCGCATTCAGATACGTACCGGCGGTCAGCACGGTGGAGCCGGCCGTGATGTCCGCGCCCTGCCGGCCCACGTTCTGTCCCGGCGAAACGGCGCCGAACACACGCACGGTGCCGTCGGCCTCGCGCAGCGTTTCTTCGACCATTACGACGGCGTCCGCACCGGCAGGCATCGGCGCGCCCGTGGCGATCTCGGAGCACGTGCCCGGCGCCACCGCGCGGCCGGGCATCTGCCCGGTGAAGACCTGCTCGATCGCCCGCAGCAGGCGCGGCTCGGCCCGGGTTGCGCCCGTCGTGTCGGCCGCCCGCACCGCGTAGCCGTCCATGCCGGCGCGCGTGAACGGCGGCACATCACCCGGCGCCACCAGGTCGATCGCCAGCACCCGGCCGCCCGCCTCGTGCAGCGGCACCAGCTCCGTGCGGTCGATCGGATGAATCGCCCCGTCGATGATGCGGCGCGCCTCGTCCAGCGGAATCGTCTGCCCGAACGGGCGCATGCGTGTGCCCGTCATTTGGCGAGCTGCTGGGTGACGTGGCCGAGTTCCGGGAGGATGAGTTTCGTGACCGCCAGGCGGACCGCGTGCTCCGAACCGGGCAGCACGAAGATCGCCTTCCGTCCCACCGTGCCGGCCACGGCCCGGCTGAGCATCGCGGCGGGCCCTATCTCCTGGTAGCTCAGCGCCCGGAACAGCTCGCCGAATCCGTCGAGCCGCTTCTGGAGCAGGCCGGCGACCGCTTCATAGGTGCCGTCGCGTGAGGTGATACCCGTCCCGCCCGTCGTGATGACCACCTGGACGGTGGGATCCGCCAGCGCCGCGTCGACCGTGGCCCGGACGTCGGCCGGCTCGTCCTTGACGATACGGCTGCCGACGACGGTGTGCCCGTCGGCTGTGAGCAGGTCCCGGATCGCGCGGCCGGCCGAATCGGTGGCTTCCGTGCGGGTGTCGCTCACCGTCAGCACGAACACGCCCACGCGTGCGGGTGCGGCGGCTCTGTGCTCGGTGACACTCATTCGCCGGCCACCGGCAGCGGATGTTCCGCGATCACGTGCTCCGTCACGATGCGGCCGCCGACCAGATGCTCCTGGATGATCCGCTCGAGCACCGGCGGGTCGCAGCGTCCATACCAGGTGCCCTCCGGGTAGACGAGCGCCACCGGACCCTCCGCGCAGATTCGCAGGCAGTCCGCCTTCGTCCGGAGCACGCCGCCCTTCTCGGAGAGTCCCAGTTCCTTCAGCCGGCGCTTCAGGTAGTCCCAGGCTTCCAGGCTCCGGGCGCCCTCGCAGCACTTCGGCGTCTTCGGGTCGGTGCAGAGGAAGATGTGGCGCGTGGCCACCGGAATTCCGATGGATTCCACGGTGGCCTGGACGGGATCTGCCATGCCAGAGAGCGTACACGGACCGGGCGAACTTCGTCCTGGGGTGACGATCAGGCTATAATTCCACTTCTGTGCACGCCGCCATGAACCCAAGAGGGGGCATGCACAATCCCCCCGCGCGCCCTTAGCTCAGCTGGATAGAGCGTCTGGCTACGAACCAGGAGGTCGCAGGTTCGAATCCTGCAGGGCGC
>CAYNUO010000172.1:0-3170 GCA_964400405.1 uncultured Bifidobacteriaceae bacterium | reverse complement strand
GCTTCACCTACTACTGCAACATCGGCGCGGACCCCGGCTGCAAGGCCATGAAGGGCACGCTCGTCGTTCTCGCGCGCTAGCCGCTTGGCCGCGCCCAGGGAGAATGCTCCATGCCGTTGACCCGCACGTTCACCTGTTTCGCGCTGCTCCTCCTGGGGCTCACGGCCGGCGCGCCGGACCTCTTCGCGCAGTCCGCTCCGCTGACTCCCACACCCACGTCCGTGCTGCTCCAGAGGGCGGCCGCACGCGTCGGCGCCCAGCCCCGATCGGCGCTGGGTGACGCGGCCTCGCTGGCCGGACTTCCGTCACTCGAGGCGCCAGGCAGCGGGCGCGTCCCGAACTACCTGCGTGTCCTGGCTGACAAGCCCGCCGCGGCCAGAGCGCTGGCCGGCGTCGTGCCGGCCGTGCTGTTCACCGGCCGGCTGGCGACGCCCACGAAACTCGCCATGGCGCTGCACATCGCGGAGCTCCAGGACAGTCCGTATGTCGCGGCACATGCAGAGCGGCTGCTCCGCGCCACGCCATCCGGCCGCGTGCTCGCGGAGCGCCTGCGCGCCGGCCGGACGCAGGAACTGTCTGCGTCCGAGCGGCTGGCGCTCCGGTATGCGGACCTGCTGACGTCTGACATCCACGGCGTCGACGACCAGACCTTCCGCGCCGTTCGCGGTGAATTCAACGATGCGGAGATCGTCGAGCTGACGATCGTCACCGCGTTCTTCAACTACTTCACCCGGTTCACCGAAGGTCTTGGCCTGCCGGTGGAGGCCTGGGTGCTCGATGCGGCCGCGAAGCCCGTGTTGCCGGCCGCGGCGACGGAGGACGCGGCCCGCGTCGCGCTGGCGACCGACGCGGAGCTGAAGTCCGCCGCCGAGCTCGCCGCGCGCCTGGCCGGGCCAGGTGGCGGCATCGCCAACTCGCAGCGCGCGATGCTGCGGGTCCCGACGATGGCCACGGCCTGGTTCCAGATGTTCGCCGGGATGTCCGCCGGAGCCGTCGTCGGCAGGGACGTGATGCTGCAGGTGTCCTTTGCCGTCTCCATGGCCAACGGTTGCCGGTACTGTACGCTGCACCAGGTGCAGGGCCTGCGCGGCCTTGGCGTCGACATGAAGAAGCTCGTTGCCATGGAGAAGGGCGACGACGCGCTGACCCCGCCGGAGAAGACGGCCGTCACGTTCGCCCGCCGTCTGACGCGCCGTGCGTCCGCGACGGCCCCCGCGGACTATCGGGAACTGCAGAAGGTCTTCGGGGACAAGGGGGCGCTGGAGGTGCTGATGCAGACTTCCACGTTCAACTTCATGAACCGCTTCACCGACGGCCTGCGCCTCCCGTCCGAGGACGAGGCGGTCCGGATCTATCGCGAGGTGTACGGCCGGGACTTCGCGCGTCGAAAGTAGCGCGCCGGCGGCTACCGGTCGCCCGGTTCAGGCGGGCTGCCCTTGTCGAAGACCACGCGCCAGACGCCCGGGGCTTCCTGGCGCCAGACGGAGTTGAACCGGCCGGTCACCATTCCGGCCGGATTCCGCACGAGCCCCGTCGTGAGCGCCAGCGTGCCGGACGCGAGCACCTCGACCTGATCGGGCGCCCAGGAAAAGGGGGCGCTGGTGCCTTCGAAGAAGCGTGCCCACCCCGCGACGACGGCCGCTTTGCCCCGCAGGGGTTCGGGGCCGGTGAAGAACACGGCCTCTTCCGACACGAACGACGCAAAGGCGGCGAGGTCCCGGTCCGCCATCGACCGGGCGAAGGCGCGTTCGGCCGCCAGCACCTGCTCGCCCGGAGTCTCCGCCGCCGAGATCACGGCCGTGGCCATTACCACCATCACCGCGAACGCCGCCAAGCCCGCCCGCGTCCGTGAACCACGGCACCGCGTCATGACGCGTCCCTTCGCATCCGTTCCTCCACACCCGGGTGGGAATGCCACCACCAGAGGGTCCACGCCGACGGTACCGGTTCGGCCAGGTTCGTGGCGGCCATGCGCCGCACGACGGACACCAGCGCATCCCGGCTGCCGCTCAGCGTGACGGCAAAGCGATCGGCCCGCCGTTCCTGCATCCGTGAGAGCGCCAGCGTGAGAGGCCGGACAAGCAGGAACGCAGAGCCGCCCGCCAGCAACGCGGCCGGCAGCTGCGCGGGTTCGACGCTTCGCGAGGCCGGCGCGACGATCCGGAGGACCGCCTCGACGGCATAGAGGCTCACGGCCACCTGCGCGGCCAGCGCCGCCTGGGACGTGGCGACGTCGTGATGGACGACGTGCGCCAGTTCGTGGGCGACGACGACCTCCACCTCGTCGTCGCTGTGATCGGCGAGCAGGGTGTCCGAGATCAGGACGCGGCGCTCCCCGCCGGCCGTCATCACCGTGGCATTCGCGAGGCGCGTCCGGTCGCCGACGGTCGTCTGATAGAGGCCGAGACCGGGGTGGCCGGCCTTCGCCGCCAGTCGCGTGAGGCGGTCGCGCAATGCACCGTTCGCGAGCGGCGTACCGGCCGGGCGTCGCCGCGTGACCAGACCAGCGATGGCAAATGGGGCGAGACCGGCGGCCGCGCCACCGAGTCCCCACCACCAGTCCGGCGTCAGCGCACGCAGGACCGCGCAGGCGGCGACGGCCACCGTGCCAAGTGCCACGCGTGCGGCCGCCTGTCGTGGCCACGCCGCCACCCAGGAAGCCGGCCTCTCCCGCAGCACGCCGTACCGGCGCGCCAGCACAGCCTCCCGATAGAGTGCGGATGGGAACGTCGTGCCGATGCAGACCGTGAGCAGCGCGGCCGCGGCCATCGTCAGCGCGACGACGTTCGTAAACGCGGCGGCGGCCGCACCGGCGCCGGCGAACCCGGGAGGCCCGGCAAGGTGCGCGAGGCCGAGGGCGACGCCGACGGCGGCGGTGCCGGCCACCGAGGCCCGCCGCCGCAGACGCTGGTATCGGGTCGCCTTGTCCTCGTTGGCCACGGCCTCGTTCGGAATGGGGCGTCTCAGGACGCCCCGCGATGCCTAGTGCAGCTGCACCGAAATCAACTTCGACACGCCGGGCTCCTCCATGGTCACGCCGTAGAGCCGGTTGGCGATCTCCATCGTGCGCCGGTTGTGCGTGATGAGGATGAACTGCGTGTGGTCGAGCATGCCACGCAGCATCTCGACGAACCGCGTGACGTTCGCGTCGTCGAGCGGCGCGTCGATCT
>CAYNUO010000171.1:0-3229 GCA_964400405.1 uncultured Bifidobacteriaceae bacterium | reverse complement strand
GGCCGGCGGTGTCAGATCCGGCTGCTGGCCTTGGCGGCCACGGCAGGCTTGGCAGGCTCCGGCGTGAAGTCCTCGCCCGGGTTGATGAAGCGGTCCATCTCGAACCTGTACTGCTTGTCGTACAGCTGGCGGTAGCGGCCGTTCATCGCCAGCAGCTCGTCGTGCGTGCCGCGTTCGACGATCTCGCCCGCTTCGAGCACCAGAATCTGGTCGGCGCTGCGGATCGTCGAGAGCCGGTGCGCGATGACGAACGTCGTGCGGCCGGCGCGCAGGCGCTTGAGGCCGTCCTGAATCATCTGCTCGCTCTCGCTGTCGAGGCTCGACGTGGCCTCGTCGAGGATCAGGATGCGCGGATTCGCGAGGATCGCCCGCGCGATCGAGACGCGCTGCCGCTGCCCGCCCGAGAGCTTGATGCCTCGCTCGCCGACGATCGTCTGATAGCCCTCTGCGAACTGGGAGATGAACTCGTCGCAGTGGGCGATCCGGCACGCCTCGCGCACGTCGTCCAGCGTCGCGCCCGGCCGCGCATACTGCACGTTCTCGGCAATCGTCCCGTCGAACAGGAAGTTCTCCTGCAGCACCGACGCCGTCTGGCGCCGGTAGTCGATGAGACGCACCTCGTCGATGGAGCGGCCGTCGACGCTGATCCGGCCCTTGAGCGGATGATTGAACGCCATCACGAGGCTGATGAGCGTGCTCTTGCCGGAGCCGCTCGACCCGACGAGCGCCGTGGTGGTGCCCGGCTTCGCCTCGAAGCTGACACCCTTCAGGACGGGCTGCCCCGGGTTGTACTCGAACCAGACGTCCTCGAACCGGACGTCGCCGTGCACGCGGTCCAGCGGCGCGCGCGTGGCGTCCTGATCGCCTTCGGTCGTCATGTTGAAGACTTCGCGGATGCGGTCGAGTCCGGCGAACGCTTCGGTGATCTGCGTGCCGATGGCGGCGATCGAGATGAGCGGCGCCGAGACCATCCCGATGAAGAAGATGTACATCATCAGATCGCCGAGGGTCATGTTGCCGGCGATGATCTCCCGGCCGCCCATCACGAGCATGACCATGCCGATGAGACCTACGGCGACCGTGCCGCCGGTCGTCGTGGCGGAGATGCCCGTCATGGACTTCGCGACGTTGCGAAAGAGCCGGTGGGCGCCCTTCGTGAAGACGATCTCTTCGCGTTTCTCGGCCGTGTAGGACTTCACGACGCGGATGCCGCCCAGCGCCTCGGTCAACCGGCCGGTCACCTCGGCGTTGATCTTGCCGCGCTCGCGGAAGAGCGGCCGCAGGCTGCCGAACGCGTACGCCATGCCGGCCGCGAACACGCCGAGCACGACGATCGTGACGATGGTCAGCTTCCAGCTCAGATAGAACAGCACGCCCAGGCCGATGGCGGCCGTGACGAATCCGCCGACGAGCTGCACCAGGCCGGTACCGACCAGATTCCTGATGCCCTCCGCGTCCGTCATGATGCGCGACACCAGCACGCCGGTCTGCGTGGCGTCGAAAAACGACACCGGCAGCTGCATGATGCGCGCCTGCACCTTCTTGCGCATGTCGGCGATGGCCCGCTGCGCGGCCACGCCGAGCAGTTGCGACAGCGCGAACGATGTGCCCGCGCCGAGCAGGGTCGCCGCGCCGGCCGCGACCGCCAGCGGCATCAGCAGCTCGGTGCGCCCCTTGCCCACGACATCGTCAATCAGGTACTTCGACGTCGCCGGCAGGACGAGGCCCGCCAGCCGGTCGATCAGCATCAGCACGAGGCCGATGCCGAGCCGTCGGCGGTGGGCCCAGATCAGCTCGCGGGCTTCTCGCCAGGCGGCGGAGGCGGTGACTTTCTTCTTCGGTGGAGGAGCCATCGTGAACGCTGACGAGCGCGGCGGCGCCGATGTTCCGGCGGACGCCGGCGGTCGACGGATCTAGTTCAATGCGTTGGGCGCGGCGAGCGTGAACGGCGCGATGACGGCGTCAAAGCGCTCACCCTGGTCCGTCACCATCTGATAGCAGCCGTACATCGAGCCCACCGGTGTCTTGAGCGGGCACGCACTCGTGTATTCGAACTCGCCACCCGGCGGCAGGACGGGCTGCTGGCCGACCACGCCCGGGCCCTTCACGCGCTCCACGTCGCCCTCGGCGTCGGTGATGATCCACTCGCGCGAGACCAGTTTGGCGGTCAGCGTGCCGCCGTTCGAGATCTTCACCCGGTAGGCGAAGAAGTACTCGCTCTCGGCCGGCGAGCTGCGATCCGGGATGTAGGAACTCTTCACCTCCACCCGGATGCCACGTGTCGTCGCATCGCTGACCGCGCCGCGGCTCGCGATGTAGGCGCCAGCGAGCATGCTCGGGTCGGCCCCGCCGGAGCCCACACCAGATTCGTCCCCGTCCAGCTTGTCCTTGATGTCGGTCACGGTTCGATTATCCCTGATCAACTGAGGTGCGCGCGGTCCGAATCGCCCATGTCGACCCGGCCGGACGGGAAGTACTCCGCCCACCGGCGCGAGACCGTGGCGGCGATGTCCTCCCGGCAGGTCAGCTCGGCCGGATAGCCCGGTTTCATGCGGGCGTCGATGGCGATCGGCCCGCGATACGACAGATGGTTGCGGGTCACGACATGGCCGGCCGCGTGGATGTCGGCCGCCGGCTCGAAGCGGGTGAAGGTCGTCCAGAGGAAGTTCATCGGGCTGGCCGACGCCCGGACCGCGTCGTCCGTGACGACGACGAGCGGCCACCCGCTGAACTCCGGCGCCGCCGCCAGCCGCGCGGCCGCGCCCGGCTCATCCGCATAGGCGGGCGCATCGACGACGAGACAGCCGCCGCAGAAGACGCGTACCTGGCGCACCCCCTGCGGAAGACTGGCGCTCCGGAACTCACGCGGCAGTTCACGCACCGGGTCGCCAAGACCCAGCCATACGCCCTTCGAGCCGTGATTCACGGCCGGGCCGGTGTAGTCGAGCGTGTCCATCGAGAGGTTTGCGAAGACGTAGAGGTCCGTCTCGACATGCGTCCGAGCCAGGACGTGCTCGAGCGTCGCGCGGATGTCTCGCACGTCCACCGGCTGATCGGTGACCAGCAGGAACTTCTGCAGCGACAGCTGCCCCTCGCCAAGAATCCGGAACGCGCTGGCCATCGCTTCGCGCGCATAGCGATCCTTGACGACGGCCGTGGCGAGTGAGTGATACCCCGTCTCGCCGTACGACCACAGCTCGCGCACACCCGGCATCACGAGCGGAAAGAG
>CAYNUO010000170.1:0-3304 GCA_964400405.1 uncultured Bifidobacteriaceae bacterium | reverse complement strand
GTGAGGCCCGCGGTGCGAGCGGTCAGCCGGTCGAGGCCGGCACGCGTGATCGCGGTCTTGAACAGCGCGCTGAGCGCCAGCGAGGGATGCGCCGCCATGACTGGACCTACGTGCGGCCGGCCGCGGTCGTGACGCCACCGGCAAAATGCCAGGTGTGACGGAGGCGGCTGATGCCCACTTCGGCGGTCGGCGAGTTGACGCGGAAGCTGTAGAGCAGTCGGTGGTAGTCGTAGGGGACGCCGTCCGGCCGGTGGACGGCGACATCCAGTTTGTAGCTGCCCGCGACGAGGTCGAGCGGGTCGATTTCGAACGCCACGCTGGCGGTGCCGCTCAGTGTCTGCGCTCCGGGTCCGTCGATCAGCGTGTTGGTGCCGTAGCAGCACACGCCCTCGGCGTTGAAGATCCCGACGCCGAAGACCGCGTCAGCCACGGGGTTCGCGGCGCGAACGGTCAGGCGGATCGTCATCCGGCCGCCGGCTTCGTGGACGGTCGCGGCGGAGCCATCCGCGGCGAAGAGATCAACTGACGCGATCTCGGCTTCGCGAGAACCCCAGCGGCCTTCGTCGGCCTTGAACATGTCTTCAGGGCCTACTGGCTCCGCGGCGCTCACGGCCACAGCGGCGTCGGTAGCGGGTGCGGCGGTCACACTGACCCGCGCTGCCGCCTCCTGATTACTTTCCGTCAGCTGCTTGTTCTCGGCGCGGGCCACATCCAGCCGGTACTCGTCGACGATGCGGCGCGGGTCGCCCTGCGCGCGCACGACGCCGTGGTCCAGCCACAGCGCCTCGTCGCAGAAGCGGTCCACGAGGTCCAGCGAGTGCGTAACCAGAACCACCGTGCGGCCGCGGCGGCGGAAGTCGGCGAAGGTGTCGAGGCACTTGTGCGTGAAGGCCTCGTCGCCCACGGCGAGCACTTCGTCGACGAGCAGCACATCCGGGTCGACGTGTGTGGCGACGGCAAAGCCGAGCCGCATGTACATGCCGGACGAGTAGGTCTTCACAGGCGCGTCGATGAAGTCCTCGAGCTCGGCGAAGGCTACGATCTCGTCGAAGCGGCGGGCGATCTCCTTGCGCGAGAGCCCGAGCATGAGGCCGTTGATGAAGACGTTCTCGCGCCCGGAAATCTCGGGGTGGAAGCCGGCGCCCAGTTCGATCAGCGCGGACACGCGTCCGGCTACGGCGATGCTCCCGGACGTCGGCTTGCCGATGCCGGCCAGCAGCTTCAAGAGCGTGCTCTTGCCGGAGCCGTTACGGCCGATGACGCCGAAGGACCGCCCGCGGTTGACCTGGAAGCTGACGCCCTTGAGCGCCTCGAGGGACTCGTCCGGGCGGAAGGCCTTCGCCGCGCCGCCGCCGAGAAACGCGCTCTTCAGCGTCGAGAACTGCCGGCGCTGGCTGAAGCGCTGGTAGACCTTCCGGACGTCGCGGACGTCGATGGCGTGCATGGCTACACGGACTCCGGCAGGGCGTCGCGCAACCGGTCAAACAGACCGTAGCCGATGAAGAACACGATGAGCGACGCGCCGCCAAGCAGCAGCAAGTGCGGCCACGCCGTGTACGGCCCGGGCGTGAACAGGATGTCCTGATATGAGCGGGCGAGGTGCGTGAACGGGTTCGCGGCCAGGTACGGCCGCACCGTCTCTGGCGCCTGGGTGTATGGGTAGATGATCGGCGTCGCGAAGAACCAGACGGTCACGAGGTTCGTCAGCAGGTCGCGGACGTCACGGAAGATGGCCGTCAGCGCCGAGAAGATCAGCGCGAGGCCGAGCGAGAGCACGAGCTGCACGAGGATGACGACCGGCAGCCACAGCAGGTCCAGCGTGAGGAACGGGGCGCGGTAGTAGAGCAGGAACGCGGCGAGGATCGGCAGCCCGAGGCAGAAGTGCGCGAGGTTCGCCAGCACGGTCGTGATGGGCAGCACTTCGGCGGGAAACAGCACCTTGCGGATCAGGTTCCCACCCGCGATGAGTGAGTTCGACGACTCCAGCAGCGACGTCGAGAACCACGTCCACGGCAGGATCCCGCAGAACATGAAGAGCGCATACGGCTCGTAGGCCTCCGGCCGCGTGCCCGGCATGACCACGGTGAACACGAAGGTGTAGATGAGGAGCAGGAGCAGCGGATTGACGAAGGACCACAGGAACCCGAGGGCAGATCCCCGGTAGCGGGCGGTCAGCTCGCGGGCCGCGAGCCCCTGGATCAGGGCTCTGTAGCGGAACAGCTGTTTGAGGTTGCTGAACACCTTGGGCGCCGCACTAGAGAAACACTGAGCCGACGAAGGTCAGGCCCAGGCCGTCATTACATGCGGGACTTGAGCCGGCTTGCCACCTGCAGGCGGATCAGCGACTTCATCATCGCGACCCGGGCCCGCTCGAAGTCGATCCCCTGGCCCTGGGAGGCCTGCGCGAGACGCTCCTCGGCCCGCCGTTTGGCGGACTCGGCGCGCTCGATGTCGATGTCCTCAGCCCGCTCGGCGATCTGGGCGAGCACGGTCACGCGGTCCGGCAGTACCTCGACGAAGCCGAACGCGACGTGCAGCACGGTCGTCTGCTGCCCGATGCGGTACGAGAGCTGGCCGACCTGGAGGGTGGCGAGCAGCGGGGTGTGCCCGGGCAGGATGCCCATGTACCCGTCCGCCGCCGGCACCTGCACCTCATCGACGCTCTCACGAACGAGCGCCCGGTCGGGCGTCACGATCTCGAGCGTCAGCTTGCTCATCCCTTCATGCCCTTGGCCTTCTCAATGGCCTCTTCGATGGTGCCGACCATGTAGAACGCCTGTTCCGGCAGGTCGTCGTGCTTGCCTTCGACGACTTCCTTGAAGCCACGGATCGTGTCGGCCACCGAAACGTACTTGCCCTTGAGGCCGGTGAACTGCTCGCCGACGAAGAACGGCTGCGACAGGAACTTCTGCAGCTTGCGCGCGCGGGTCACGGTGAGCTTGTCCTCTTCGGACAGTTCGTCGATACCGAGAATCGCGATGATGTCCTGCAGGTCCTTGTAGCGCTGCAGCACCTGCTTGACCGACTTGGCGACGTTGTAGTGCTCGTCGCCGAGGACGCGCGGGTCGAGAATGCGCGAGGTCGAGGCCAGCGGGTCGACGGCCGGGTAGATGCCGAGCTCGGCAATCTGACGCGAGAGGTTGGTCGTCGCGTCGAGGTGCGCGAAGGCCGTTGCCGGCGCGGGGTCGGTGTAGTCGTCGGCGGGCACGTAGATGGCCTGCACGGACGTGATCGAACCCTTCTTCGTCGACGTGATGCGCTCCTGCATCTGGCCCATTTCGGAGGCCAGCGTCGGCTGGTAACC
>CAYNUO010000169.1:0-3319 GCA_964400405.1 uncultured Bifidobacteriaceae bacterium | reverse complement strand
TGGGGCAACAACTCGGCCGACACGATGGCCGCCGCGAATGCCTGGGCCGGCGTGACCTGGGACCCTGAGACGGACTACGTCTACTTCGTGACGTCGAATCCCGGCAACGACTACAACGGCGTGCTGCGTCCCGGAGACAACCTGTTCTCCGACAGCATCGTCTGCGTCGAGGCGAAGACCGGCAAGCGCGTCTGGCACTACCAGGTGATTCACCATGACATCTGGGACTACGACCTCACGATGCCGCCGTCGCTGGTGGACATCACGGTGAAGGGCCGGAAGGTCAAGGCGGTGATCGGCATCAACAAGACCGCGATGGTGTACCTGCTCGACCGCCGGACCGGCGCGCCGGTGTTCCCGACTCCGGAGACGCCCATTCCGTCCCAGAAGCAGGCCAACGGCGACCAGGTGTCGCCGACGCAGCCGATGCCGCCGGCGGGCCTGCGCATGGATCACCAGGGGTCGAGCTTCGAGCAGTTGCTCGATTTCACGCCGGAGCTCAAGAAGAAGGCGATCGACAACGTCCAGTTCCTCGACCTGGGACCGGTCTACACGGCGGCGACGGCCCGTGGACTCCTCGCGTCTCCGACCTCACTCGGCGGCGCAAACTGGGGTGGCAGCGCGTTCGACCCCGAGACCGGGATCCTGTACACGCCGACCCGCACCACGACGCAGATTCTGCGGCAGCGGCCCGCCGTGCCCGGCACCCCCGCCCCGGCCGCGCCGCCACCTGAACCGGCGCACGGTGCGGGGCCGACGCCGCCGGCCAATCTGGGCGCGCTGCTGTACGTGGACGACCTGCCCCTCTTCCGGCCGCCGTACGCGCGCGTGACGGCGCTCGACCTGGGCAAGGCGGAGAAGCGGTGGGTGACTCCGATCGGGAACGGGCCGCGCAATCACCCCGCGCTGAAGAACCTGCCGAACGTGCCGCCGCTCGGCGACGCCATCCTCGGCGGCTCGCCGCTCGTGACGAAGACGCTGCTCTTCGTCGGCGTCACCTACACCTTCGTGACGGGCCTGCCGCAGCCGGTGCCGTGGGAGAAGTGGTCGGAGCCGGACTTCAAGCGGAACGTCCTCTATGCCTACGACAAGAAGACCGGCCGGCAGCTGGCCGTCTTCAAGGCCGACAACCTCGGTGCGGCTGGTCCGATGACCTACCTCCACAAGGGCAAGCAGTACATCGCGCTGGCGACGGGTAACGGCCCGGACTCCGAACTGGTCGCGTACGCGCTGCCGTAGGCAGGTCTACGCCACGGCGGGCCGCTGGTCGGGCCCGGCCGCGCGCAGCGTGATGCGGAACAGGCTGCCGCGTGCCGGTGCGGCCTCGAGCGTGAGCTGGCCGCCCATGGCGTCCACAGCCCAGCGGGCGATGCCGAGCCCGAGCCCGGAGCCATCACCGGCGGTCGCGACGCCACGATAGAAGCGGTCGAACACCCGCGCACGGCGCTCCGGCGCGATACCGGGGCCTTCGTCCTCGATGTCGAGACCGCAGCGGCCGTCGCCGGTCCACACCCGGACCTGCACGCGTGAGCCCTCCGGGCTGTACTTGATCGCGTTGTCGACGAGGTTCGTCAGGGCCTGCCGCAGCAGCACGGGGTCGGCCACGCTGAGCGCCGGCACCGGCTGCGCGACGACGAGCGTCTGCCGCTTCTCTTCCGCCAGCACCTCGAGCTGCGATGTCACGTCTGACGCGAGGCTGCCGAGGTCGACGATCTCCAGCGAGGGTTCCGTGGCGCCGCGTTCCGCCCGGGAGAGGGCCAGCAGGCGGTCGACGAGGCACGTCAGCCGGTCGCCTTCCTCGAGCATGCTGGCCACGATCTCGCGATACGCGGCCGCATCCCGCGGCTCACGCAGCCCCACCTCGCCGACGGCGCGCATGGCCATCAGCGGCGTCCGCAGTTCGTGCGAGACGTCCGACGTGAACCGCCGCATCTGGCCGAACGACGATTCCAGCCGTCCGAGCATCTCGTTGATGACGGACGCCAGCCGGCCGAGTTCGTCCTGCGGGTTCTCGACGGGCAGCCGGTCGTGGAGGTCGCGCGCCGAGATGGAGCGGGCGCGGGCGGCCATCCGGTCCACGGGGCTGAGCGCACCCCGGGCCAGCCAGTAGCCACCGATCCCGGCCACACACGCGGCGAGCGGCAGGCCGAGGATCAGGATCAGGGCGAGGTTGCGCTGGTCCTGGCGCATCGTCGCCTCGGATCGGGCGACCTGAATGACGACGGGCTCCGTGCCGAGCCGGGACGGCGCGCTGAGCACGCGATATCTGGCGTCGTCCACCGGTACGGCGACGATGCGCCCGTCGGCGGCCGCGGCGAGCCGGGGGCTCTCGCCGATCGGGTTCCAGTCGGCGTTGGTCGTCCGGTGCAGCAGCCGGCCGTCGGGGGCGAAGACCTGCAGCCACGGCGCGTCGGGGTCGCCGAGCTCGCCCTCGAACCACGTGAACGTGCCGTCGGGCCGCTTCTCCCACATCTCCGCGGCCCAGCGGAAGTCGCCGCGCAGCCGCTCGTCCAGCGCGGAGGACGCGTTCCGCTGCACGACCGCGAACACGGCGGCGGCGTAGACGCCGAGCACGAGCAGCATCGCCGCTACATGGGCGAGCGTCAGGCGGATGCGGACGGGGAAGGGACGCACTTACGGACCCTCCTCGCTCAGCAGAAAGCCGACGCCCCGGATCGTGTGCACGAGCGGCCGCGATTCCGCGACGTCGAGCTTCCGGCGCAACCGCGCGATGTGCACGTCGATGACGTTGCTCAGCGTCGAGCTGCGGGAGGTTTCCCGCCAGACGTCCGCCGTGAGCGCGTCCCGCGAGACGACCTGCCCCTGGCGCTTCAACAGATAGCGGAGCAGTTCGAATTCCCTGAGCGTCAGATCGAGGGGGATTCCGTTGCGCGTCACCGTCCGTTCCGCGACGTCCAGTTCCAGATCGCCGAGCGTCAGCCGCTGGGGATCCGCGGCACCGCGGCGCAGCACCGCGCGCATCCGCGCCAGCAGTTCCGTGAACGCGAACGGCTTGACGAGATAGTCGTCCGCTCCGCTGTCGAGACCGAGCACGCGGTCTTCCGCCGCGTCGCGGGCGGTCAGAATCAGCACGGGCGTCCTCAGGCCGCGTTGGCGCAGCGTGCGGAGCACTTCGAGCCCGTCGCGGCCAGGCAGGCCGAGGTCGAGGAGCAGCAGGTCGAAGCTCTCGTTGACGGCGCGGTAGAACCCACCCTCGCCCGTGGCCTCGACGCTGACGTCATAGCCCTCGGCCTGCAGGCCTTCGCGGATGGCGCCCGCGACCTTCGGCTCATCCTCGATCACGAGCACCCGCATCACG
>CAYNUO010000168.1:0-3336 GCA_964400405.1 uncultured Bifidobacteriaceae bacterium | reverse complement strand
TTCCGCGCACGCACCTCAAGGGCGCCGGCAAGGCCACCGTGAAGATCCGCGCCGTCGGCTTCGACCTGACCAGCGCGAACACCGCGGACGTGGCGGCCGACAAGACGGCGACGCTGGACCTGACCCTCGACAAGGCCAAGGACGTCAGCACGCAGCTCACCTCCGCCGAGTGGCTCGAGAGCATCCAGGGCACCGACGAGCAGAAGTCGATGGTGCAGCGCCAGATCGAGAGCTGCACGTACTGCCACTCGCTGGAGCGCGTCGTCAAGTCGAAGCACACCGCCGAGCAGTTCCTGCCGGTGATCAACCGCATGTTCCGCTATTACCCTGATGGCTCCATGGCCGGCACCGAGCGCCCCGCCCGCGGCCGCGCGAAGTTCCACGACAAGGAAGCCGCGGACATGTTCGAGAAGATGCCCGCGTGGGGCTACGCTCCCGGCGTGAAGAAGACGGATCTGGCGGCCTATCTCGCCACGATCAACCTGAGCGGCGGCAAGGCCCTGCCGACAAGCTACAAGATGCTGCCGCGCCCGAAGGGCAAGGCCACCAGGGTCATCATCACGCAGTACGACATGCCGCGGCGCGACACGGTACCGCACGACAGCGACGTCGACTCGAAGGGCAACGTCTGGTACACGGACCAGAGCGACTACTTCGTCGGCCGGCTGGATGCGAAGACGGGCACCTTCAAGGAGTGGCCGCTCCCGAAGGCCACCAAGCACGGCCTCGGCGGCGGCAGCGACGTCGAGCTCGACAACATGGACCGGCCGTGGTTCACCGTGACGCACGACAAGATCCCGGGCGAGTTCGGCATGATCGGCATGTTCGACCCGAAGACCGAGAAATACGAGCACATCGACCTCGGCGAGGCCCGCTACTCCCAGTTCATCGCCAAGGCGAAGGACGGCCACCTCGTGCTCGGCGGCCTCAAGATCGACCCCGTGACCAAGAAGCTGGTCGACAAGTTCGACTTCGCCAAGGCACCGAACGACCCAGGCGGCACGCACATGGGCTACGAGCCGGCGATGGACTCGAAGGGCAACTGGTACATCACCGACTTCGGTGCCAGCTACATGATTCAGATTGAAGCCAAGACCAAGAAGGTCAACTGGATCAAGACGCCGACCAAATTCTCCGAGCCGCGTCGCGGCCAGATGGACGACCAGGATCGCCTCTGGTTCGCCGAATACACCGCGGACAACGTCGCGATGCTCGACGGCAAGACGCTCAAGATCACCGAGTGGCCCACCGGCATCAAGTGGTCGGGGCCCTACACGTCCACGACGCCGGACGCCAAGGGCCGGGTGTACTCGCCCGCCGGCGCGGCCGACCGCGTGTTCCGCCTGGACCCGAAGACGAACGAAGTCATCGGCTATCTGATGCCGACGCAGGACTTCGACGTCAAGCAGGCCAACATCGACCCGACCGACAAGAAGACGGTGTGGATGGCGAACGTCCGCAACGCGCGGATCGTCAAGCTCGAGTCGCTCGATTAACTCTCCGGCTCGGTCAGAGCGCGCTTCTCGACGGCCGCCGTCGCATGACCAGAGGGGATCGGGCAGGAGCCCGGTCCCCTCTTCTTTTTTTGATCCCGCAACACGACAGTTTGGGCCTTGCCCGTCCGCGCGACGGATGGGACACTCGCCGCCGATGAGATGGCGGGTACTCGCGGCCGTGGGCGTTCTGCTTGTCGTCGGAGGCGGCGCCCAGCGCCAGCCCGTGAAGCGGCCGGACCTCAGCGGGATCTGGCAGGCGCTGAACACCGCGCACTGGAACCTGGAAGGCCACGCCGCCGGACCCGGCGTGCCGGCCTTCGGCGCGCTGATGGCCACACCGCCGGGCCGCAGCGTCGTCGAGGGCGGTGTGATTCCGTATCGTCCCGAGGCACTGGCGAAGCGGCGCGCGAACTACGAGAACCGCTGGACCGCTGACCCGGAAGCGAAGTGCTTCTACCCCGGCGTGCCGCGCGCCACGTACATGCCGTACCCGTTCCAGATCGTCCAGGGCACCACCACCGTCATGGTCGCCTACGAGTATGCGAGCGCCGTGCGGACGATCCATCTGGACAAGCCGCGCGAGGCGTTCGCCGAGTCGTGGATGGGGACTTCCTTCGGCACGTGGGAGGGTGACACGCTGGTCGTGGATGTCGTCGGCCTCGACGGTCAGACGTGGTTCGACCGCGCCGGCAACCACCACAGCGACGCGCTGCGCGTCGTCGAGCGGTATCGCCTGCTCGACGCGAACACGCTCTGGTATCAGGCCACGATCGAGGATCCGGCGACCTTCACCCGGCCGTGGACGATCGCGATGCCGCTCTACCGGCGCCGCGAGCCGGGCGCGCAGCTCCTGGAGTTCAAGTGCGTGGAGTTCGCCGAAGAGCTGATGTACGGCCGGTTCCGGAAAGGGGCGGCGCAATGACCCGCCGGATGCGCGCGGTCGTGCTCGGCGCCGCGCTCTGCTGCGCGGCCGGCTGGCTTGGCCCGAGAGTCACCGGTCAGACGCAGGCAAAGGCCTGGAAGGCTCCGCGCACGGCGTGGGGCGACCCGGATCTCCAGGGTTTCTGGACGAACATCTCGGAGAGCTTCACCCCTCTTGAACGCCCCGTCTCCATCGGCACACGCACCGTCATCAATGACGCCGAGTGGCAGGACCGCATGGTGGCCTTCCAGCGCATGGCCAACGGACGCAGCGAGGTCAGCCCGCCGTCGCGCCAGGCCTCACGTATCGTCGACCCTCCGAACGGCCGGTTGCCGGCGCTGACCCCAGAGGGCGCCCGTCGCGTCGCGGCCCTGAAGGCGGCCGAAGCCCGGATGGAGGGCCCCGAGGACGCGCCGCTCTACACCCGCTGCATGAGCCGGGGCATCCTGAACATGCTGCCCACGTTCAGCAACCAGCACTATGAGATCGTCCAGTCGCCCGGCTGGGTGGCGATCCTCTACGAGCACGTGCGCGTCGCGCGCACCATCCCGCTCGACGGCCGGCCGCACGTCGACGACGCGATCCGCACGTGGATGGGCGACCCACGGGGTCGATGGGAGGGCGACACGCTCGTCGTCGAGACGACGCACTTCAGAGACGGTTCGCTCGACGCCGGCTTCGTCGCCAGCGACGCGCTGCGCGTGGTCGAGCGGTTCCGGCGCACGTCAGCCGGCGAGATCCAGTGGCAGGCGACCGCCACCGACCCGAAGATCTACACGGCCCCGATCACCGTGGCCCTGCCGCTGCATCGAGACCTCGTGACCGACCAGATCCTCGAGTACGCCTGTCACGAAGGCAACGAGCGGATCCTGGAGATGAAGCTCAGCACGGCGCGCTGGAAGGAACGCGGCGGCGGCA
>CAYNUO010000167.1:0-3364 GCA_964400405.1 uncultured Bifidobacteriaceae bacterium | reverse complement strand
TTCCGATGAGGAGTGTTTGTGCCGAACGCCTATGACCTGGTTGTGATCGGAGCCGGAACCGGCGGCTATGTCGCCGCGATCCGCGCCTCCCAGCTCGGCATGAAGGTCGCCGTCGTCGAGAAGCAGAAGGCTCTCGGCGGCACGTGCCTGATCTGGGGCTGCATTCCGACCAAGGCGCTGCTCGAGCACGCACACGCGCTCAAGGTCATTCAGGAAGCCGACACGTGGGGCGTCACGATCCCCGCGGGCACGCCCGCGATCGACATGACCAAGGTGCAGACCCGCAAGGACAAGGTCGTCACCGGCCTGACGAAGGGCATCGAGTTCCTGTTCAAGAAGAACAAGATCGACTGGATCAAGGGCACCGCGAAGCTGACCGGCAAGGGCGGCGTCGAGGTGTTCGAGGGCGACAAGCAGACGCTGACGGCCAAGGAAATCATCATCGCCACCGGTTCGTCGCCCCGCAGCGTGCCCGGCATCACGATCGACCACAAGCGCATCATCACGAGCGACGAAGCGATCCATCTGCAGGCTGTGCCGAAGTCCATGGCCATCATGGGCAGCGGCGCCGTGGGCGTGGAGTTCGCGTCGATCTACCGCCGGTTCGGCACCGAGGTCACGATCATCGAGCTGCTGCCGCGGCTCGTGCCGGTCGAGGACGAGGCGGTGTCGGCCGAGCTGCAGAAGTCGTTCAGGAAGCAGGGCATCACGTCGCTCGTCGGCACCAAGGTGACCAAGGCGACGGCCACGGCCACCGGCGTGGACATCGAGGCGGAAGGCTCGGATGGCAAGGTCACGAAGCTCTCCGTCGAACTGCTGCTCGTGGCCACCGGTCGCGGCCCGGTCACGACGGGTCTCGGCGCCGAAGAGCTCGGCATCACGATGGAACGCGGCTACATCAAGGTCGACAACCTGTTCCGGACGAACGTTCCGAACATCTCCGCGATCGGCGACGTGATCACCATCGACGGACCGCACAAGCAGCTCGCGCATGTCTCGTCGGCCGAGGGCATCATCGTGGCCGAGCGTCTGGCCGGCAAGGACGTGCAGCCGATCAACTACGACCACGTGCCCGGTTGCACCTACTGCGATCCGGAGATCGGCAGCGTCGGCCTGACCGAGGCGCAGGCGAAGGCGAAGGGCTACGACGTGCGCGTGGGCAACTTCCCGTTCGGTGTGCTCGGCCGCGCGAAGATGGCCAACGAGACCGAAGGCTTCGTGAAGATCGTCGCCGACAAGAAGTACGACGAAGTGCTCGGCGTGCACATGATCGGTCCACGCTCCACGGAACTGGTGGCCGAGGCGGTGCTCGCGCTGCGCCTCGAGTGCACGGTCGAGGAGCTGATCAAGACCATCCACGCGCACCCGACCTTCTCGGAAGCCGTGGGCGAGGCGGCGCACGCAACGCACGGAGCCGCGATTCACTCGTAACGTCCGCCGCGAGTCATTCTTCTGCCAGGCCGCTCATGCCCACACCAGTCCTGATGCCCCAGATGGGGGAGTCGATCGCCGAGGGGACGCTCGTCCGCTGGCTGAAGAAGGTCGGCGAGACCGTCGACCGCGACGAACCGCTGTTCGAGATTTCTACCGACAAGGTGGACGCCGAGATCCCGTCGCCGACCGGCGGCGTGCTGCTGGCCATCCACGTCAAGGAAGGCGAGATGGCGGCCGTGAACGGCGTCGTGGCGGTGATCGGTCAGGCAGGCGAATCCGCGGGCGACATCCCCGCCGCCGCGGCTGCGCCCGTGGCCGCGGCCGCGCCGTCCGCGCCGGCTGCCGCCGCACCGCGCGCCGCGGCTGCCACCGGTGAGCGCAGGCGGACGTCTCCGCTCGTGCGTCGCCTGGCGAAGGAGCACCAGCTCGATATCAGCGGCATCGCGGGCTCCGGCCTCGAAGGCCGCGTGACGAAAGCCGACTTCCTGAAGGCGCTGGCCGGTGGCGGTGCGAAGGCGACGGCCTCGGCGCCCGCGGTGCCGGCCGTTCCCGCGATCGCGAACATCGGGCCGGACGACCGTGTCGAGTCGCTCTCCGTGATGCGCAAGAAGATCGCGGAGCACATGATCCTGAGCCGGCGCACGTCGGCGCACGCGCACACCGTGTTCCAGGTGGACTTCACGCACGCATCCGAACTGCGCGCGAAGAAGAAGGCGGAGTACGAGAAGGCCGGCGTGAAGCTCACGCTGATGTCCTTCGTCGCCAAGGCCGTGCTCGACGCGCTGAAGAATCACCCGGTGCTCAACGCCTCTCTCGACGCGAACAACGTGGTCTACCGTCGCGACGTGCATCTCGGCGTGGCCGTGGCGCTGGACAACGGCCTCATCGTTCCCGTGATTCCGAACGCCGAGAAGAAGTCGGTCAAGGAACTGGCCGCGGCGATCTCCGACGTGGCCAACCGCGCCCGCACGAAGAAGCTCGCGCCGACGGAAGTGAACGGCGGCACGTTCACGCTGACGAATCCGGGTCAGTACGGCGCGCAGTTTGGCCTGCCGATCATCAACCAGCCGCAGGTCGGCATCCTCTGCATGGGCACGGTCGAGAAGCGCGCCGTGGTCGTGAAGGATGAGCTGGTGATCCGCACGATGTCGTACCTGACGCTCGGCTTCGACCACCGCCTCGTGGACGGCGCGGTGGCCGATGCGTTCATGGCCGAGATCAAGCACGGGATCGAGCAGTTCGACGCGGCCAGTCTGTAGAACGCTCCCCGGGCCGGAGTGTCCGGGCGCCGGTGGCGATGCTCGTTTCGAGCGCTCCCCGCGCGCATCAGAACTACACCTGGCTTGTATCTCTTTTAGTCGCGCTCGAAACGCGCATTCGCTCACCCGCACCCGGCTTGTCCGGCCCACTGTCGCGCCCGAGGCTAGACTAGTTCCGTGAGGCCACTCGAGGTTCGGCGGCTCGGCGTTGTTCCCTACGTGGAGGCGCTGGCGCTCCAGCGGGAGCTGGCCGAAGAACGGCGGCACAACCGTATCCCGGACACGCTGCTGCTGCTGCAGCATCCGGCTGTCATCACGGTCGGCAACCGCGGCGACGGCGGGCGCTCGCACATCGTGGCGTCGGCGGATCACCTCGGCAGCCTCGGCATCGACGTGCACGAGACGGGGCGCGGGGGCGACGTGACCTATCACGGCCCCGGCCAGATCGTGGGCTACCCGATCCTCGACCTCAAACCCGACCGGCAGGACGTCCACAAGTACGTGCGCGACCTCGAAGAGGTGATGATTCGCGTCTGTGCGGACTACGGCGTCGAGGCCGGGCGCATTCAGGGCTGCTCGGGCACCTGGGTGCGCGGGGAGAAGATCGGCGCCATCGGCGTCCGCATCTCGCGCTGGATCACGAGCCACGGCTTCGCGTTCAACGTGAACAC
>CAYNUO010000166.1:0-3388 GCA_964400405.1 uncultured Bifidobacteriaceae bacterium | reverse complement strand
CGCTCGAAGAGGCCCACGGCGTACCGGTCGGTCATCCCGGCCAGGAAGTCCTTGGTCGCCACATCCAGCCCGTCGGCCTCGATGGCTCTGGGCTCGAGGAAGGCCTCCGGCCGCTCCTGGACCTTCTCCCACAGGCCGCCCAGGATTCCGGCGGCCTTCTTGAACTCGGACGTGCCCTCCTCGTTCTCGTACACGGCCTCGAAGAGGAACTGCCGCATGTCGAGCGTGGCCTTCAGCACGTCCGGACTCATGCGGATCTCCGTCATGCCACCCGCCTGCGTCTCGTGGACGACATCCCGGACCATCCGGCCGATGCGGGCCGACGAGGTACTGCCCAGCACGCGCACGGCGTCCTTCGGCAGGTTCGCCTCGTGCAGCAGGCCGGCGCGCACGGCGTCCTCGATGTCGTGGTTCACGTACGCGATCAGATCCGCGCACCGCATGATCTGCCCTTCGAGCGTCTTCGACTGCTTCGACGCCGGCAGGCCGACCGGCGCCCCGTCCTTGCCCTTCGAGTGGTGCGCGATGCCGTCCAGCACCTCCCAGCTGAGATTCAGCCCGCGGCCGTCGTTCTCGATCTTCTGCACGACGCGCAGGCTCTGCACGTAGTGGTTGAAACCGCCGGGCATCAACTCGCCCAGCACCCGCTCGCCGGCGTGCCCGAACGGCGGGTGGCCGAGGTCGTGTCCGAGGGCGATGGCCTCCGTCAGCTCCTCGTGCAGCCACAGCGCCTTGGCGATCGTCCGGGCGATCTGCGAGACCTCCAGCGTGTGCGTCAGCCGCGTGCGGTAGTGGTCACCGGCCGGCGCGAAGAAGACCTGCGTCTTGTGCTTGAGACGCCGGAACGCCTTGCAGTGGATGATGCGGTCGCGGTCGTGCTGGAACGCGGGGCGGACGTCGTCTTCCGGCTCGGGGTGGACCCGCCCGCGGGACTCGGCGCTCTTCGCGGCCTGCGGTGCAAGGACTTCGCGCTCACGCGCTTCGAGCGCTTCACGAATGGTGGGCAACTAACCTCTCCAGAAAGCTCACGCCGTGGGCCATCGGCCCGACGGCAAAATTCTCGGCCACGGTCTGGCCGAGGTCGGCGAAGGTCGTCCGCGTGCCGAGGTCGACGCCGCCCGGCACGCGCGGCCCCACCGCCAGCACGGGCACGTACTCCCGCGAGTGGTCCGTGCTCGGCGTCGTGGGGTCGTTGCCGTGGTCGGCCGTGATGACCAGCAGGTCGTCGGCGCGGAGCCTCTCCAGCGCCGGGCCGAGCCACGCGTCGAAACGCTCGAGGTTGGCGGCGTAGCCCGGCGTGTCGTTGCGGTGACCGTACTGCGTGTCGAAATCGACCAGGTTCGCGAAGACCAGGCCCCGGTCGACCGTGTCCAACGCGTGGGACAGGTGCGCCATGCCCTCGGCATCGTTGGCCTGGTGCAGCGCCGCCGGGATGCCGCGGCCCGCGAACAGGTCCGAGATCTTGCCGACGGCGAGCACCGGCACGCCGGACGCCGTCAGACGGTCCAGCACGGTGTCACCGAACGGTTTGAGTGCGTAATCGTGCCGGTTGGCCGTCCGGACGAAGGCGCCCGGCTCCCCGACGAAGGGACGGGCGATCACGCGCCCGACGCCCAGCCCCTTCCCCACCAGCTCGAACGCGATTTCGCAGATCCGGTACTGCTCTTCGATCGGAATCACGTTCTCGTGGGCGGCGATCTGGAACACGCTGTCGGCCGACGTGTAGACGATGGGCCGGCCGGTCCGGATGTGCTCGGCCCCGAGCGCGTCGATGATCGCGGTGCCCGAGGCCACCACGTTGCCGATGGTGCCGCGGCCGATCCGCCGTTCGAACTCGGCGATGATGTCCGCGGAAAAACCGTGCGGAAAGGTCGGGAACGGGCGGTCGAGCACGATGCCCATCATTTCCCAATGGCCGGTCACGGAGTCCTTGCCGGGCGAGCGCTCCGCCATGCGGCCGCAGGCGCCGCGCGGGGTCCCGGGCACGCCGCCGATGGCGGCGACCCGACCAAGCCCCAGCGACCGGAGATGCGGCAGGGCCAGCGGCACCTCGCGTGCGATGTTGCCGAGCGTGTCGCTGCCTTCGTCGCCGTAGAGGGCGGCATCGGGCAGTTCACCCGCGCCGACGCTGTCGAGCACGACGAGGAAGACGCGCGCGAACACCGGAGAGCCGCTAGGCGTGGTGCGCCGAGAAGTAGTTCGTGACGGAGCGCTGCGAGTCGATCGTCGCGATCGCGTGCTTGAAGATGAGCTGGTCCGCGCCGTTGGTCTCGACGATGATCGCGAAGCGATCGAAGTTCTTGATCCGCGCTTCGAACGACCGGCCATCCAGCAGGTGCAGCACCACGGGCAGGCGCTCGCGCCGCGCGTAGTTCAGGAAGACATCCTGGATGTTGGGCTGTCCCGCGGCTTTCGTGTCGGTGGCGTGCGCCATCAGTGAGACTGCCCTTCTTGAGGAATGCCGCGTGCCCGAAGCTCGGTCATCGCGGCGGATAGCGCTTCGTCCGACTCACCCGGACCGTCCAGCCAGATCAGATTAGGCTCTTTGCGGAACCAGATCAACTGACGACGCGCGTACGACCGGTTCTCTTTCACGATGAGCGCCCGCGTCGCCGCCTCGTCACGAAGGCCCGCGCGCATCTCCATGACCTGCCGGTAGACGAGGCCACCGAACGGCCGCGCGCCCGGCGGCACGCCGGCCGCCAGCAGGCCTTCGACCTCCTGCACGATGCCGCGCGTGAACTGTGCCTCGACGCGGCGTTCGATCCGGCCCAGCGCCAGCGGCGCCGGCAGCCGGACGGCGAACGCGGTGACCGTGCAGTCCGGAATGGGCGACACCGTATCAGCAAAGTGCGCCGACAGGGGACGTCCTGTCAGCAGGTACACCTCGAGCGCCCGGACGAGGCGCCGGCGGTCACGCAGCAGAATCCGGGCGGCCGACTCCGGGTCCACCCGGGCCAGCCAGCGGTGCAGCGCTTCGACGCCGCGGCGGTCCGCGACGCGGTCCAGCCGGGCACGAAGGCCCTCGTCCGCGGCAGGCCCCGGAAAGAGGCCCCGTGTCAAAGCGCGGTAGTAGAACCCCGTCCCGCCGACCAGGATCGGCAGCCGCCCCCGCGCGTGGATCGCTGCAATGAGCGCCGCGGCGTCGGACGCGAACCGGGCCGCCGTGTAGACGTCGACCGGGTCGACCACGTCGATCAGGTGATGCGGCACACCCTGCCGCTCCTCGTCCATGACCTTGTCGGTGCCGATGTCGAACCCGCGATAGACCGCCGTCGAGTCGCAGTTGATGATCTCGCCGCCGAGCCGCCGGGCCAGCGCGATGCCCAGCGCGCTCTTTCCGCACGCGGTCGGGCCGAGCACGGCGACCACCGGACCAGCCACGATT
>CAYNUO010000165.1:0-3404 GCA_964400405.1 uncultured Bifidobacteriaceae bacterium | reverse complement strand
CGATTGATCGCCTCGAAGAGAAGGTGACCCTGCTGGTCACCATGGTGGCTCGGCTGCGCGCCGACCAGGCCAGGGCCGACGACGAGAACGCGCGGCTGACGCAGGAAGTCGCCAGCCTCCAGACCCAGCTGGCCGATGCGCGGCAGGCCTCGACCGAAATCACCACGCTCCGCGAGGAGCGCGACGTCATCCGCGGGCGCGTCAGCGACATGCTGCAGCAGCTCGACCAGATCGCGCTGTAGCACAGAGGCCGATGCCCGAACCCCGGGTCGTCACCGTCGAGATCGCCGGGCAGCGTTATCCCATCCGGAGCACGCTCGACACCGCCTACGTGGCCGAACTGGCCGCGTACGTCGAACGCAAGCTCCGGGTCGCGAGCGACGCGGCGCCGGAGCGTGACCTGCTCTCGCAGGCCATGCTCGTTGCGCTGAACATCACCGACGAGCTGTTCCGGTTGCAGCAACAGCGATCCACGGCGGACGACACCCTGCAGGAACGCGCGCTGCGCCTCGAGCGCATCGTGGACGACGCGCTGGCGCATCTGCCTCACGCGAGGACAGCCGGAGCACCTTGATTCCCGCCCGGGCGCGGTCTAAGCTCGGGGGGTTCCTGCTTTGCTCGTGATGGTTTTCGGAGGCTCGTCTGAGCCGATGTTTTAACCAAGCGAGTCGCGAGGTCGCGTGTTGTGCATGCCTCTGCATCGAGGAAGCCTGAAGCGCGACTAACAACAGCGGCTCCACCTCTACCCAGAGGTTCACTCGACCTCCCCACACGGCAAAGCGGGACATTACGCCCGCCCGTCTGTTCCCCATGACAATCGCTCCTCCCGACGACCAGACCGTTGCCACGGCAGGCGAGCATGCGCTCATCCGCCGCATCGTCGAGAAACTCGGGCGCCCGGACTGGCTCACCGTTCCGGCCGGCGACGACGCCGCCGTCACCGTCCCGGTGCCGCGCGAGCACGAGGTGCTGACCACCGACACGCTCGTCGAAGGCGTGCACTTCGATCCGCGCCTCTGCACGCCAGGCGACGTCGGGCACAAAGCCCTCGCGGTGAACCTGAGCGACCTCGCCGCGATGGGCGCGCGCCCTCGGTCGGCGCTGCTGTCCCTCGTGCTGCCCGACGCCTACCGCGTGGCCGACCTGGACGCCCTCGTCGATGGCCTCCTCGCGGCGGCCGCGACGCATCGCATCGTCGTCGTCGGCGGCAACATCACGCGGTCGGCGGCTCCGGGCGCGAACGGCGCGCTGGTGCCTGGTCACGGGCCGCTCATCGTGCACGTCACGGCCATCGGCAGCGTGCCGCCGCGCCGTGTGCTGACGCGGGGTGGCGCCCGCCCGGGCGACGAGGTCTACGTCACCGGGGCGCTCGGCGGTGGACGGGCGGGGCTGGCCTCGCTCCAGTCGAATCCGGCGGCCGACGGCGAGGCCGAACGGCGCTATCGGCGGCCGGAACCGCGCATCCGCGCCGGGTTGTTGCTGGGCCGTTACAAGGCTGCAACCGCCTGCATGGATCTGTCGGATGGCCTCGCGGACGGCGTAAAACAAATCTGCGCGGCCTCTGGCGTCGGCATGCTGATCGACAGTAGCCTTGTGCCAGTCGACAGCGGCGCCGCCGACTGGTGCACGCAAGGCGGCAGCGACCCGCGGGCCCTGGCGTTGCAGATGGCGCTGTCCGGCGGTGACGACTACGAGTTGCTCTTCACGGTGCGGCCGTCGGCGAGAGGCCGCCTCCGGGGCGTCCGGCGGGCACTTGGCGACCTGTCGATGACGCGTATCGGCACCGTGATCCGGGATCGCCGTCAGGCCGTGCTGGTTGACGGCAGCGAACGGCCGCTTCCGGACGGGTTCGAGCACTTCCGGTGACAGACCGGCACCGCCAGGTGCGGTGCCATCAAGACATGCCGATTCTCGCCACGTCCCTCCGGCGGAAGATCCTGGTAACGCTGGGCGCCATTGCGGCCTTCGTCGTCATCTATCAGGCATCCATCCACGACTCGCGCAACGCGCGCGAGACGGCCGTGCACGATCCCACGACCTCCGGCCCGATGGCCGGGTCGAAACTCCAGTTCGTCGCGACCGGCTACTGCACGGGGACCCGGACCGCCTCGGGCGTGAACGTCCGCACGGGCATCGCCGCCGCGGACCCGTCGCTGCTGCCGGTGGGCAGTGTAGTGAGCGTCACCGTGCCCGACGCCAAGTACAGCGGCGTCTACACGATCATGGACACGGGCCCCGAGATTCAGGGACGCGACCTCGACCTCTACTTCAGCGACTGCGAGGACGCGATCAACTTCGGCCGCAAGAACGCGATCGTGACGGTCGTACGGCTGGGCTGGAATCCAAAGGCCAGCACGCCGGGCCTCATCGATCGGCTGTTCCGCCGGCGCGACTTCGACCGGGCCAGCAAGCCGCCTGACATACCCGTCGAGGTGATCGCGCCGGACGCCCAGCCGGCACAGCCGTCGGCGCAACCCGACCCGCCGTCAGCC
The DNA here is from genome assembly GCA_964400405.1 of uncultured Bifidobacteriaceae bacterium. Classification (GTDB taxonomy): domain Bacteria; phylum Acidobacteriota; class Vicinamibacteria; order Vicinamibacterales; family UBA2999; genus CANKJK01. The sequence continues at coordinate 912 of CAYNUO010000165.1, read as the reverse complement.
CAGCCTCCACAGGCCCCCGCCGGCGACTAGGTCCGGCGCGCACTCACCGGTGCCGCGGGCTATACCGTCTGAGCGGCGCGGTAGCGGTTGGACAGCGCGATGACGAAGACGTGACTGCTCGCCTTCTGCGTCACCGTGCCCCCGTTCTTCACGGTCGTCAAGTCACTCTGGGTCAGCTGAAACGTGTGCTGGTGCAGCAGCGCCTTTGTCGAGGTCAGCTTCACACCGTCACGCGGCGGGGCGTTCAGGACCGCATAGGGAACCAGCAGGTCGTGCATGTGGTCCAGCAGGCCCGGCCCTGAGCGGATGACCAGGTCGTCACCGGCGCCCGTGCCTGAGGCCGGCGACGCCTCCGCGGCGTGCACCATGAGCGGCAGGCACTGCACGGTCAGCACGGCGATCCCGAGTGTTTCGATGAAAGCCCGTCGATCTGATGTCATGACGTCTCCTCTGCCAGCGGAAAGGCTACCGCTTCACGGCTTCGCCGGGAATCTCGAATCCGACGGCCGTGAAGGTCGCCGTCGCCTTGTACTTCGCGCCATCGGGCTCCAGCAGCAGCGTCCCGTTCATCGTCCCGAAGTTCGGGGTCTCGAAGCTGAACTGCATCGTGAGCGCCCTGTTGTTCAGCGTGGAGCCGGTGGATCTGGACGTGCCGAGCGCCCCGCTGAGCAGCTCGCCCACCAGCTTTCCGCCCTCGTTCGTGACCTTCAGGTCCACGTCGAACCGGCCCTGCATCTGACCCACCATGTGCAGGGTCCAGTTGCCGACGTAGGGATCGCCACCGGTGGCTGCGGCCTGCGCGCGCGCGGACGGCGCCTGAAGGCCGATGCCGAGAAGGACAGTCGTCAGAACCATGAGCAGTCTTGTCATAGCTCATAGGACGACCCAGCCGTCCTGAACGTGACGTCAGCG
>CAYNUO010000164.1:0-3421 GCA_964400405.1 uncultured Bifidobacteriaceae bacterium | reverse complement strand
TTCAGATTGGTCGCCCTGACGACCGCACCCTTGATTGGCTGACCGTCCACGTCGATGACCGTTCCGCGGACGGCGCCGCTCTGGGCCAGGACAGCCGCCGGCGCAACCAACAGGGCGGCACACAGCAGGCCTGCACACGACCCGGGCCGGCGACGGATGAGGCGGGTATTCATGACAGGTTGTCTCTATAGCACAGGACCTGACGTTTCCTGGAAACTGGCATGTCAATCCGTGTTAACGTCCGCCCCGCGCTCGTCACCCAACAGGTGATTGCCAGTCCGTCAGGGAGGAGTCATGACCCATCCGTTCGTCGCTCGCCTGCTCGCACTCATGCTGCTTGTTCTGCCCGCGTCAACCCTCGCGCAGACCTCGGGCTCCATCGCCGGCGAGGTCAAGGACACCACCGGCGCCGTCCTGCCCGGCGTGACGATTGAAGTCGCAAGCCCGGCTCTCATCGAGAAGGTCCGCACGGCCGTGGCGGACGGATCAGGCAAGTACAAGATCACGGATCTTCGTCCGGGCACCTACAGTGTGACGTTCACGCTCGCCGGCTTCTCGACGGTGAAGCGGGACGGCATCGACCTCAACGCCGGCTTCACGGCCACCGTGAACGGCGAGATGAAGGTCGGCTCGATGGAGGAGACGATCGTGGTCTCCGGTCAGGCGCCGGTCGTCGACACGCAGAATGTCCGCGACGCGCGCGTGCTGACGCGCGACATCATCGACACGATCCCGACCGCCAAGTCGATCTCCAACCTGGCCGCGCTCGTGCCCGGCATGTCCGTGCTCGGCGCCACCACGCCCGGGCAGGACGTGGGCGGCACCTCGGGCGAGGGCTTCCAGGGCCTCCAGATCCACGGTGGCCGCCGCAACGACCAGCAGACGCTGCTCGACGGCATGTCGGTCGCGATGGTGCAGGCCTTCGCCGGCAGCATCACGGCCACCTCGCTTGGCGACCAGACCATCGAGCAGACCATCCTCGAAATCAGCGGCCACTCGGCCGAATGGGAAACGGGCGGCGTCGTGGCGAACATGCTGCCCAGGCAGGGCGGCAACACGTTCCGCGGCGGCTTCTTCGCCAACTTCGCCAACGAACATACGCAGTCGAACAACTACGACGACAAGCTGAAGGCCCGGGGCGTGACCTCGCCGCTGCCGATCAAGCAGCTCCAGGACGTCAACCCCTCGTTCGGCGGCCCGATCGCGAAGGACAAGCTCTGGTTCTTCACGGCCTACCGCGACTGGCGCGTTGCCAACTACACGAACCAGGCCACGCGCGCGCCGAACCTCAACCGGACCGGCTTCACCTACGTGCCGGACCTCTCGGTGCGCCCGTTCCAGGATCAGGTCACAAAGGACTTCGTCGCGCGGGCGACCTGGCAGATGACGCCCAAGCAGAAGATCGCCGCCACCTTCGACTGGAACGACAAGATGGAGTACCGCACCATTGCCGGCAACATCTCGGAGGAAGCGAACTACATCCAGAACTTCCACAGCAACATCGTCCAGGTTACCTATTCCGCGCCGATGACCAACCGCCTCCTCGTCGAGGGCGGCGTGTCCCTGACCGACGTGTATCACCCGATTACCCCGCGCCCGGGTCAGATCGGGCCGGCGGCCACCGAGACGACGACCGGCCAGCGGATCCGGGCCGTCGTGTTCGGCAACGTCATCAGTCCACAGGTCTACCGCGACGAGGACCAGCGCAACGACGTCTACCGCGGCGCCGTGTCCTACGTCACTGGCTCCCACGCGTTCAAGTTTGGGTTCCAGGAGCAGAACGCCTTCCTGAGCCCGTACTACACGGCGCCGGCCGACTATGAGCTCAACCTGGTGCGCGGCGTACCGAACTCCGTGGTCTTCCTCCCGACCCCCTACCGGCTGACCAACTACGCGTACAAGACCAGCGCGTTCGCCCAGGACCAGTGGCGCATCGACCGGCTCACGCTGAACCTCGGCGTCCGGTGGGACCGCCTCAAGACGCGGTACCCGGACTACGACATCACGGCGACGAATCTCCTGCCAGCGCGCTCGTTCCCGGGCGCGGACGTCCTCAAGTGGAACGACTTCTCGCCGCGCCTCGGCGCGTCCTATGACGTGTTCGGCAACGGCAAAACCGCCGTCAAGGCCAGCATGTCGCGCTACGTCCTGCAGGAGACGATGGACCTGACGCGCGTCGTCGACCCGACGACGGCCTCGGCCGGCACGCTCACGCGGACGTTCAATGACGCCAACGGCGACTTCATCCCGCAGGGCGACCCGCTCAACCCCGCCGCCAACGGTGAGCTCGGTCCGAGCCCGAACCAGAACTTCGGCCGGCTCGTGCTGACGACGACCTACGACCCGAAGTGGACGCAGGGGACCGGTGTGCGCACCTACAACTGGGAGTTCTCGACGGGTATCCAGCACGAGCTGGCCCCGCAGGTGTCCGCGAACTTCGCGTATTACCGGCGCCACTTCGGCAACTTCACCGTGACAGACAACACCCGGGTGTCCGCCGCCGACTACGACTCGTTCTGCATCACCGCACCGACCGACGCCCGGCTGGGCGATCAGAGCGGCAAGCAGATCTGTGGCTTCCGCGATCTGAACCCGTCCAGGCTCGGCCAGCTCCAGAACCTCGGCACGCTCGCCAACGACTACGGCAAGCAGATCGAGCAGTGGCAGGGCATCGACCTGGCCATCAACGCGCGGCTGAAGAACGGCACCACGCTCCAGGGCGGTTTCAGCACCGGCCGGACGCTGACGGACAACTGCGAGATCTTCGCGAAGGTGCCGGAGGCCGGTACGGTCGGCGCGACCAACGCGCTCGGCGGCCCGTACTGCCGGCAGAACCAGCCGTATCTCTCCCAGATCAAGTTGCTCGGCACGTACAAGCTTCCCTACGACATCACGCTGTCGGCCACGTATCAGAGCCTGCCCGGGCTGCCGGTGTCGGCAACCGCGGTGGCGAACAATGCTCAGATTTCTCCGACGCTCGGACGTAACCTCTCGGCCGGCGCCACGGCCACGGCCAGCATCGCGCTACTCCAGCCGAACTCGGTGTTCGGCGACCGCATCAACCAGCTCGACATGCGCGTGACCCGCGTCATCAAGCTCGGCGGGTTGCGAACGCTGCGGGCGATGGTGGACCTCTACAACCTGACGAACCGCAATACCGTCACGGCCTGGAACAACAACTACGGCACGCTGGCCGGTGGCGGTGCGACGTGGCTGCAGCCGACGGGCATTTTGCCGGCCCGTATGCTGAAGTTCGCCGTCCAGCTCGACTTCTAGCGCGCAGGCGGCCGACGACAGGGGCGGCGTTCCCGCGGGGACGCCGCCCTTTGCATGTACGACGGTGACTGCCGCGGGGAGTCCGGCGATGTGGCCGGCCGGCGCGAATCAGTAGATCCGGTAGAGCATCACGTAGATCACCACT
>CAYNUO010000163.1:0-3534 GCA_964400405.1 uncultured Bifidobacteriaceae bacterium | reverse complement strand
GCTGTGGGCGAACCTGCCGCGGTCGCTGAAGATGACCGCGCCGCGCTACCAGGACGTGAAGGCGGCGGACATCCCGACCGTGACCGACGACGACGGCACGACGGCGCGGATCGTCGTCGGGGACTTCTGGGGGAAGAGGGGACCGGTGGAAGGCGTGGCCGCCGACCCGCGGTACCTCGACATCTCCGTGCCGCCCGGTCAGCAGAAGCGGCTGAAGGTCGAGATCACGCGGCACGCGTTCGCGTATGTGTTCGCGGGCTCTGGCACGTTCAGGGGCGCATCGGATCCGCACGCGGTGCTCACCGAAGCGACGGATGGGTCGGACGTCGTGCTCCGCGATACGGACGTCAGCAACCACTCGCTGGTGCTGTTCGATCGCGGCGATGAAGTGCTGGTGCAGGCAGGCGATCAGGGCATCCGGTTCCTGCTCGTCTCGGGACAGCCACTCGAGGAGCCCGTCGCCTGGCGGGGACCGATCGTGATGAACACCGCCGAAGAACTGCGGCAGGCCTTCGCCGAGCTCGGCGCGGGCACCTTCATCCGCTGACCGTACACCCCGGGCAGGTCAGCGCTGCGAGCTCGTGGCAGCGCTGGCCTGTCGCCCGGCGAGCACTTTGTCGGCCGCGATGTAGCCGGCCGTGATCGACAGGATCAGCATCACGCCGACGATCGTCGGCGGAGCCGGGACCGGAATGTTGAACCACCGGCACCCCGCGCCGATGCCCAGGCCAATCACCAGACTGATCGCGATCTTCACTCCGTCCTCCCCTGTGAGCGACGTGGCTCACCCCTTCAAGATACGTGCGGTGGTAATCGCCTGACCCACATGACGCGTGGCGTGCTCGGCGGCGTGAAACACGAGACCGAGTACGGTGGTCGGCAGCTGCGCGCGGCCGATCGCCCGTGGCTCCAGGAGCCTCTCCGGCGACGTGGCCCTGAGCTGCGCCAGCGCCGCGTCGAGCGCCGCCACGGCATCCTCGACCAGCGCGGTCAGCGCGGGACGCGGTTCGCTGTCGTCCTGCTCGGCTTTGAGCACGGCGCGCTGTGCCTCGGTCAGGCTCTCGTCGCGCGCGTAGGTCAACAGCCGGGCTGTCGCGCCGCCGATGTGACGGACGTGGAACGCGATGGACGCCGCGCCACCCGGACGCGCCCAGGCGGCGGTGTCCGGCACGTCACGCGCCAGCGCGCGGAGATCCTCCTGGACCTGGAGGAACGCATGGACGGCAGGCATGAGGAATGGGTCGTAGCCCGGCACCGGGCCGCGCTGCCAGACCTCGGTCGTTGGGGCAGACATGGGTCCAAGGATAGAACGGCCGGAGTACCCTTGCGCCGCATGCTCCGATCGCGCTCCCGCCGCCTCGCCCTTGCACTCGTCCTGGCCGGTCTTCCGCTCGTGGCGTCGCTCTCCGCACAGCAGGGCACGACCCGCGGCGAGTGGCGGCACTTCGGCGGCGACACCGGCGGCACGAAGTACGCGCCGCTCGACGACATCACGGCGGAGAACTTCTCGTCGCTGAAGGTCGCCTGGCGCTTCAGGACCGAGAACTTCGGCGCGAAGCCCGAGTACAACCTCGAGGCGACGCCGCTGATGGTGGGCGGCGTGCTCTACACGACCGTCGGCCTCAGCCGGCAGGTCGTCGCCTTCGACGCCGTCACCGGCGAGACGCGGTGGACGTTCCGCCTTGACGAGGGCGCCCGCGGCCGGCGCGCCCCGCGCCTGAACCACCGGGGTCTGGCCTGGTGGACGGACCGCCGCGGCGACGACCGCGTGATCTACATCACGCCCGGCTATCAACTGGTTGCGCTCGACGCGAAGACGGGCCGGATGATCCCGTCGTTCGGCACGAAGGGCGTCGTCGACCTGCTCGATGGTCTCGACCAGCCCCGCCCGAAGGATGGCCTGATGGGCTCCACATCCCCGCCGATGATCGTCGGCAACATTGCCGTCGTCGGCACGGCCATGCCCTCGGCGGCGCCGACACGGGAGAACCCGGCCGCGCACGTCCGCGGCTACGACGTCCGCACCGGCAAGCGCGTCTGGATCTTCCACACCATTCCGCAGCCAGGCGAGTTCGGCTACGAGACGTGGCAGAAGGACTCCGCCGCCTACACGGGCAACGCCGGCGTGTGGACGCCGATGAGCGCCGACGAGGACCTCGGCTACGTCTATCTGCCCGTCGAGACGGCGACCAACGACACCTACGGCGGCCATCGTCCCGGCGACAACCTGTTCGCGACCAGTCTCGTCTGCCTCGACGCGCGCACCGGCAGGCGCGTGTGGCACTTCCAGCTCGTGCACCACGACATCTGGGACTTCGACACGGTGGCGCCGCCGATCCTGCTCGACGTCACGGTCGGCGGTCGCCGCATCAAGGCTGTCGCGCAGGTCACGAAACAGGCCTTCGCGTACGTCTTCGACCGCGTGACCGGCGCCCCGGTCTGGCCAATCGACGAGCGTCCAGTGCCGCAGTCGACCGTCCCGGGCGAGCAGAGCGCGAGGACACAGCCGTTCCCCACGAAGCCGGAGGCGTTCGACCGGCAGGGCCTCGGCCCGGACGACGTGATCGACTTCACGCCGGCGCTCAAGGCCGAGGCACTGAAGATGCTCGACGACTACACCGTGGGGCCGATCTACACGCCGCCCAGCCTTGCGGGGGCGAACGGGAAGAAGGGCACGCTCCACCTGCCGAACTCGACGGGCGGCGCGAACTGGCAGGGTGGCGTGGCCGATCCCGAGACCGGAATCCTCTACGTCACCTCACACACGCTGGCGCGCGTGTACGCCGTCTCGAAGGAGACGGCCAACGCCGGCCAGGCTCCTGCGCTGGCCGTGCCTACTTCGGCACCGGCGGCACCGCCGTCCGCTCCTGGCGCTGCACCGGCCCCCGCACCGAGGCGGATGGCTCAGGCCACGCTGACGCTGCGTCCGGACGCCGACGGCGCCAGCAACCAGCCGCTGACGCTGCCAGTGCTCGGGCCCCAGGGCCTGCCGCTCATCAAGCCGCCCTACGGCCGCATCACGGCGATCGACCTGAACACCGGCGAGCACGCGTGGATGACGCCGCTCGGCACGACGCCGGAGTGGATCACGAAGCACCCGGCGCTCAAGGGCGTCACGCTGCCGAACACGGGACGCTGGGATCATGCGGGGATGTTGGTCACGAAGACGCTGCTGATGGCCGGCGAAGGGTCCGGCCTCTATGCGGTGCCGGCCGGTTCCGGCGGCCCGATGTTCCGCGCCTACGACAAGCGCACGGGACGCATCGTCGGCGAGGTGAAGCTGCCCGCGAACCAGAGCGGCATGCCGATGACCTACATGGCGGGCGGCAAGCAGTACGTGGTCGTCCCGGTCGGCGCGCCCGGCGTCCCCGGCGAGTTCGTCGCACTCACGCTGCCGTAGCGGCCGCCGATCGGCGAGCCGCACGTGGTGTTTCGTCGCCACTGCTGGCTCCGTGGGCGCGTGTGACCAGCACCCGGCTCCTGTACAGGCCAAGTCGCCTGCAGGTGTCGACAAAACACCACGCACGGCTCGCC
>CAYNUO010000162.1:0-3575 GCA_964400405.1 uncultured Bifidobacteriaceae bacterium | reverse complement strand
GCTAGCCGGCCGCGGCGACCGGCTCGGACCCCTTGAACTGCAGCCGGTAGAGCCGGTGGTAGATGCCACGCACCGCCAGCAGTTCCTGGTGCGTGCCGGACTCGCGGAGCTGCCCCTTGTGCAGCACCAGGATGCGGTCCATGTCCTGAATCGTCGACAGGCGGTGCGCGATGGCCATCGTCGTCCGCCCGCGCATCAGCACGGCCAGCGCGTCGCGAATCAGCATCTCCGTCTCGGTGTCGACGCTGGACGTCGCCTCGTCGAGGATCAGCACGCGCGGGTTGAAGGCGAGGGCCCTGGCGAAGGAGAGCAGCTGCTTCTGCCCCACCGACAACGTTGACCCGCGCTCCGCGACCGCCGCGCCGAGCCCGCCCGGAAGGCGATCCACGAACCGGTCCGCGTGCACCGCAGCCAGCGCCGCCCGCACGCCGGCGTCGTCGATCGAGGCCTGCCCGAGGCGGATGTTCGAGGCCACGTCCCCCGAGAACAGATGCACGTCCTGCAGCACGAGCCCGAAGATCGCCCGCAGGCTCGCCAGTGCGAACTCCCGGACGTCGACGCCGTCGATGGTGATGCGGCCCTCCTGCACGTCGTAGAAGCGCAGCAGCAGGTTGATGATGGTGGTCTTGCCGGATCCGGTCGCGCCGACGATCGCGACCCGCTGGCCGGGTTCGACGACGAAGCTGACATCGCGCAGCACCGGCTCACCCGGCACGTAGGCGAAGGTGACGTGCTCGAACGCGATGCGGCCCGGCCCCTCGTGCTGCCGTGCCGGCACCGGGCTCTCAATCTCGACCGGCGTGTCGAGCAGGCCGAAGATCCGCTCCGACGACGCCATCGCCGCCTGCAGCGTGTTGAACTTCTCCGACATGTCGCTGATCGGCCGGAAGAACCGCGACGAGTACTGCAGGAACGCGACGAGCGACCCGAGCGTCAGCGACTCGCGCAGCACCCACCAGCCGCCCCACCAGAGAATCAGCGCCGCCGCGAGCGCGCTGACCAGTTCGATCGCCGGGTAGAAGACCGCGTAGTAGAAGATCGAATCGATGTTCGCGTCGCGGTGCGTCGCGTCGATCTGATCGAAGCGGGCAAAGTCCCGCGCCTCGCGCCGGAACAGCTGCACCGTGCCCATCCCGGTGATCCGCTCCTGCAGGAACGCGTTGATCCGGGCGATCCACGTGCGCACGGTCCGGTACGACTCGCGCACGTTCGTCCGGAACCACTGCGTGATGAGCCAGATGAGCGGCAGCACCGAGAACGCCACCAGCGCCAGGCGCTGATCCATCAGGACGAGCGTGACCATGATGCCGGCCAGCGTGAAGATGTCGCCGAAGATGGAGACGACGCCGGACGTGAACAGGTCGTTCAGCGCGTCGACGTCGGTCGTCACGCGCGTCATCAGCCGGCCGACCGGGTTGCGGTCGTAGAAGCGGAGGTCGAGCCGCTGCAGGTGACGGTAGACCTGCATGCGGATGTCGAACATGATCCGCTGCCCCGTCATCTGCAGCGTCCACGTCTCCACGTACTGGAACGCGAACGACAGCACCAGCGAGGCGAGCAGCAGCACGGCCATCAGGCCGATGCCGTCCGCGTCGCGCGCGGGAATGTAGCGGTCGATCAGGATCTTGGTGACGTAGGGCGGCGCCAGCTGCAGCGTGGAGTGGCCCGCGATGGCGACGATCGCGATGACGACCTGCCGCCAGTGCGGGCGCAGGTACGCCATCAGACGGCGCATCAGCCGCGCGTCATAGGCCTTGCCGAGGATCTCGTCGTCCTGCGCGCTCATGACGCGGCGAGCTCCTCCTCCAGCAGCTGGCGGCGGTGCAGCTCCGCGTAGAGGCCGTTCTGCGCGACCAGCGCGTCGTGCCGTCCACGCTCGGCGATCCGGCCCTGGTGGAGCACGAGAATCTGGTCGGCGTCGCGCACGGTCGAGACCCGGTGCGACACGAGGATCGCCGTGCGTCCCTGCATCGCCACGCGCAGCCGGCGGAGGATCTCCTCCTCGGTGTAGGTGTCGACGGCCGAGAGGGCGTCGTCGAGAATCAGGATCCGCGGGTCCACCATCAGGGCCCTGGCGATCGCCGTCCGCTGCTTCTGACCGCCCGACAGGGTGATGCCGCGCTCGCCGACCGACGTGTCGTACCCCTTCGGGAAGTCCGCGATGTCGTGGTCCAGCCGGGCCACGTGCGCGGCCGCCTCGATGCGCTCGCGCGTGGCCTCCCCTTCGGGCACGCCGAAGGCGATGTTCTCGGCCAGGGTGTCGCTGAAGAGGAACGGCTCCTGCGGCACGAAGCCGATGGCGCCCCGCAGCGTCTTCAGCGGGAGCTGCCGCACGTCGATGCCGTCGACGAAGACCGTGCCGGCCGGCGCGTCGTGCAGGCGCGGCAGCAGGCTCAGCAGCGTGGACTTGCCGGAGCCCGTGGCGCCGATGATGGCCGTCACCGAGCCGGCCGGCAGCACCGCCGACACATCGTCGAGCACGAGGCGGTCGCCATACCGGAAGGTCAGGTGCCGGAACTCCACGTCGCCGCGAATCGCGTCCACCGCGACAGGTGTCGGGGCGTCCGCAATCGCCGGCACCTGGTCGAAGATCTCCAGCATCCGGCCCCACGAGGCCAGACCGCGCTGAATCAGGTTCGTGACGTAGCCGAATGCCATCATCGGCCACGTCAGCATCAGCAGATAGGCGTTGAACGCCACCAGGTCGCCCACCGACATCCGGCCCGCCATGACGTCCCGGCTGCCGAGCCAGAGCACCAGCAGCACGCCGATGCCCATCAGCAGCTCGATGCTGGGATAGAAGATGCCCTGGAGACGGATCAGCGTCCGGTTCCGGGCGACGTATTCCTCGTTCGCCAGCCGGAACCGCTCCACTTCGTGGTCTTCCTGCCTGTACGCCCGCAGCACCCGCACGCCGGCCAGCGCCTCCTGGGTGACCGCGCTCAGGTCCGACAACTGCGCCTGGATCCGCTCGAAGCGCGCGTGAATCTGGGAGCCGAAGTACCGCACGGCCACCGACACCAGCGGCAGCGGCAGGAGTGACAGAAGCGTCAGCCTGGCGTTGATCTTCAGCATCAGCACGATCGCCACCACGAACGTCAGCACCGTGGTGGCCGTGTACATGACGGCCGGGCCGATCATCATCCGTACCGCGCTCAGGTCGCTCGTGGCGCGCGACATCAGGTCCCCGGTGCGGTTCGCCTGGAAGTAGCCGAGCGAAAGGCGCTGGAGGTGGGCGAAAAAGTCGTTCCGGAGGTCGTATTCGAGGTCGCGGGAAGCCCCGATCAGCACGCGGCGCATCAGGAACCGGAACACGCCGCTCGCGGCGGCCAGCGCGAGCAGGATTCCCGCGTATCCACGCAGCTTGCCGAGGGTCACGCTCTCGGTCAGGTCGTCGATCGCGTACTTCAGGACCCACGGGCTGAGCAGCTGAAGCGCCGTCGTCAGCACCACGCAGGCCATCCCGGCCGCGAAGGCCCGCCGGTAGCGCGTCAGGTAGGCGAACAGGCGCTTCCGGGGGGACATTTGCTGAGTATAGCGGCTGGGCTCCGGCCGCTGTAGAATGCGCCCTTATG
>CAYNUO010000161.1:0-3710 GCA_964400405.1 uncultured Bifidobacteriaceae bacterium | reverse complement strand
GTCCCGACCGGGACTCGTTCTCGCGGCTGACGTCTTCGACGTCCGCCTGGCGAGGTCGATCCCGCTATCGCGCAGTCGGCGTCCACTGCAGGTCGGGGTTGTCCTTCCCGTATTGCTGGGTCAGGCTGGCGACAGCCGCGCGGCCGGTGCCCGTGTCAGCGTTCCACTCGAGCGGCGCCCACTGTTTCTGGTCTGACAGCCGTTTGGCCCACACCCGGTAGCCGCCGACACAGTCCCCCTTGTCGTAGGTGAACGGACGAACCCACTCGATACGCACGAACTCCGGACCATACGAGCGCGCGAAGTGGCGCTCGATCGCTGTCATCGCACTCTGGCAGACGGGCGCGTAGTCCGGCACGCCTCTCGCGGCGGCCGGCGCGGTCCGGCCGCTCGTCGGCGTCCACTGCAGGTCAGGGTTGTCCTTCGCATACTGCTGCACGAGGCCCGTCACAGGCACGCGACCGGTGCCCGTGTCCGCGTTCCATTCGAGCGGCGTCCACTGCTGCCGGTCGGACAGCCGCATCGCCCACACCTTGTAGCCGCCGACACAGTCCCCCTTGTCGTAGGTGAACGGACGGACCCACTCGATGCGGACGAACTCGGGTCCGTAGGACGCGGCGAAGTGCCGCTCGATGGCCTTCATCGCGCTCTGGCAGATCGGCGAGTAGTCCGGCGCGCCGCCGGCAACGGGTGCAGGCGCGGGGGGAGCGGGGGGAGCGGGTGGCCGCGGCGTCGAGCCGAACAGTGTTCCCTGCCGCCGGACCTCGGTGTCAGCCGGACGCGTCGTCTGGGACACGCGCTCCCGGCCAAGGTCGGCAATGCGCTGCTTCACGTGCTGGACGACCTTCGAGTTGGTCCAGATGTCCTCATGGGCCTTGAAGGCGCGCCACCCCGGAATCCAGCTGCCGAATCCCGTGCTGGTGACCTCGACGTTCTCCGCACCCTCCAGGTTCTGCGATTCCACCGACACGGCGTCGAGCGGATCGAAGAAGTTCACCCAGTTCCGCACGGCGCCCGGCTTTCCATCCGCCCAGAAGTTGATCCCGCCCCCATAGGGACTCGTGAGCTTGTGATCGCCGATCGGTGACCCCATCGTGATCCAGTCGTCGACGGCGACGCCCTGGATCGGCTGTATCTCGCCGTTCTTCAACGTCCCTCCGCCGAGCGCGAGCTTCGTGACGACCGTGCCCCACGAGTGGGACACGATGACGACGCGACGGCCCGGATTGGCCTTCACCGCGGCCTGAATCTGGCTCTGGACGTCGCGCGCCCAGTCGACGCCGGAGTACGGCGCGTCCACGAACGACTGCCCCGCCGTTCGCCCCGGAGGCCGGAAGGTGATTTCCGTCACCGACGTGCCATAGGCCTTCGCCACCGAATTCGACCAGCCCTCGGCGCGGGGTTCCCCTCCCGAGGCCAGGTCGTAGAGGTCGGTGCCGACCCCATGCACCACCAGAACGAGCGGTTCGGCGCCTTGCGCTCCGGCGCCCGACGAGAAGAGCGACCCCTGCTGCGCTATCGCCGTCCGCGCCGTCCCATGCAGCGCAACCAGACATGCCACGACGACCGCGCCCGTGACTGTCAACCGTCTCCGCCCGGTCATCTCATCCTCCAATCTGCGTTGTCGAACGTCCCGGCCATGCACGACGTCACTTGCGCCCGGTGTACCGGAAGCTGTCGCCGATCAGCTGGTACACCGGCAGGTACTTGTCGTACAGGCTCTCCGGCGCGAAGTACGACAGGACGACGAAGTGGTCCGGGTAGTCGATGAGGACCGAGACATGGCGCACGGGCACCAGCCCCGTGCCCTTCTCGACCGCATACGTTCCCTCGATGGCGATCCCCCTGCGAGTGCCGTCACTGCGGGACTCGGGCCGATTCATCTGCGCACGTGTGTTTCGTCCGAGCGCGCGATACACGGTCTCGGCCATGTCGTCGAGCGACTTCCCGGGGAAGTCGGCGTGCGGACCGATCTGCAGTTCCACCGTCGCCTGGTAGGCCTCTGTCCCCTTCTGGCCTTCAAACACGATGGTCCCGGCATCGGTCTTTCGCGCCGTCCACTCGGCTGGAATCTCGCCGGCGAACGGCGCGTTGTCGATGGTGTACGGCATCACGCCCTGCCCGCCCGTCGCTGCCGGAGCGTCAGGCGGCTGCCGGGGAACGGGCGGTGCCGGGGGCGGCAGCGCGCGGAGGCGGGCCTTCATCGCGTCGAAGGCGGGCGACGACGTCCTGAGGCGCCGCTCCGGCAGCAGCGGCACGTAATCGTTCACGGCGTTCAGCCGGTCGAGCGAGAACGGATGGGTGCGCGACATCAGGTCCCATGACTTCCGCGAGGACGGCTGCATCGACTCGAACTTCTGAAACATCTCGGCGAGCGCCCTCGGGTCGTACCCGGCGTCGTACGCGATGTGGATGCCGAGGCGGTCCGCCTGGGCTTCCTGGTCGCGGCTGAACGACAGCTGATTGACGGGGTTGCCCATCTCCAGCGCGCCCGCCAGCAGCTTCGCCAGACCGCCCTGCTGCTTCTTCAGCGAATTGACCGTCTGCTGATCCTGCGCGGCCTTGGTCACCGCCTTCCCGCCGTGGTGCGCGATCGTGTGGGCCATCTCGTGCGCGAGCACACCGACCAGCTCCGCTTCCGACGTCACGATCTCAAGCAGGCCCCGATACACGAAGATGAATCCGGGCGTCGTCTGCGCGTTGACCGTCGGGCTGTCGAGAACGAACAGCTGGTAGTCGCGCGGGAACATCTTCGCGAATGGCGCGATGGACGCCGCGAGATCCTTGACGTAGGCGGTGACGCTGGCGTCCGGCACGAGCTGGATGCCGCTGGCGTCGAGCGCGCGCGCGAACTCGACGCCCCACGCCCGTTCCTGCTCGGCGGTCGCAAGGTTCGCGGCGCCGCCGGCGGGATTCTCGGCAATCTCGTACCGCGCGGCGAACAGTTCCTGTGCGGCGCGCAGCCTCCCGGTTGCCGCCGTCATCTCCTCGGGCGCGAGCGGCATCTTCGTGTACCGCATCCACATGCGGACGGCTTCCCGATAGTTCTGCATCTCCTCGTACGCGGCCGCCATGCCGGCGAGGGAACGCTGATGGGTGGGGTCGGCCTTGTAGATCTTCGAGTAGCGCTTGAGCGCGTCGTCCGGCTTGTGCAGCTTGATGTAGACGTCCGCGGTGGCGAGCTGGTACTCGATGTTCTTGTTGTCCTTCTTCTCGGCCTGGCGGAGCGCCTGCTCGGCCTCCTTGTACGCACCCTGCGTGAAGAGCACCATGCCGCGTTCGAAGTGCGCCGCCGCCTCGACCTGATCCTTGGACTGCGCGGAGCCCGTGGCCGCATACGCGGCCAGAAGAAGCGCTATCCCCCCGATGCGAACGGCCAGGAAGGCCGTGCGTGTGGTCACCATCCCCAATGTCTCCCCGATTGAGGAGTGCATCTGCTGTACCACGGCCGCACCGCCACCACACGGTCGGCGCACCGTCGGCAGTAGGACGGGAACGGGGAGAATCCCGTGCGCCGTTGGCTTTTTCCACGGCACCCGCGCGACGCGCGGCCCGTGCGGGGCGGGCCCGGCTCGCTCGCGATCCCGTACGCCAACGGCTGGGCTGCTTGGTGGAGAATAGGCCCGGCTGCTGTGACGATTTCAGACCGCCCCCTGCTCTGGCGCATCGCGCCGCTCTGGGTCCGCCTGGCGGCGGTGTTTCTCGTCGCC
>CAYNUO010000160.1:0-3863 GCA_964400405.1 uncultured Bifidobacteriaceae bacterium | reverse complement strand
TTTCGGCGGCCACCGCGTCCGGAATCAGGGCGGCGAGGCCCTCCGGCCCCTCTTCGATGTCGAGGGCGCCGAGGTCAATCAGCCGCTCCGCCGCGGCAGCGTGCGGCTCACCCACGTCCACTCGATACGGCATCGCCTGCATCGTACGCCGGACAATGAAAAGGGGCGGGCCCCGTGAGGGACCCGCCCCGGCCTTGCGTGGCGATTGCGCCGCCTAGAACGAGTAGCGGAGCGCGAGCTGCACCTGACGCGGCGTGCCGAGACCCACCGTGCGGCCCACCGTGCTGGTCAGGCGGCCGAACGTCGGCCCCGCGGCGGCAGCCGTGTAGGCCTGGCCGGGCTGCAGCGTGTTGGCGACACCCGGATTGGCCGGCACCGCCGCGTTCAACGTCACTCCGGGATTGGCGTAGTTGACCGCGTCGAGAAGATTGAACACCTCCACGCGGAACTCCAGGCTGTTCCGGCTCGCCCTCACGCGCTTGGCGAAGAAGAGATCGACCTGCGCAAAGCCCGGGCCGCGGAGCACGTTGCGCTCCAGGTTGCCGAAGGTCCCCGGCATCGGCGCGGCGAACGCCGCCGGGTTCAGATAAAGGAGGCCGCCGTCGGTGATGTAGGGATCGACGCCCGGCACCAGATCCGGACGGCGCACGTTGCGCGAGGCGCCGCCTCTCGGCGTGTTGATGACGGCTACGCGGCCAACCGCCGGGTTTGCGTAGTAGAAGCCCGAGGCGGAGTCCTGGTAGAGCACGTCGGGCCGAACGATCTGGACCGGAAGCGGCAGGCCGCTCCGGGCGTTCACGATGCCGCCGACCTGCCAGTCCCCAAACAGAGCGCCGGCGAGGCCCTTCCGTGAAAACGGCACGTCGTAGACGAGGCTCGCGTTGAAGGTGTGACGCACGTCGAAGTTGTTGTAGCCGTCGTCATAGTCGAAGTCGGTCAGCGCGCGCGCGTTGTTGGCGGCGGTATTGGCTTCGTTCGACCCGCCCGACGTGCCGCGGCTCTGGCCCAGCGTGTACTGCACGTTGGCCGCGACGCCTTTCGACGAGCGGCGGTTCAGAGAGAGCATCAGCGCCTTGTAGCTGCTGCGGCCACCGCTGGTCTTGTAGTCCACTTCGGCGAGTGGATTCTGGACGCCGGTGATGTTGCCGTTGCTGTCCTTCGTGACGATGGACCACTCACGCACGACGAGCGCGGCGTTCGCCGGGTTCGGGTTCGTCACGACCTGCGTGATGTTGTTCGCGACGCTCCGCAGGAAGAGGTTCCGCCCTTCGGCGCCCACGAAGGCGACCGTGGTGCTGAACGACCCGCCGAGCTCCTGCTGGACCGAGCCCGTGTACTGGTAGACGCGCTCGGGGATGTTGTATTCCGGCGCATACGCGCGCGGCTGGTAGTTGCGGTTGTTGGGATTCGCCGTGAAGTTGGCGACCGCCACTTCCTGATTCAGCGGGAACGCCAGCGCCGAGCCGGAGCTGATCGTCGTGCTGACGCGGTCGCTCTCGATCGGCTGGATCTGGTCTTCTCCCTGGCCGGGCCCCACGAACATCCCGAAACCCGACCGGAACACCGTCCGGCCCGGCGCCCACGTCAGCGCAAGACGCGGCTGCACGCTGTCCTTCTTCGCAACGAGAATCGGCGTCGTGTTCGGGTCGATCTGGCCGGTCGCCAGGTTCAGCTTGACGATCAGGTCGTCCCTCTCCTTGATCGGCGTGTAGTACTCGTAACGGAGCCCGGCGTTCACCGTCAGGTTGTGGGCGAGACGCCATTCGTCCTGGCCGAACACGGTGTAGTAGTCCTGCTGCGTGTGCCGGTTACCCGTCGCCCCGTTGTTGAAGACGCTGGCCGCGCTGATGTCGCCGAGGTACTGAATCGCCGACGGCGTGTTGGTCAGGAACGCCGCCAGGTTCGGGAAGGTGTAGGTCGTGCCGCCCTGCTGGTCGAAGGCCATTCGCACCAGCCGCACGTCACCGCCAAGCTTCAGGTAGTGCCGCGACTTCACGATCGACACCGTATCCGAGATGGCGAGCGAGAACGGGTCGTAGAACGTGTGACTGCCGTTGGTGGCGCTGTTGGCGCGCACCAGACCGCCCGGCACCGTGATGCCCGAGGACGCGCTCTGGCCGGCAATGCCCGTGTTGGCGATCGAGCCGCTCAGGTTCAGCGTGATCTTGCTCAGGTCAACGCCCGCGACAGTCGGAGCCACGCCCCTCACGTCCGCAAACGGCGCGTTGTAGCCCACCTTCGTCTCGTTCAGCACGCCGGAGCCGAACGCCCCCTGCAGGTTGAAGACGAAATTGGACGGATTGTTCTGGACGTTCACGACGCGGCCGTTGATGCCCTCCGGGCGCTGCTGCGTGCCGCGGTCGTAGAAGAAGCGGCCGTAGGCGGACCAGACGCTGCTGAGGTGCATGTCCAGGCGCGCGCTGAACGAATCCTCGCGTACCGTCTCGAGCGACTGCAGCTGATAGATGTCGAAGTCGGCATTCGTCGACGCACCTGTCAGCGCGCGGGCGCCGGCGGCCGTGAACGCCGGCCGGAGCGTGGCCACGGCCGGCACCGCGCGGGACCAGGCTGCCGCGCTCGGGGCGGCTTCGACGAAGTTGACCCCGGCATCGAGGCGGTAGCCCTCATAGCTGCCAAAGAAGAACGCGCGGTTCTTGAGGAGGGGTCCGCCGATCGAGCCGCCGAACTGGTGTTGGCGCAGCGGTGACTTGTCGCCGGCGCTCTGGATGCTGCCATCCGCGTTCCGGAGGTCGTCGAAGTAGTTCTTCGAGTCGAAGCGGTCGTTCCGGTAGTACTCGAACACTGATCCCCGGAAGCTGTTCGAACCGGACTTGGTGACGACGTTCACCTGGCCGCCCGTGCCCGTGCCGAACTCCGCCGGATAGTTGTTGGACTCGACGCGGAACTCCTGCACGTTCTCGAGGCTCGCCTGCAGCTTGAACGGCGACGCGATCTGGCCGGCGATGTTGCCCGGCGAAGCATCGATGATCGCCGAGCCCTCGACGCCGTCGAACTTGATCACGTTCTGCTGATTGGCCTGCCCGGAGAAGCGGACGTCGTTCCACGTGCCCGTGCCCGCATTCTGCGAGCCCGGCGCCTGCAGCATGAGCTGCGACATCTGACGGCCGTTGACCGGCAGATTCTGGACCTCGCGCTCGCTGACGTTGACGCCCATGCGGGCCGAGCTCAGGTCAACCGCCGTGGCCTGCGCGCTGACCATCACGGTTTCGGTCACGCCGGCGGCGGCCAGCGTGAGGTCGAGGTTGAACTCCTGGCCCACGACCAGCGGCAGCTGCGTGAATTCGAGCGGCGCGAACCCCTTCACTTCCGCGCGGAGCGTGTAGCTCGACGGCTTGAGGTTCACGATGGTGTAGCGGCCGTCCGCACCCGCGATGACGGTGCGGACCTCGCCGGTCTTCTCGTTCTTGGCGGTGACGACGGCGTTGGGCACGACCGCGCCGCTCGGGTCGATGACGGTGCCGGCAAACCGGCCATCGGTCTGGGCGTAGGCTGACACGCTGAACGAGACGAACAGGGCCACCAGGGCCACGCGCCGTCCCCACTGCACAAGCTGCTTCATGAGTGAATGACTCCTCCGCGTTGCTCGACCGGCACCCGGAGATACCCGGAACAGCGACGGTCTGAACACGCACGTCGAGGCTATAAGCGGGGTGTAACCCACGTGTAACGCCCCGGGGTCGCGGGGGTAAAACCTGTCGGGAAGCCGGCCAGCCTGGAAGACGGCGGCGAACGGGCGGGGCGGAAGTCGCCGGACCTCAGGGGAGGCCCGGCGGTGTAACTCGAACAGCTAGTAGGACTTGGCGAACCAGGCGTTGGCGGTCGCCGGTGCACCGCACTTGATG
>CAYNUO010000159.1:2196-3930 GCA_964400405.1 uncultured Bifidobacteriaceae bacterium | reverse complement strand
ACCTGCACTTCCGGCGGCAGGTCTGCCACGTCGAGCAGCGCGCGGCCACCGGAGAGCGCCACGGCGCGCTCCACGGCGTTCTCGAGCTGACGCACATTGCCGGGCCAGGAGTAGGCCATCAACTGCCGCATGGCGCCCTGTGAGAACAGCACGGGCTCACTCCCCGGCCGCTCTGCCGTGAACTTGGTCGTGAAGTGCTGCACGAGGAGCGGAATGTCGTCGCGCCGATCGCGCAGCGGCGGCAGCGCGATGGTGATCACGTTCAACCGGTAATAGAGATCCTCGCGGAACGTCCCGGCCTTCACCATGGCGGCGAGATCCGAGTTGGTGGCGGCGATCACGCGCACGTCCACCTTGATCGTCTGGTTGTCGCCGAGCCGCTCGAACTCGCGCTCCTGCAGCGCGCGCAGCAGCTTCGCCTGAATGGCGGGACTCATCGTGCCGATCTCGTCGAGGAAGAGCGTGCCCTTGTGCGCCTGCTCGAGCCTGCCCTGCCGCATGCCGACGGCGCCGGTGAACGCGCCGCGCGCGTGGCCGAAGAGTTCCGCTTCGAGGAGGGTCTCGGGAATGGCGCTGCAGTTGATGGCGACGAAGCGCTGCGCGCGCCGCGGGCTCATCTGATGGATCGCGCGGGCCACGACCTCTTTGCCCGTGCCGGTCTCGCCGTTCACGAGCACGGTGCTGCTGGAGGGCGCCACCGTATCGAGCAACTGGAAGAGTGCCTGCATGGGCCGGCTCTTGCCGAGGATGCCGCCGACGCCGTAGCGCTGTTCGAGCTGCGCGCGCAGGTACGCGTTCTCCTGCGCGAGACGCCGCTGCTCCAGCGCTTTCCTGAGCACGTGCTTCAGCTCTTCGAACTGGAACGGCTTGGCGATGAAGTCCGTGGCGCCCCGCTTGATCGCGCCGACGGCGTCCTTCACGGTGCCGTAGCCGGTGATGACGATCACGATGATGCCGGGGTAGCGCTCCACGGCGGCATCGAGCACGGCGAGCCCGTCCACGCCGGGCATGCGCAGGTCGGTGATGACGACGTCGAACGCAAACTCGTCGAGGAGCTGCAGCGCCCGCTCGCCGTTCTCGGCCTGGACGACCTCGAAGTCGTGCTCCGCCAGCCGCTCGGCGGTCAGCTCGCGGAGGGCGGGTTCGTCGTCGACGAACAGGATGTGGGCGGTCGGCGTGCTCAACGGGGGGCTCCTGCGGAAGCGCCAACACTTTGACGGTTACTGTCCCCTGCGTCAAATCACGCTGAAACCCGCAGAAATCTGGCCGGACGCCGCCATCCCCTACTGAAGCCGTGTGCACGTGCCGACACATCCAGTGCGGCGGGACTTGCCGCATAGAGGATGAAGCGTATGGACCGGCAGACCCTGTCGATCATGAAGGCGTGCGAAGTCGTCGGTGTGAGCCGGCGGACCATCTACAACTGGATTGCGGCCGGCAAGGTGCAGTACGTCCGCACGGCCGGCGGCGCCATCCGCATCTTCGCGGATTCGCTGTGGCGGGACCCGATGGAGGCCGCGCACGCGGTTCAGGCGAGCCCGTCCGGCAGTCAGGCGTGAGCCGCCAGGTCGCGGCCCAGGCCGCGGTCCCGGTGCCGCCGGCGGCTGAGGGACTCTCCGGGGCCGAGCTGCGCCCGCTGTTCCATCAGCTGAACAACCAGCTGGGGATCATCCTCGCGCACGCGGAGCTGCTGGAGGTCAAGGCGGGCTCCGAGCCCGAGCGCCAGCGCGCCTC
>CAYNUO010000159.1:0-2096 GCA_964400405.1 uncultured Bifidobacteriaceae bacterium | reverse complement strand
CGGCTGGTACCACGGTTGCCCTTACAAGGCCCCGGAGGAACCTGACGATGCGTCCGCAGACCCGTAAAGCCAACCCCCGTGTAGTTGCCAGCCTGCCCTTCGTGGAACAGCTCGCCCGCCGCGTGGCCGCCACGATGCCCCACTCGATCGACCTGGGCGACCTGGTGCAGGACGGCGTCATCGGGCTGATTGACGCAGCCGAGCGCTTCGACGAGAAGCGCGGCATCAAGTTCGAGACCTTCGCCGAGCGCCGCGTGCGCGGTGCGATGATCGACGCCCTCCGCAAGGATGCGTGGCCGCGGGGCGTCCGCCGCCAGCGCCGCGAGCTGGAAGCCGCGCGCGAAGCGCTGCGCCGCGAACTGGGATGCGAGCCGTCGCTCGCCGACCTGGCCGCCCGCGTCGGCTCGGATGAGAAGAAGCTGGGCCGCACGATCGTCCGCATCAACACCATCGAGGCGACGTCGTCGCTGAATACCGGCGAGAACATGGACGACGCATCCATGCCCGCGGTGCTGATGCCCTCCGAGCCGGAGCAGCCGGACAGCGCCTACGAGAAGGAAGAGACGCGTGAGCGCGTGCGCGCGGCGATCGCGACGCTGCCGTCGCGTGAGCAGACGGTCATCGGCCGCTACTACTTCAACGAAGCGACGATGAAGGAGATCGGCGCCGAGATCGGCGTCAACGAATCGCGCGTGTCGCAGCTCCACGCCCGCGCGATCCGCAAGCTGCGCGCCGCGCTCGCCGCGGCCATGACGCCCGCGCAGGCGCAGACGGCGATCCTGGCGTTCGCGCCGCGTCCGACGATGGTGAAGGCGTCGCTGAACAACCGCAACTGGACGGAGTCCGGTGGACGCTCGAACAACGGCGTCACGCGGCCCGGCGTGGTGGTGCAGTACGCAGCGCCCGTTCGAGCGGCGGCACTCGCGCACGCGCCTGGACGCAAGACGGCGACTCGCGCGAAGGCAGCTCCGCGCAGCCGCACGCCCCTCGCGATGGCGCGCTAGAAGTCCGCGACGCTGATTTCGACCGGCCCGATCAGGCCGCGGTCAGCGTGTCGCGGATCGCGGTGAGCAGGTCGTTCAGGCGGAAGGGCTTGGCCAGCCAGCGCCGGCCGGGCTCGGCGAGGAAGCGCTCGGCCTCGGGGTCGGCGCTGTCGCCGGTGACGAAGATCACGGGCGGCGGCGAGGCCTGGCGCATCAGGTGCGCGTGCACCTGGATGCCGTCGACCTTCGGCATCTTCAGGTCGCACACGACGACGTCGAACCGCTGGCCGGTCAGGTGGGCGAGCGCCTCGGCGCCGTCGGCCGCGTAGGTCACGACGAGTCCGGCGTCGCGCAAGCCCTCGGCGACGGCGAACGCCAGCGCCCGTTCGTCCTCCACCAGCAGCACGCTCGCGCCCTTCACGGCCTCCATCGACGGCGCCGTCCGCACGCGGCTCCGCGCGGCCTCGGCCTGAGTGCGGCTGACGGGCAGATCCACGCTGAACAGCGCGCCGCCGCTGGCACCCACGCCCGCCACGATCTTCCCGCCGTGCTCCTGCACGATCGCGTAGGCCACCGAGAGGCCGAGACCGGTGCCTTCGCCGACGGGCTTCGTCGTGAAGAAGGGGTCGAAGATGCGTGCGCGTGCCTCGGGCGAAATGCCCGGGCCATCGTCTTCGATGGCGATGCGCACGGTGTCCCCGCCGACCGTGGCGGTCCGCACCGTCAGCGTGCCGCGGCCGTGCGCGGTGCGCATGGCCTGGTCCGCGTTGATGACGAGGTTCAGCAGCACCTGCTGAATCTGATAGCTGTCCCCGAAGACGCCGGGCAGGTCGGGCGTCAGCTCGGTACGCACCGTGATGTCGTGGGCCGCGAGATCCGGGCCGCGCAGCGCGAGCGTCTCCGCCACGACATCGTTCACGTCGACGAGCGCACGGGTGGACTGCCGCTTCCGCGCGAACGTCAGCAGGTTGCGGACGATGCGCGCGGCCCGTTCGGCTTCGCCCAGCACGACGTCCACGCCGCGTTTGAGCGCCGGATCGAGCTCCCGCTCGGAGAGGCGCTCGGCCCAGCTCAGGATCGTGGCGAGCGGGTTGTTCAGCTCATGGGCGACGC
>CAYNUO010000158.1:0-3985 GCA_964400405.1 uncultured Bifidobacteriaceae bacterium | reverse complement strand
CCTCGACGCGCACAATCGCTTCGTCGCAGTTCCCCGGGTTCAGCACCTGGCACAGCCGATAGCGCAGACGGTAGATGCCCGCGGGCGTGCCGGCCGCAACGGTCACGCTCGTGCCCGTCAGCCCGATGTTCGGATGCTCACTGCTGACGAACGTGGCAATGACCTCAACCGGAACAACCGGAGCGAGACCGAGCGTGTCGCCGGCGAGCACGCTGGCGAAGCTGACCCCGCCCGTTGCGCCGTTGACCGACGCACCGTTGTCATCCACCGCGTCGATCGGGGGCGCGACGATCGGCACCGTCACCACTGCGTCATCGCAGTTGAGCGGGTTGAGCATTTCGCAGATCCGGTAGGTCAGCGCTGCGCCGGGATTTGCCGGCGTACCGGCCGTCACGGACACCGAGCCGTTCGGATTCAGCACGAGGCCCGCGGAGCCGCTCAGATACGTGAGGGTCACACGCGCGAGAGTCGCCTCCGCGCCGTTCAGCAGGTCGTTTACAAGCACGTTCGCAAGTGCCAGACCACCGACCGTACCGTTCACGCCTCCCGACGCGTCGTCCCACGCAAGGATCGGCGCGGCACCGATCGGGACGGTCACGACGGCGTCGTCGCAGTTGGTCGGATTGGCCCGTTCGCAAATGCGGTACGTCAACGTCGCTGAGGGATTCGCCGCCGTGCCGGCGGTCACCCAGACGGACGCGTCCGTCACGTTGAGCGTCACGCCCGGGGTGCCGCCGATGTAGGTCAGCGTGACGGCTCCGAGAGCCACGGGCGAGCCGTTCAGTGTGTCGTTCGGCAGGACGGAGAGCAGGGAGCGCCCGCCGGCGGCGCCGTTCACCGGGTCGCCGGTGTCGTCAACCGCGATGATGGGCGCGGCGATGACCGGAACGGTGACGACGGCCGTGTCGCAATTGCCGGGATTGAGGCGCTCGCAGAGCCGGTACGTCAGCGTGTAGGGCGCACCCACCGGCGACACCGGCGTGCCCGGCGCAACCAGCACCGCGCCCGTCGCGGTGTTCAGCGAAAGACCAGCTGACCCCGAGATGTAGCTGAGGACGACGGTCGAGAGATCGACCGGGGTTCCGCTCAGCGTGTCGTTCACCGTCACGTTCGCGAGGGACTCGCCACCCGAGACGCCGGTGACGGCCGCACCCGCGTCGTTCACGGCGTCGATCGGCGCCCACGACACGGTGACGAACACCGTGGCTTCGTCGCAACTCCCGCCTCCGCTGACGGAAATGCAGATTTCATAAACCAGTTCGTAGCTCCCGGCCTGGGTACCGGGAGTCACCTTCACGTCCACACCATCGAGGTAGACGCCGGTGTTGGTCGTCGAGATCTGGACGATGTCGAGGTTGGACGCCGTCGCGGGATGGCCGTCCTCCGTGTCGTTGCCCAGGATGTTTGCGAAGCTCGTGCCGCCGGTCATGCCGTTGACCGTCACGCCGGTGTCGTCGTTGGCGTCGAGGATCGCGTGCTTGACCGGCACCGTGACGATGGCGGTGTCGCAGTTCGCGCCCATGCTGATGGACTCGCAGATCTCGTACTCGAGAATGTGGTCACCGGGTGGCGTGCCGGGCGCGACGACGACGCTGAAGCCGTCGAGATACACACCGGGGTCCGTCGAGGACTGCTCGCCTATGTCGATCTGTCCGGGAATCGTTGCCGCCGGAATCGGCCCGAGCGTGTCGTTGATGAGGACGTTCGGGAAGCTGACACCGCCCGTCACGCCACTCACCGGAGCCCCCTCGTCGTCGATCGCGTTGATGCCGGGCATTACGACCGGCACGGTGACGTCCGCTTCGTCGCAGGGCGTCAGCGCGATCGCCACGCAGAGCCGGTAATGCAGGTTGTAGGTGCCCGTGGGCGTGCCTGGCGCAACGTGCAGGATCGACCCGGCGAGGGTCACACCGGCGTGGTCGGACGTGAACGAGACAACGGTCACGGTGCCGGCGTTGCCGGGGACGCCGTCGAGCGTATCCGGGCCATTGCCGTTGTCCGCGAGCACGTCGAGCACGTTTGCACTGCCAGCGGAACCATCGACGACAGCGGCGACGTCGTTCACTGCATCGATCGCCGCACCCGTCCCATCGGTCACCGTCACGGTCACCGTGGCGCCGTCGCAGTTCTCCGGATTCAGTACCTCGCAGATGCGATAGATCAGCGTATAGACGCCAACCGGCGTGTCCGCCGCGACGATCACGCTATTGCCAGACAGGCCGACGTTCGGGTGCGTCGACGAGACGAACGCGGTGTTCACGGCCGTGGGGAGCGCCGCGATGTCGTTCAGTTCATCGTTCGTCAGGACGGTCGCAACCGCCACGCCGCCCGCCGTGGTCACCGTGCCGCTGTCGTCGTTCGCGTCGACTGTCGGCGGCGTCGCGCAGACATCGCCGATGTTGTTGCCGTCGGCGTCCAACTGATCCGGGTTGTAGAACTGACAGTTGTCGCACACGTCGCCGAGGCCGTCGCCGTCGCCGTCAGCCTGGTCCTCATTCACCGCGGCCGCGCAGTTGTCTTCGGTATCGCAGAGGCCGTCGTTGTCGGTGTCGAGACAGCTGCCGCCAAGCGCGCGCTGGAGCACGAGGATGTGGAACACCTGCTCGGCGACGTTCTTCTCCCAGCCATTCCAGCGGCCATTCACGGGAACGAAGTAGCCGTCGCTGCCACCGGCGGGGCACGGGTTGGCGGGAATGCCTTCCGAGCCAGCGCTGGACGGCGGAACCGTCAGGCCAGCCGGCTGCCCGCCGAAGCACTGACGCGAGATCACGTCGTAGGCGAAGTCGAAGTACCAGCGCGACGGCTCGCGCGCATCATCGTAGTAGCCGGCGCCGCCCGGACCGAAGGTCGCGGGCCGGACTGCCGTCGCAGGGTCGTACCGGAGTTCCGCCCCCGCCCAGATTGAACCAGTGCCTGGTGTCAGCACACCCAGACTTGCCGTGCTCAGATTCCCGGGGTCCGGTGTCGCGGCGGAGCGATCGAGGAACGTGTACGCCTTCGTCGCGGTCCAGAGGTAGTAACCGTAGGACTCGGGCGAGAAAGCCTGCCCCTGCAGTGAGGAGTGCTGATACCGGTTGCGGAGCCACTCGAGGTACGCCTGAATGCCGGTGGAGTTCAGGTTCGACCCGCCGACGAGCTGAATCCAGAGCCCGGATGCCGTCTGCTGCGATGAATTCGAGACACCCTGCAGGATCGGCCCCGGGTCGCAGATGACCCAGGGGAGGCCGTAGCCCTTGCCACGCTCCGACAGGCTCAGGATGCCGCCGGGCGCACACGCCTGGCCGGCGAGGCCATGGTCGTTGATCGGGTCCACCGTCGGCGCGTAGACCTCACGGGTGAACGCCAGCGCCTGATTGATCTTCGCGAGGCGGCCGCCACGATCGGCCTGCATGTAGGCGCCGCGCGCCGCCGACAGACCGGCGATGACAAACTGCGTACCCGAGGCGTCGTAGCCGCCCGCCGCACCGTACGTCCAGTAACCCGTCCAGTTCTCTCCGGTCGCGACGAGACGAGGCGGATTGAAGGAGAAATCGATCGGGTCGAGAGACTCATCAACCGCGCGATCGAGAGCGCCGAGCGCCGCCGTGCCCGCGTCGAGCGCTATCGACTGCAGGCCGCCGGTCCGCACATACAGGGCAAGGCCCATCAGTTCCGAACCGTTCTGGTATGCCTCGAACGGATGGTTCTGCGTGAGGACCATCGCGCGGACGAGCCGATCGATCTTCAGCTTGTCCGCCGCCGTCGCGCGGGCATAGCCCTGGCTGACCGCGGTCGCGGACGCATCGACACGCTTTTCAAGAAGCGCGAGAGAAACGAGACCCGCAGCCGGACCGACCCATGCCGAACCGTCGGGATACGTCGTGAACGCGCCGAAACGATCGAGGTAGTCGAGCCCGCGATTGATCGCGGTGTCCACGTCTTTGGCAAAACTGCTGACTGACTGCGCTTCAGACGCAGGTGTACGCGCGACAACGCCAAGGGTCAT
>CAYNUO010000157.1:0-3998 GCA_964400405.1 uncultured Bifidobacteriaceae bacterium | reverse complement strand
TCAAGACGTCGTTCAAGCTCGCCGCACGCAGGCTTTCCGGAATTGTGCTCGCGTTTCTTTTCCTCACGCAGCTCGCGGAGGCGACCTACGTCGAACCGATAGCGCCGAGGTGGCAGGCGCATGCCTACACGACCCAGTGCTTTTTCCCCGACGGGAACGGCGGCGGCACGTTCGGGCCCTACGAACCCATCGATGCGTACGACACCGGCAGTTGCCAGGCCGGCATGGATAACGTCATGGAGAGAGTCGAGCAGTTCTGGGGCTCGTGTCCTCCGGGGCAGAGCGTGGTAAGGGACTGCGCTCCCTACGTCATTCCGAACAACTTCAGCTGCGGTCCGGTCACCGGCGGCGGGGGATGGCACCCGGAGCGGGAGCCGGTCAACACGGTAACCGGCGCCGGCTGCCGGGAAACCAGCGTCGCGCTGCTGTGTCCGGACAATTCGCTGGCTCGTACCGACGACCCGGCGCTTGGGCCGTACTGCCCCAGACCCGGTTTCGACCCTCACAAGAACATGGGGGATTGCCCGACCTGCAAAGTGGGCAATCCTATCAATCCGGGCAGCGGCAACAAATTCCAGCGCGAGACCGACTATGTCGGCACCGGTCCGTTTCCCCTGCGATTCGAGCGGTTCTTCAACAGCGACAAGACGGGCAATGCGGCGATCTCCGATCGCAGCGGGCTCACTCTTTACTGGTCGCACAGCTACTACCGGCGCCTGAACTTCGGCGGGCCCGTGGGGGGCTCGACGGTCATGGTCTCGGCCGAGCGGCCCGATGGCCGGATTTTCCATTTCATGCGCAGCGGCACGGAGTTCATCGGCGACTCGGACATCAATCAGCGTCTCGAGCAGACCGCCACGGGGTGGCGCCTGACCAACGAGGCGGACGAGATCGAGCTCTACGACGCGCAGGGCTATCTGCTTTCGATCACGAACCGGATGGGCCTCAGCCAGACGCTCGCGCGTTTGCCGGACGGCAAGCTCGTGAGCGTGACCGATCCCTTCGGCCGCCAGCTCGCGTTCGGCTACGACTCCAAGGGCCGCATGGCCGCCATGAGTGATCCCGCGGGCGGGCAGTACGGCTTTGGATATTCGCCGTTCGGCGTTTTCGGCAGCGCTCCCAATCTGATCGGGGTCGGCTATCCCAACTCCACGGGGCGCACCTACCTTTACGAGAACGGCGCCAATCAGGGGAGCGTGAACGTGATGACGGGCATCACGGACGAGAACGGTGCCCGCTTCGCGACCTTCGGCTACACCGGGGCCGCGACGTTGAGCGAGCACGCGGGCGGTGCGGGCCGCGTTTCCGTGGCGTACTTCGGCTCCACGGTGCGCAACGTGACCACGTCGGTGAGCGCCAGCCAGAGCGCGACGCGCACGTATTTCTATCAGCTGATCCTCGGCGTCAATCGCCTGACGAGCATCAGCGGAGACCCCTGCCCGAGCTGCGGCCCGGCCTCCCAGAGCTACGACGCGAACGGCAACGTCGCTTCGACCACCGACTGGAACGGCAACCGCACGAGCTATACGTACGATCTCGCGCGGAATCTCGAGACCTCGCGTACGGAAGGTCTGAGCTCCACCGGGGCCCCGACGCCGCAGACGCGCACGATCACCACCGAATGGCATCCGACGCTTCGGCTGGTGAAGCGCGTGGCGGAGCCGCTTCGCATCACGACTTCTCTGTACAACGGCGACGGCGGCGCGAGCTGCGGTTTCCTGGCGGACGGCATCACCCTGGTTCCCGGGGTGCTTTGCTCCAGGAGCGTTCAGGCCACGACCGACACGAACGGCGCGGCCGGCCTTGGCGCGACGGTGAGCGGCGCGCCGCGCACGTGGACCTACACCTACAACCATAACGGCCAGGTTCTCACGATGGACGGACCCAGGACCGACGTCGCCGACACGACGACATATACCTACTACGCCGACAACGATCCGGACCTGGGCAAGCGCGGCAACATCGCGACCATCGCGAACGCGAAAGGCCATACGACGACGATCACGGCCTACAACGCGCACGGGCAGCCGCTGACGATCGTAGACCCGAACGGCCTCACCACGACGCTCACCTACGATCCTCGTCTGCGCCTCACCTCGCGCACCGTCGGCGGGGAGAGCACGACGTACACCTACGACAACGTCGGGCAGCTGACCAAGGTCACCCTGCCCGACGCCTCCTTTCTCTCCTACAGCTACGACGCGGCGCATCGGCTGATCGGGATGGAGGACAACCTGGGCAACCGCATCACCTACACGCTGGACCTTGCGGGTAATCGCACGAACGAGGAAGTCCGGGATCCGGGCAACGCGCTAGCGCAGACGCGAAGCCGCGTGTACTCGAGCATCAACCGGCTGTTCCGGGAAATCGGCGCCCTCGGCCAGACCACCGAATATACGTACGACAACCAGGGCAACGTCACCTCGGTGAAGGACCCGCTCAACCACATCACCGCGAATCAATACGATCCGCTCAACCGGCTGAAGCAGGTCACCGACCCGGCGAGCGGCGTGACTCAGTACGCCTACAACGGGCTCGACGCGCTTACCCAGGTCACCGATCCGAGGACCCTCGTCACAGGCTACATGGTGGACGGCCTCGGCAATCTTTCGCAGCAGGCGTCGCCCGATACCGGTACGACGACTAATACGTACGACGCGGCCGGCAACCTGCTCACGCAGACGGACGCCAAGGGCCAGATCACGACGTACGCCTACGACGCGCTGAACCGCGTCACGCTCATCACCTTCCACGACGGCTCGAAGCAGGTCTACGCCTACGACCAGGGCGCGTTCGGATTCGGGCGCCTCAGCAGCATCACCGAGAGGAACCCGGCCGACCAGGTGACGAGCGTCATCGCCTATGGCTACGAGCTGCATGGACGCGTCGCGTCGGAGACCCGCACGGTCAACGGCGTCTCCTACATTCTTTCTTACCAATATGACGCGGCCGGAAGGCTGTCCGGCATGACCTATCCCTCCGGCCGCACTGTCACCTACGGCTTCGACGCCCTGGGCCGTGTGAATCAAGTGACTACGGCCAAGGGCAGCCAGAGCCAGATCGTGGTGCAGAACGTTACGTACCATCCCTTCGGCGGCGTAAAGAGTTTCACCAAAGGCAACGGCCAGACCTACAGCCGCAGCTAC
Source organism: uncultured Bifidobacteriaceae bacterium (assembly GCA_964400405.1). GTDB lineage: Bacteria > Acidobacteriota > Vicinamibacteria > Vicinamibacterales > UBA2999 > CANKJK01. Next base: position 852 of record CAYNUO010000157.1, on the reverse strand, counting down.
GATCAGGACGGCCGCATCGCGTCGTACACGTTGGGCACCTCGCAATTCGCCATCGGCTACGACGCCGCGAGCCGGATCGCCTTCATCAGCGACCTCGGTAATCCGGCCAACAGCAACAACTACGGCTACGACGCGCTCGACCGGCTGACCCAGGCCACGCTTCCCTCGACGCCTTTCGCTTACCTGTACGACGCCGTCGGCAACCGCGTCTCCAAGACCGCGGGCTCGGCGACCGAGACCTACACCTACAGCCCGACCAGCAACCGCCTCGCGACCCTGACGCCGGCGAGCGGTCCGGCGAGGACCTTCAACTTCGATCTCAACGGCTCCACCGTCAGCGACGGCCTCAACAGCTACGTCTACGACACGCGCGGCCGGATGAAGCAGGCGACGAGCGCTGCCGGCACGACGAACTACCAGGTCAACGCCCTCGGCCAGCGCATCCGCAAGACTAATTCGACCGACGACCGCGTCTTCCTTTACGACACACGCGGCAAGCTCATCGCCGAAAGCGACCCGGGAGGCGGCGCCTACAAGCGCGAGCTGATCTACCTGGGCGACATCCCGGTCATGGTGTTCCAATGAGAACGCTCCTCGCCGCAGTCGCGCTCTCACTGAGCTTCGCCTCCGTTGCCGCGCCCACGGTCAGCCTGACCGCGCCCACCAACGGCAACCTCTACCTCGCACCCGCGACCTTCGCCGTGAAGGCGAATGCCTCGGCCTCTGGGGTAGGGATCAACCGTGTGGAGTTCTACGCCAACGGCGTCCTGATCCAGACCGACACCACGAGTCCATATCAATTCGACTGGACCGGCGTCGCCGCCGGCACCTACGCGATCACCGCCAAGGCCG
>CAYNUO010000156.1:0-4146 GCA_964400405.1 uncultured Bifidobacteriaceae bacterium | reverse complement strand
TCGCGGATCGGCGTCTCGGGCGCGACGACGCCAAGCCAGAGGCCGACGGCAAGCGCGCCCAGCAGAGAGGCCGCGACGACGCCGCAGATGAAGATCGCGGTGTCTCGCGTGGCGTGCAGCGAGAACTCCCTTCCAGTCAGGCGCTGCACGAACCACGTGGCGGCGCCGACCTCCGCAGCCTGGATCAGACCGACGCCCGCCGCCGCCGCGACGGGCCAGTCGAGCCGCCAGGCCAGCAACGCCGTGATGGAGAGGGCGCCGCCGGCCAGCGCGGCGACCCTCCGGCGGCCGGTGGTCAGAAAGACGGCCGCGAGGAAGGCCCCCGCGGGCGCCCAGAGCGTCGGCATCAGGAGGCTGCCGATCGGGAGCGCCGGCGTGCGCGCCACTTCGGCGCCGGCCAGAATCATGGCAAGGAACGCGACCACGACGAGCATGGCTCAGCTTATCTCGTCAGAAAAAAAAGAGGGCCTCCGAAGAGGCCCTCAAAGGGAGGGGAGTGAAGGCTGACTAGGCCTCGTTGGCAGTCTAGGCCAGTTGCTGGCCGAGTCAAGTACCGCAAATCAGTTACTTTCGCGTGTCGGCCCATCCCCATTGCGGCACGTACCTTTGTCCCGTCCGTCCCTGTGGATTCCGCGGGTGCAAACGGACTCCATCGTCAGATCCTGCGCGCGCGCAGGTAGACGCTGTCCGCGACGTACCGAAGCGGAGGGAACCACCGGCTTGCCGCGCGCAGCGCTTCCGATGTCCCGACGACGATCTTCAGCAGGGGCGTCATGAGGGCCGTGTCGGCCGCCTGCAATCCGATCCCGAAGTAGCAGTCGACCTCCACGGTCGCCGGGCCCACCACGGCGAACAGGCGCCGGAGCTGGGGGATGGTCCAGTAGCGCACGTCGAAGCCATCGCCGTCGCGGAAGCGCCGCCGCGCCAGGTGATAGAGGCACCGGATGCCGAACGGCGTGGGCATCTGCACGAGACACTCGCCGCCCGACCGGAGGACGCGGCTCATTTCGCCGACGACGGTGGCCGCGTCGGGCCGGCTCAGATGCTGGACGACGCTGTACGAGAACGTGTGGTCGAACGAACCCGGCGCGAACGGCAGAAACCGTGCATCGCCGACGACGTGGCGGATCGGGAGCTGCATCGCGCGCGCCACGCGGCGCGCGGCCATCACCGCGCCGAGCGACGGGTCGAGCCCGACGACCGTGTAGCCCGCGCGGGCCGCCGCGATGGACCACCGTCCCCAGTTGCAGCCGACATCGAGCAGCGCGCGGCCCTGCCCGGCAGGCAGGCGAAGGTGCGGGATGGGATAGGACGGCAGCCGGCCAATCTGGTGTGCGTACGTGTACCCGCTGGTGGCGCCCACGAGGAAGGAGACGACCGGATCCACGCCGGTCGCGTCGTTCCGCTGCCGGACGATGCCCGCCTTCTCTTCGTCGCTGATACCCAGGGACTCCAGATAGAGCTCCGGCGCGCGCGTGTCACCGTCGGCGCCGCGCGCACGGTCGATGGACTGCAGCGCGAGCGGCATCGTCTGGGAGACGTCGTCCAGCAGCATGACCGGAAGACCGTCGATGACCGGGTAGCGATGGCCCGCCTGACAGACCAGCCCGCCGTCGACGTGCAGCGAGGTGTGATCCCGCGGGCAGACCAGATGCTCCAGGTACCAGGGATCAAGCCCTGATACCGGCGGTGCGCCCTGCGGCATCGGGATCGCGGCCGCGAGTGTTACTCGACCGGCCGGAGCTGGAACGTGAACGTCGTGTCGCTCAGCATGTCGAGGTTCGCGCCGTCGGTGATGAATCCGGTGACCGAGGCCTCGAAGCGGGCGGAACCCCGTGTCAGCCCAGACAGGGTAAAGGCGCCCGACGCGTCGGTGCGAAGGCCACGCCCGGTGTCAGGGCCCGTCTTCACTTCCACGAGCGCGTTCGGGATGGCGGCGCCGCTGATTGCGTTCCGCACGAACCCGGTCAGCGTGACCGTGACCACGGGAGCCGGGGTCGGCGTCGGCGTGGGTGTCGGCGTGGGTGTCGGCGTCGGCGTCGGCGTGGGTGCTGGCGTGGGCGTTGGTGTTGGTGTTGGCGTCGGTGTTGGTGCCGGCGTCGGCGCTGGGGTCGGGCTTGGGCTCGGGCTCGGCGAGGGGCTCGGAGACGTGGGGCTGCTCGAGGAGCTGCATCCGGCGAGCGTGAGCGTCAGGGTCAGGGCCGTGCAGCCGAGCACGACAAGGGCGGCGCGAAGGTTGCGAGTCACGCGCGAATTGTAGCCCTTCAGCGCGCGGGCAGCCAGCCGCAGGTCCGCCGCGCAGTCGATCGCCGCCACCGCCAGAATCCACAATTTCGTAGGCGTTGAGGGTCAATCCGCACATCCCTGTTGTATCGGTCTCTCACGCGGATCCGTGCGTCAGAGGCCACGATTGGCGGATTTTTCGAACAAATCTGACGCCCGCGGCGCCGGGCGCCAGGAATGCAGGTGTGGAGCCAAGTTTGCTCAAGGAAAGGGGAGATTCAGCAGATCGGGGGATTCCATGGGCGGCGCAGCAACAGCCAGACGGGACGAACACGGGGCCGAGCCCTCACATGCCTCTCTGCGGACAGCAGCGGCTGCGTTCGCCACCCTCGGGCAGATCAGCCGGGCCCTGGTCGGCGGACCGAACCTGCGCGGCCTCCTGCACCAGGTGCTCGAGATTCTCAGCCAGAACCATGGGGTGATCCGCGGTACGGTGGCGCTGCTGGCAGACGACGACGGCAGCATCGTCGTCCACGCCTCGGACGGCCCGGTCCGCTCGGGCGCGCACACCGCGCGATACCGGCTGGGGGAGGGCATCACCGGGCGAGTCGTCGAGAGCGGCCGCGCGGTGGTCGTCCCGCGGATCAGCCGGGAGCCGGCGTTTCTGTTCCGCGCGGCCGAGCGCCCCGAACTCCGTGACCGCGAGCTCAGCTACCTCTCGATCCCGATCATCGTCAAGAAGAAGGCCGTGGGCGCGCTCGGTGTCGACCTCCCGTTCGAGGCGGACCGCGACTACGAGGCCACGTTGCAGTTTCTCGACGTGGTCGCGGCCATGTTGGCGCAGGCCGTAAGCACGCACCGGGCGGCCGAGCTGGAGCGCCGCCGCTTGTTGGACGAGAACACGCACCTGCGTCAGGAACTCAAGGAGCGCTACGACTTCAGCAACATCGTCGGCACCAGCGGCCCGATGCGTCAGGTCTACGAGGCCATCGAGCAGGTCGCGCGCACGACGACGACGGTCATGCTCCGCGGGGAGTCGGGCACGGGGAAAGAGCTCATCGCGCACGCGATCCACTACAACTCGCCGCGCGCGAATGGCCCCTTCATCAAGGTGAGTTGCGCCGCGCTGCCGGAGAGCCTCATCGAGTCGGAACTCTTTGGCTACGAGAAGGGTGCGTTCACCGGCGCGCATACGTCGAAGAAGGGACGCTTCGAGATGGCGGCCGGCGGCACGCTCTTTCTCGATGAGATCGGCGAGCTCAGTCTGGCCACGCAGGTGAAGCTGCTGCGGGTACTGCAGGAGCGGGAGTTCGAGCGGCTCGGCGGCACCCAGACGATCCGCGCGAACGTCCGGCTCATCACCGCGACCCACAAGGCACTCGAACGCGCGATCACGGAAGGCACGTTCCGATCGGACCTGTACTACCGGCTCAACGTGTTTCCGATTTCCGTGCCGCCGCTGCGCGAGCGAAAGCCGGACATCCTCCAGCTCGCGGACCACTTCCTGGCGCGCTTCTCACGCGAGCACAAGAAGGTCATCAAGCGCATCTCGACGCCGGCGATCGACATGCTGATGAGCTATCACTGGCCGGGCAACGTGCGTGAGCTGACCAATGCGCTGGAGCGCGCGGTCGTCGTCTGCGATGGCCAGGTGATCCACGCGCACCATCTGCCGCCGACGCTGCAGACGGCCGAAGCGTCCGGCACGGTCACGTCCGTCAGCCTCGAGGACGCCGTGAGCGCGTATGAGAAGGACCTGATCCAGGACGCACTCAAGAGCGCGCGCGGCGTGCGCGCGAAGGCGGCGCGTCTGCTCAACACGACCGACCGCATCTTCAACTACAAGGTCGGAAAATACGGTATCGACCACCGCCGCTTCAGAAACGATGCGCGCGGCAACGGCTAGCGCCGCCGGCTGCTAGC
>CAYNUO010000155.1:2141-4181 GCA_964400405.1 uncultured Bifidobacteriaceae bacterium | reverse complement strand
GGCCGGCTTTGCCGGCTCCTTCGGCGTGGCGCGGCCCAGCACCTCCGCCGTCGGATCCTCGGCGGGCTCCGCCAGCACGTCAGGCGGGTTGAGTTCGCTGAGCTGCGTGGGATAGGTGAGGCCCTCACGGCTGGCGGGCGACGGCCCCTGCGAGGTTGAACCGGTCGGCGCCGCCAGAGGCGGGGCCGGATCGAGCGTAGGGTCGGCGGCCTGCTCGCCGACCGCGAATCCGCCACGCTGCAGACGCACGCCGCGGCCGACCATCACGCCGGCGAGGAACACCACGACCGCCGCGACCGTGGCGGCCATGAACGCGAAGACGAGCTGCTTGCCCTGCAGCGGCAACTCCCGATCACGCGGCTCGTTCATCGTCGCGAGTCTAACAGGTCCGGCGCGCCGGCCCGAACGCCGGGCGAGGCGCTGTCCGGCAGCGCCGGCGAGCGATCAGCGCGCCTCCGGTGTGATGCGGAGCACGCACGCCGTCGCGCCCATCGCGTGGCAGGCCGACGATTCGATCGCGGCCGGCATGCCCAGCGCCGGCAGCAGCACGCCGAGCGCCGCGACGTAGAAACCGCACAGCGCATGCTGGCTGTCGTGGCCGCGCACGTCGCAGAAGACCGAGTGCCCGAGCGTGAGCTGCCCCTGCCCTCCGCTCCAGTCGGACGTCACCTGGCTGTTCCGGAATGTCTCTCTGATCAGGTCCGCCCCGAGGCCGACCACGAGGCGGCCGCGCAGCCACAGCGGACCGGCGCTCGCTGCGGAGCGGCGGATGGCCGGCAGTTCAGCCAGCCACCACGTGGCGGCCAGTTCACCGGCACGCGCCATGACGGCGTCGTAGCTCTCACCTTCCTGCCGCAGGAAGCTCAGGACCGCCTGCAGCGGTGCCAGGCCCATCCGGCCGTCGCGCAGGCCTCTCGGCGAGAGCCACTCCTCGTAGAAGTCCACCCGCGTCGGCAGATGTTCCGTGATGGCGTGATGCACGCTCGCAACGAGCAGACGTCCAATGCCGGCTTCGATCATTCGGTGATAACGTAGAAAATCGGATCGTGACGGAGCCGACGTTCAGTGTGGCGCTGCTGGTCGGCGGACGCGGGCGCCGGCTCGGCGGCGCGGACAAGAGCGCCCTGGTCGTGCAGGGCCGGACCATTCTGGAACGTCAGGTGGACGCCGCCCGTTCGGTCACGCCGTCCGTGCTGGCCGTAGCCTCGACGACCGATGACGCCCGGCGCACGCAGCTGCCGCTGGTCTACGACCTGATTCCCGGCAGTGGCGCGCTCGGGGCGCTGGTGACGGCGCTGACCCACGCGCCGACGGATGTGGTGGTCGTGGTGGCCGGTGACATGCCCTTCGTCACCGGGCCGTTCCTGGCCTGGCTGGCCCGGCGCCTCGGGCCGGCTGATGTGGTGATGCCGAAGGACGCCGGTGGCTATCATCCCCTCTGCGCGGCTTATCATCGACGGGCGGCGGCGCGCATCCGGCTGGCGGTCGACGCGGGCGTGCGGCGCGTGCAGGACGCCATCGGTACGCTGCAATCCGTCACGGTCGAGCCCGACGAATACCGGGAGTTCGACCCGGATGGCCGCCTGCTGCTGAACATCAATACACCCGAGGACTATCACGCCGCGCTCGACAGACACCCATGATATTGCCTTTCCAGCAGCAACTTCGCGCGCACGTCCACCAGGTCCTGACCTCGCTCTACGGCCTGACGCCTGACACGCTCCCGGCGATCGTGCTCGAGTACCCGCCGACGCGCGCCCTCGGGGACCTCGCGACGCCGGTCGCCTTCGAGCTGGCGCGCCGCCTCAAGAAGGCGCCGCGGGTCATCGCGCAGGAGATCGTCGCCGGCTTTGGTTCGCTGGCCGGCGTGCGCGCCATCCAGGCCGCACCGAGCGGGCACCTGAACGTGTTCCTCGACCGCGTGCCGTTCCTGCTCGCCCGACTGCGGCAGCAGGTGGACACGCTGCCGCCCCCGGCCGGCAAGGCGATCGTCGAGCACACCGCGATCAACCCGAACAAGGCGGCCCACATCGGCCACCT
>CAYNUO010000155.1:0-2041 GCA_964400405.1 uncultured Bifidobacteriaceae bacterium | reverse complement strand
CTCGAACACCGGGCGAAGATGCTGCACGACATCGAGCACGGCGGCAACGAGAACGCCGAGGCGGCCGCCTTCATCGCCGACCGTATCGTCCGGACGCACCTGGCCACGATGGCGCGCCTCAACGTCGACTACGACCTGCTGACCTGGGAGGGCGACATCCTCCGGCTCAAGTTCTGGGCACAGGCGTTCGAGGTGCTGAAGGCCAGCGGCGCCGTGTTCTTCCAGACCGAAGGCCGGCTGAAGGGCTGCTGGGTGATGCCGATCCACGAGGACGTCACCGACGCGGCTCCAGCCGACGCCGCGGGGGCGCCCGACGCTCCCCCGCCAGACGCCGATGCTGACGACGCCGAACAGCGCGAGAAGGTCATCGTCCGCTCCAGCGGCACCGTCACCTACGTCGGCAAGGACATCGCGTACCAGTTCTGGAAGCTCGGCCTCCTCGGCCGCGACTTCCAGTACCGCGTCTTCACGGAGCGGCCGCAGGGCCCGCTGTGGGCCACCTGCTCTTCAGGCGGTCGCGACGGACACCCGCCCTACGGCGGCGCGGCGTACGTCTACAACGTCATCGACGTGCGGCAGTCGTATCTGCAGAAGCTGCTGAAGCAGGCGCTCATCGCCGCCGGACACCCGGAGGCCTCGGAGCACTCGCACCACTTCTCGTACGAGATGGTGGCGCTGTCCCACGCCACGGCGCGCGAGCTCGGCCACGCGCCGGCGCCCGGGTCTGAGGAGGCGAAGAAGCCGTTCGTCGAGGTCTCGGGCCGCAAGGGCCTCGGCGTCAAGGCGGACGATCTTCTCGACATCCTGATCGGCAAGGCGCGCACGGAAGTGGCAACGCGCAATCCCGAGGCCGCCGAAGCCGACGTGGCCCGCACGGCGCACATGATCGCGGTGGCCGCCGTCCGCTACTTCCTGATCAAGTTCTCGCGCGGCAAGATCATCGCGTTCGACATGGACGAGGCGCTCAGCTTCGAGGGCGAGAGCGGCCCCTACGTGCAGTACGCCGTCGTCCGTGCGAACAACATCTTCCAGAAGCTGCAGCAGCGGGACGGCCTCGACGAAGCCGCCGTCGTCGCGTCCCTGCCGGCCCTGCCGCCCGATGAACTCACGGGCGAGAACGGCGACCACGAGCTGTGGGCGCTGGTCCTCGAGGCCTCGCGCCTCGACGAGGTCGTCGACCAGGTGATCCGCTCGCTCGAGTTCTCGGTGCTCGCCAAGTACGCGTTCTCGCTGGCGCAGGCCTTCAACGCGTTCTATCACCGGTCCCAGATCCTCAACGAGGAACGCGATGACGCCCGCCGCTGGCGCGCCGCCGCGATCGTCTATCTGCGCCGTCAGCTCACGCAGGCGCTGGACCTGATGGGCGTCGCGGTGCCGGCCCGGATGTGACGGTGCGCCCCCGCATCGCCGTCACGGCCTGCGCCGCACACAAGCAGGCGGACTACCTGGACGCGGTGGCCGCCGGTGGCGGCGACCCCTTCGTCGTTGACTGGCGGGCGGGCGTCACCGCCCTGCGAGCTGCTCACGGCGTGGTGCTGACAGGCGGCGTCGACGTCGACCCCGCCCGCTACGGCCAGCCGCCGCACCCCGCCACTGACGCACCCGAGCCGGAGCGCGACGCGTTTGAACTGGCCCTCTGCGCCGAAGTAACTGCCGCGGGGATCCCGACGCTCGCGATCTGCCGTGGGCTCCAGGTGCTGAACGTCGCACGCGGCGGCACCCTCGTACAGGACCTGCCCTCGGATCGCCCCACGTCCACCCTGCACGACGACGACACGACCCCGCAGACGATTGCGCACCCGCTCGCCGTCCAGCCCGGCACGCTCCTGGCCCGCGTGCTCAGCTCCGCACCAGAGGCGGAACACCCGCTGGTCAACAGCCGCCACCATCAGGCGATCGATCGGCTGGGCGCGGGGCTGATCGTCTCTGCCACCGCGCCCGACGGCATCGTCGAAGGTGCCGAGGACCCCGCCCATCCCTTCCTGCTGGCCGTGCAGTTTCACCCCGAGAACTTCTGGCGCACCGGCCAGTTCCGCTGCCT
>CAYNUO010000154.1:0-4212 GCA_964400405.1 uncultured Bifidobacteriaceae bacterium | reverse complement strand
TCGCCGAGACCAACCGCGCGCCGTTCGACTTCCCGGAAGCCGAGCAGGAACTGGTCGCCGGCTACTTCACCGAATACAGCTCGATGCGCTTCGCCATCTTCTACATGGCCGAGTACATCAACATGGCCACCGTTTCGGCGATGGCGACGACGCTCTTCCTCGGCGGGTGGCACGGGCCGTTCATCCCGGCCGAGTACGGCTGGATCTGGTTCCTGATCAAGGTCAGCTTCCTGCTGTTCTGCTACGTCTGGATCCGCTGGACGCTGCCGCGCTACCGCTACGACCAGCTGATGCAGTTCGGGTGGAAGTGGCTGCTGCCCATCGCCGTCATCAACCTGCTGGTGACCGCTGCCGGAGTGCTCTACGTCAATGGGTGAGACGCTCCTCTTCTACGTCTTCTCCGCGGCGGCGATCGTGACGTCCGCCATGGTCATCGGCCAGCGCAACCCGATGTACAGCGTGCTGCTGCTCGTCGCGTCGTTCGGCATGAGCTCGGGCCTCTACGTGCTGCTGGACGCGCCGTTCATCGCGGTCACGCAGATCGTCGTCTACGCAGGCGCGCTGATGGTGCTGTTCCTGTTCGTCGTCATGCTGCTCAACCGGCCCAGCGAGGACGACGGCGACTGGGACGTGGCGCATCCGCTCAAGCGGCCGGGCATGGCGCGCTTCGGCGTCGGCCTCGCGGCGCTGCTGACCGTGCAGCTCGTCTGGGCGCTGCTGCGCACGCGCGGGCTGCAGGAGTCGGTCGGGAGCAGCGGTGACGGCGGCTCGGTCCGCACGATCGGTCGCGTGCTGTTCCAGGACTACACGTTCGCGTTCGAGGCGACGTCCATCCTGATCCTCGTGGCGCTGGTCGGCGGCGTCTATCTCGCCAACCGGGAGGAGGGGCAGTGATTCCGCTGGGCCACTACCTGATCGTCTCGGCGATTCTGTTCGCGGTGGGCAGCGCCGGCGTGTTCATGCGCCGCAACCTCATCACGATTCTGCTGTCCGTCGAGATCATGCTCAACGCGGTGAACCTGACGTTTGTCGCGTTCGGGCGCCAGGCCGGCATCGTCGACGGGCAGATCATCGTCGCGTTCGTCATGACGGTTGCCGCGGCCGAGGCCGCCGTCGGCCTCGCCCTCGTGGTCGCGCTCTTCCGGCACCGCGAGTCCCTCAATCCGGACGCGTTCACGTCGCTCAAGTGGTGATCCGGTGCTGTCGCTGATTCCGCTGTTCCCGTTCGCCGGCTTCCTCGTCAACGCGACGCTCGGCAAGCGCCTGCCCAAGAGCGTCTCGGGCGGCCTGGCCTCGCTCGCCATGCTGGCCGCGTTCGTCGTGTCCGTGCTGCAGGTCATGGACCTGGCCGCGATGGCACCCGGCGGCCGGTGGATCGTCGAGCCGATCTACACGTGGATCGCGTCGGGCAACTTCACGCTCGACTTCGCGTTCCGCCTCGACCCGCTCTCGGCGCTGATGATCCTCGTGATCACGGGCATCGGGTCGCTGATCCACATCTACTCGACGGCTTACATGCACGACGAGACGGCGCCGGACTTCGCGCGTTATTTCTCGTATCTGAACCTCTTCGCCGCCTTCATGCTCACGCTGGTGCTCGGGTCCAGCGTGCTCGTGATGTTCGTGGGCTGGGAGGGCGTCGGTCTCTGCTCGTATCTGCTGATCGGCTTCTACTACACGAAGAAGTCGGCCTCCGACGCCGGCAAGAAGGCGTTCATCGTCAACCGCGTCGGCGACTACGCATTCATCATCGGGGCGCTGCTGCTGGCCACGCAGTTCGGCACGCTGGACTTCCAGGGTCTGGCCGAGGCGATTGCGCCGCTGCCGGTCGAGCACAGCTTCGGCATCCTGTCGATCGCGGCGCTGCTGCTCTTTATCGGCGCCACCGGCAAGTCCGCGCAGATTCCGCTCTACGTCTGGCTGCCGGACGCCATGGAAGGCCCCACCCCGGTTTCCGCGCTCATCCACGCGGCGACGATGGTCACGGCCGGCGTCTACATGATCGGCCGCAACGCGGTGCTGTTCTCGCATGCACCCGAGGTGCTGCAGATCATCGCGATCGTCGGCGCGGCGACGGCGCTCCTCGCGGGCACCATCGGCCTCGTCCAGAACGACATCAAGCGCGTGCTGGCCTATTCGACGGTCTCGCAGCTCGGCTACATGTTCCTCGCGATGGGCGTCGGCGCCTACGGCGCGGGCATCTTCCACCTCTACACGCACGCGTTCTTCAAGGCGCTGCTCTTCCTCGGGTCCGGCGCGGTGATTCACGCGCTGGCGGGCGAGCAGGACATCCGGAACATGGGCGGCTTGAAGAAGTTCCTGCCGATCACCTACTGGACGTTCCTGATCGGCTCGCTCGCAATCGCCGGCGTGCCGGGTCTCGCGGGCTTCTTCTCGAAGGACGAAATCCTCTTCGAGACGTTCAACAACGGCCACACGATCCTTTGGGTCGTCGGCGCGATCACGTCGCTGCTGACCGCGACCTACATGTTCCGCCTCGTGTTCCTGACGTTCCACGGTGAGCGGCGTCACGACGCGCCGGCTGCCGCGGATGCGCACGGCCATGGCGCGCATGCGGCACATGGCCACGACGACGCGCACGGAGGCGCCGGTCATGGCGGGCATGGTCACGGTGGTGGCCACGGGATGCACGACGCGCCCGCGCCGATGGCGATCGCGCTCATCCTGCTCGCCGTGGGTTCGGTGGCCGCCGGCTACATCGGTCGCCCGGCCCCGCTCGGCGGCAGCAACTGGCTCGGCACGTGGCTCGCGCCCGTGTTCGAAGCGCCGATGCCCGAGCCGACGGGGGAGTTTGCGCACCTGGCCGAAGCGGAGGCGCATGGTGAGAACGGCGCTGGCGCCGCGCGTGAGGGCGGGCACGACGGCGCCCATGCGGCTGACCACGAAGCCCTGGAACTGACGCTCATGGGCGTCTCGAGCACCATCGCGCTGGTCGGGATCGGCTTCGCCGCGTTCATCTGGCTGCGCCGCCGCGACATCGCGGATGGCGCGGCGCGGAGCCTGGCGCCGATCCACAGAACCCTGCTGAACAAGTACTACGTGGACGAGATCTACGACGCCGTGATCGTGAAGCCCATTCACGCGCTGTCACGAGACGGTCTGTGGAAGGCCGACGCGAAGATCGTGGACGGCGCCGTGAACGGCGTGGCGTCCATCGTGAACAGCCTCGCCGGGGTGATGCGGCAGGTGCAGACCGGTTCCGTGCGCGCCTACGCCGGGTCGCTCTTTGTCGGCGTCGTGCTGCTCCTCGGCTACTACTTCTGGAGATGAGGCCGGGATTCGCATGTTGACGCTTCTCGTAGTCCTCCCGGTGATTGGTGCGCTGCTGCTGGCAGCGGTGCCGAACAGTTCCGCCCCGAACGGTGACGGCCGGAACGACGGTGTCGTGCGCTGGCTGGCGTTGGCCATTTCCGTCGTCACGTTTGCCCTGACGCTGCTGCTCTGGGCGCGCTTCGACGCCGCCGCCGAGGGGTATCAGTTCGCCCAGCGGGTGCCCTGGATTCCGGCGTTCGGCATCAACTACTCCGTCGGCGTGGACGGCATCAGCCTGATGCTCATCGTGCTGACCGGTTTCCTGACGCCGATCGCGCTGCTGTCGTCCTGGGAGTCGGTGCACGCGCACGTCAAGAGCTTCTCGGTCTTCATCCTGCTGCTCGAGGCCGCCATGATCGGCGTCTTCGTCTCGCTGGACCTCTTCCTGTTCTACGTGTTCTGGGACGCGATGCTCATCCCGATGTACTTCCTCATCGGGATCTGGGGCTACGACCAGCGCGTCTACGCGGCCGTGAAGTTCATGCTCTACACGATGGCGGGCAGCGTGCTGATGCTCATCGCCATCCTGGGCCTGGCCTACCTGAACAGCGTCGCGACCGGGTCCTACTCGTTCGATATCCAGAAGCTCGCGCTGCTCGAAGTCGCGCCGCGTACGCAGTTCTGGTTCTTCCTCGCGTTCGCCGTCGCCTTCGCCATCAAGGTGCCGCTGTTCCCGTTCCACACCTGGCTGCCGGACGCCCACGTGCAGGCGCCGACGGCGGGCTCCGTGATTCTGGCCGGCGTGCTGCTGAAGATGGGCACCTACGGCCTCATCCGGTTCGCGTTCCCGCTCTTCCCGGAAGCCGCGGTCTACTTCGCGCCCTTCATCGCCGTGCTCGCCATCATCGGCATCGTCTACGGCGCGCTCGTCGCGATGGT
>CAYNUO010000153.1:2829-4212 GCA_964400405.1 uncultured Bifidobacteriaceae bacterium | reverse complement strand
GCGATGCGCTGCTGCAGCGCCACCAGCAGCTCCGCGAGCAGCGCCCCACGGTCCACGCTCCGTCCAAGCTCATCTTCGAGCGACGTGGCGAGGCCCGCAACCTCGGGCGGCAGCGCGGCGGCCGCGACATTCAGGCCGATGCCGACGACGAGGCGGGATTCGGCGGCCCCTGTGGCGGTCACCTCGGCCAGGATGCCGCCGAGCTTCCGGCCGTCGACCCAGACGTCATTCGGCCACTTGAGCTGCACCGTCAGTCCGGTGCTTTCGCGGATGGCGTCCGCCGCGGCCACGCCCGCGGTCAGCGTGACGAGCGGCACGGCCCGTGTGGGCACGTCGAGAATCACGGAGCAGTACAGCCCGGCGCCTGCCGGCGACTGCCAGACGCGGCCCAGGCGGCCACGGCCGGCAGACTGCGCGTCGGCCACGTACACCGTACCGTGTGGCGCGCCGGCCGCCGCGGCCTCGTTGGCGCGGTCGTTGGTGGACGAGGTCACCGCGTACCACGTCACCGTCGCACCCATCGCGCCACGGGCCAGGCGAGTGCGCGCGAGGGCCTCCACGGCCTCCGGCGGCATCGCGACCTGTTCAGAGCAGTTCAAGTTCGAAGCTGAGATCGATGGAGGGGGCGGAGTGCGTCAGCGCGCCGACCGACACGTAGTCGGCGCCCGTCGCGGCCAGTTCAGGCAGCCGGGCCAGCGTCACATTCCCTGAAATCTCGGTGCGCACGCGGCCGTCGCAGCGGCGGACCGCCTCGGTGATGTCCGCCGTCGACATGTTGTCGAGCAACACCAGCTCGACACCCGCGGCGAGCGCCTCGTCGAGCTGCGCGAGCGTCTCGACCTCCACCTCGGTGACCAGGTCGTGACGCCGCGTCCGCATGGCCTTCACCGTGGCCGTCACGCCGCCACCGAGCCGCAGGTGGTTGTCCTTGATCAGGATGGCGTCGTCGAGCCGGAAGCGATGGTTCACGCCGCCACCCGCGCGGACGGCGTACTTCTCGAGCGTCCGGAGGAGCGGCGTCGTCTTGCGCGTGTCGAGCACCGTGATCCGGCCGGCCGCGACATCGACGAATGCTCGCGTCAGTGTGGCCACGCCGGACAGCCGCTGCAGAAAGTTCAGGGCCACGCGTTCCGCCGTGATGAGCGCCGTTGCCCGCCCGGTCACCGTGGCCACGGTCTCGCCGGCGGTGCACGCCTCCCCGTCGGCGCGATGCACGGTCAGCGTGACCGTGGGGTCGAGCTGACGAAAGGCTTCGGCCGCCACGTCGAGACCCGCGACCGTGCACGGCGCCTTCGCGAGAAAGATCCCGCGCGCCATCGCGTCGGCGGGGACGAGTTCGTTCGTCGTCACGTCGCCCCAGCCGATGTCCTCGGCCAGCGCCCG
>CAYNUO010000153.1:0-2729 GCA_964400405.1 uncultured Bifidobacteriaceae bacterium | reverse complement strand
AACGGCAGATACGGTGCGAACAGCCGCAACAGCACCGAGAGCGCCACGCGCATCGCGCTGTTGGCGGAGGCCGCACCCTCGGGTGTGAAGTCGCCGTAGCGGCGGCCCTTCACCAGTTCGAGATAGTCGTCGCAGAACGACCAGAAGAACCGCTCCGTGCGCTCCAGCACGCGGGCGTAGTCGTACTGCTCCAGTTGCTCCGTCGACTCCTCCACCAGCCGCGACAGCGCGGTCAGCATGCCGCGATCCAGCGGCTCCGTGATCGCGCCGACGGGTTCGGCCTGCAGCAACGCGAAACGCGAGGCGTTGAGCAGCTTGATGGCGAGGCGGCGGCCCACCTTCATCTGGGCCGGGTCGAAGCTGGTGTCCGTGCCGGGCCGCGCGCTGGCCGCCCAGTAGCGGACGCCGTCCGAGCCGTGCTCGTCGAGCAGCGCCCTCGGCGTGACCACGTTGCCCTTCGACTTCGACATCTTCTTGCGATCGGGGTCGAGCACCCAGCCCGAGATCGCCGCGTTGGTCCACGGCAGGCTGGCCCGCTCCACATGCGCACGCAGCACCGTCGAGAACAGCCACGTGCGGATGATGTCGTGCGCCTGTGGCCGGAGGTCCATCGGGAACACGCGGCTCAGCAGGTCGTCGTCATCGAGCCAGCCGCCGGCGATGAGCGGCGTCAGGGAGGACGTCGCCCACGTGTCCATGACATCCGGGTCGCCGACGAATCCGCCCGGCACGCCGCGCTGATCCGCCGTGTAACCATCCGGCACGTCTGTGGACGGATCGATCGGCAGCCGCGCTTCCGCCGGCACGATCGGCTTCGTGTAGTCCGGAGTCCCGTCCGCGCCGACCGGGTACCACAGCGGGAACGGCACGCCGAAGAAGCGCTGGCGGCTCACGCACCAGTCGCCGTTGAGGCCGTTGATCCAGTTCTCGAGACGGCCCCGCATGTACTCCGGGTGCCACGTGAGCTGACGGCCCCTGGCCAGCAGCGCGTCGCGGAACTCCATCGTCCGGATGAACCACTGGCGGCTCGTCACGATCTCCAGCGGACGGTCACCCTTCTCGAAGAACTTGACCGCGTGCGTGATCGGCCGCGGGTCGCCGAGCAGCGCGCCCGATTCCCGCAGCAGTTCGGCGATCCGCACACGGGCCTTCGCCGCGGACAGCCCGACGATCTGCTCGTAGGCGGCCTGGGCCGCGGCGGCGTCCACCGACTCCCAGCCCGGCGCACCGAACGTGACAGGCTTCAGCGTGCCGTTCGTCTGAATCACGGCCCGCACCGGCAGCGAGAGCTCGCGCCACCACGTGACGTCGTTGATGTCGCCGAAGGTGCAGATCATCGCGATGCCGCTGCCCTTCTCCGGGTCGGCGAGCGCGTGGGCCAGCACGGGCACGCGGACGCCGAAGAGGGGCGTCAGCACGTCGGTGCCGAAGAGCGGCTGATAGCGCGCATCGTCCGGATGGGCGACGAGCGCCACGCACGCCGGAAGCAGTTCGGGCCGCGTGGTTTCGATCTCCACACCGGCGCCGGGCGTCACGGCCGACGGGAAGCGCAGCCGGTGATACGCGCCGGGCTGCTCGCGATCCTCGAGCTCGGCCTGCGCCACCGCCGTGCGGAAGTCGACGTCCCACAGCGTCGGCGCTTCGAGCTGATAGGCCAGCCCGTTGCCGAGCAGCCGCAGGAACGAGGCCTGCGACACGCGCTGCGCGCGGCGGCCGATCGTGGCGTAGGTGTGCGACCAGTCCACGGAGAGGCCCAGCTGGCGCCAGATCTCCTCGAAGACGCCCTCGTCTTCCGAGGTCAGGCGCACGCACAGCTCGATGAAGTTGGGACGCGAGACCGGCACGGCCTGCTTCCCTGGCGTGGCCGGTGGCTCGAAGTTCGCGACGTACGGCAGCGACGGGTCGCACTTCACGCCGAAGTAGTTCTGGACGCGCCGCTCCGTCGGGAGGCCGTTGTCGTCCCACCCCATCGGGTAGAAGACCTCCTTGCCGCGCATGCGCTGGAAGCGGGCGATGACGTCGGTGTGCGTGTACGAGAACACGTGCCCGACGTGCAGCGAGCCGCTGACCGTCGGCGGCGGTGTGTCGATCGCGTAGACCTCGTCGCGCCGGCGGGAGCGATCGAAGCGGTACGTTCCGTCGGCGTCCCAGCGGGTACGCCACTTGGCTTCCAGGCCCTCGAGGGCCGGCTTCTCAGGCAGGTTCAACGGTGTGGTCACAGACTATCCCGGCCAAAAGCCGTCCGCGGCGCGCGGGAGGAGCGTATCAGGGGCGGCGGATCCGTTCGATCTCTTCCGCGATCACTTTCTTCGTCAGGTTCGTCACGACGTCGGTCATGGCCTCGCGCATGGCGTCCGTATTCAACTGCGCCAGCACCCGTTCCACCGCACGCTCCACCAGCAGTTCATCGTCGGCCCGGAGCGCCACGACCGCCGGCCGCGGCTTCGGTTCCTGCAACTGCTTCATCAGCGCGTCGTAGGCATCATCGATCGTAGCCGACGACGCGGGCGCCGGCCGCGGGTCCGGCGGTTCGAGCCGCAGCGTCGAGAACGGGCTCACGGCGGGCCCGCGTTCCTCAACCGGCTCAGGCACGGGTGCGGACTTCCGTCGATCGACGAATGCGGGAGGCGGCGGTTCCATGAGCGGCTCCTGGCGGACGGAGGCCGGCGGCGGCACCGGCATCGGCGGTGGAAGCGGCGGCGCTGGCTGGGCCATCGGCGGCCGCGGCG
>CAYNUO010000152.1:0-4239 GCA_964400405.1 uncultured Bifidobacteriaceae bacterium | reverse complement strand
TGCACGGGCAGTACATGACGCTCAGGGAGCGCCTGATGGGCGTCTGCGCCGAGACAGCCGACCGCGTGCGGTCGCGGGCGTGACGGCCTCGCGCTCGCTGTTCCTGTCGGTGATCCGGCACGCGCGCGCGGAACCGCGCGGCGTGCGGTGGCCGGACGACCGCCGGCGTCCACTCACGCCCGCCGGCATTGCCGCGTTCGAGGCACTGCTGCGCACGCCGCGCCTCCGGGCGCTCGCGCCTGACCTCGTGCTGACCAGCGGCCTGACGCGCGCCGCGCAGACCGCGCGTCTGCTCGTGAAGGGCTTCCGACACATGCCTGAATTGCGCGTCACGCGCACGCTGGAGCCCGGCCGTGACCCGGAGACCGTGCTGCGTCTCCTGAGGCGACGGAAGGGGCCCCGCCGCATCGCTGTCGTCGGCCACGAGCCTGACCTCTCGTTGCTGCTGGCCTGGATCACGGGGCGTTCGCTCCGTCGGCCGCTGCGGAAGGGCGCCGTGTGCCAGATCCGTCTGCGCGCGTTCGAGGCTGGCGCCGGCCGCGTCGTGTGGCTGGTGGCCCCGAGGGCGGCCGTGCCAGGCACAGGCATTCCGAGGCGCCACGAGCGGCAGACCGCCCGGCGGGTCGCGCGATGAACGTCACCGTCATCATCAACCCCGTCTCTGGTCGAGGCGCCACGCACGGGCGCGCGGTGCGCCGGGCGGCGATGGCCGAGGCCCGTCTGAGGGCCCGGGGCGTCGACGTGCACGTCGTGCTCACGGAACGGCCGCAGCACGCGCATGGCCTGGCCGCACTCGCCGTCGCGGGTGGGGCGGACGTCGTGGCGGCCTGGGGTGGCGACGGCACGATGAACGAGGTCGCGTCCGCGGTGGCCGGTTCACCGGCGGCGCTCGGCCTGATCCCGGGCGGGTCCGGCAACGGCCTGGCCCGCGACCTCGGCATTCCGCTCGATGCCGAGGCCGCGCTCGACGTGATCGTCGACGGCCGTGACCGGTACATCGACGGCGGGGTCCTCGATGGGCGTCCCTTCTTCAACGTCGCCGGCCTCGGCCTTGACGCGCGTGTGGCCAGCGCGTTCCAGACGCGCGGCGACCGCGGCCTGCTGAGCTACGTCGGCAAGACGGCGCGGGCGCTGTTCGCGGCCGGTGCGACGTCATGCACCATCGACACGGGAGACACCCGTCTGGACGTCGAGGCGCTCCTCGTCGCGTTCGCCAACAGCCGCCAGTACGGGAACAACGTGCTGATCGCGCCGGAGGCGCGCCTCGACGACGGCGCGATCGACATCGTGGTGATCCCCGCCCGCCCGTTTGCGTGGTTGCTGCGGCAGCTTCCGCGGTTGCTGGCCGGTACCGTGCACCGCGTTCCGGGTGTCGTCACTATTCGATCGACACGCGCCGTGGTGGAGGCGAACGGGCCGTTTACCTACCACGTGGATGGCGAGCCGCACACCGGTGGATCGCGGATTCGCCTTGAAATCAGGCCCGGCGCGCTGCGTGTCCGTACCCCGGCCTGAACAGTCACGCAGTCGTCACAGACAATTTACTTCCCGCGCCGTAGCCCGCGAGGCAGGATCCGGTCATGGTCGACTTGCTCCTGCGCCACGCCGGTCAGCTCCGCCGCTTCAGCATCCGCGAGGAAGGTACAGACGGATGGGAAGTGCTCGAGGAAACCGAGGGTGGCGTGGTGCGGAGAGTCCGCTACGACGACTGGCACCGCGTGGAGCGGGCCAGGGCGATATTCGACCTGACGGCGCAGACGCTCCGGCAGCAGGGGTGGGTGCAGGTCTAGCGAAGACAGGGCTCGCGCGCCGCGTGCCGTGCGAGCTGGGTAGTGAGGCGCCGGGCCGGCGCTATTCGACGAAGCGGTAGCCGAGGCCGACGACCGTTTCGATCTGGCCGCCGGCGGACTTCAGCTTGGCGCGCAGCCGTCCGACGTGCACATCGACGGACCGCGTCTCGATGTCCCGGTCGTAGCCCCACACGCGTTCCAGCAGACGGTCGCGCGTGATGACGCGGCTCTTGTTGTCCACCAGGTACTTCAGCAGCTCGAACTCGCGACGCGTGAGGCGCACCGTCTCTCCGTCGACGGTGACGTTCACGGCGTCGAAGTCCGCGCGCAGGTGCCGGCCCTGGTACACGGTGGCGGCCTCGGGCTGTCCGTTCGTCTGAGGCCGACCACGGCGGATGACGGCCCGGACACGCGCGGCGAGCTCGCGCGGGCTGAACGGCTTCGTCACGTAGTCGTCCGCGCCGACGTCGAACCCGGCGACGCGGTCCGCCTCGCTCGACCGCGCCGTCAGCATGATGATCGGGGTGTGGGCGGTATTCGGGCGGGCCCGGAGGATGCGGCACACCTCCACGCCGCTCAGGACCGGCAGGTTGAGGTCCAGCACGATCAGGTCAGGGGTTTCGAGGGTGACCGACTTGATGGCCGCGTCGCCGCTGTGGACTACCTCGACATACATGTCCCCGGAGCGTTCCAGCGTGTGTTTCACCAGATGAGCGATGTCCTGCTCGTCTTCAACGATGAGCACGTAGGTGCGGCCGTTGCGTCCTGTCATCACGACACCGTCACACTAGCGACGGGGCGTTTCCATGCAGTGACGCGCCCGTTAAATGTGGGTTACGGACGCCACCCCCTGCGACCCGGGGCCTCTTACAATGGCTGCCGGCGCGGGCCGGCTGTGTCGCCGGGTTCGCTGCCGACCCTCACGGAGGCTTCATGTCGCACGCAATCAGCCAGTCACTGCTGCCCGAGTTTGATCATGAAATGGCCACGACGCGCCGTGTGCTCGAGCGCGTGCCTGAAGACCGGCTCGCGTTCCGGCCGCATCCGAAGTCGATGGCGATGGACCGTCTCGCCGGACACGTCTCGGAGATTCCGTGGTGGGCCGAAGTGACGCTCAACGGCCCCGAGTTCGACGTCGCGCCCGTCAACGGGCCGGCGCAGCCGGCCGTGACGATGACGACGCGCGCGGCGCTGCTGGCCGCCTTTGACGAGAAGGTGCAGAAGGCACGCGAACTGCTGGCGGGCACGACCGACGCGGCCATGATGGAGCCGTGGAGCCTCAAGGCAGCCGGCAACGTGGTGCTGTCGATGCCCCGCGTGGCTGTCCTGCGCAGCTTCGTGATGAATCACCTGGTCCATCACCGCGCGCAGCTCGCCGTGTACCTCCGGATGAACGATGTTCCCGTGCCGTCGATCTACGGACCCTCGGCGGACGAAGGTCAGATGGGCGGCTAGTCGCGCCGCAGGTAGTGCTCGAGCAGCGTCTGCTGCGCGCCGAACGGGGCGCCCTCCACCGGGGCGGGGTGATAGGCCCCCGAAGAGTCCAGCACCCAGGCCCGCTCGTTGTCGCGGAGGTACGCCTCGATGACGACGGTACGCAGGTGGGCGCGCAGTGCCGGATCGAGTACCGGGCACAGCGTTTCCACGCGGCGATCGAGGTTGCGTTCCATCAGGTCGGCGCTGCCGATGTAGAGGTCCGGGTCGCCGCCGTTCTCGAACCAGTACAGCCGGCAGTGTTCCAGGAACCGGCCGACGATCGAGCGCACGCGGATCCGCTCGCTGATGCCCTCGATTCCGGGCCGCAGGCAGCAGATGCCGCGCGCCACGATGTCGATCTCCACGCCGGCCTGCGAGGCGCGGTACAGTGCGCGGATCATCTGGTCGTCGGTCACGGCGTTGGTGACGACGATCATCCGGCCGCCGCGCCCGGCCGTGGCGTGCTCGGCCTCGCGTCCGATGAGCGCCGTCAGGCGGTTGCGCAGTGCGACCGGCGCCACGAGCAGCTGGCGATAGTCCTTCTGGCTCGAGTAGCCGGTCAGGTAGTTGAAGACCTCCGCGACGTCCGCGACGATGTCGGGGTTGGCGGTAAAGAGACCGAGATCCGTGTAGACCTTCGCCGTGTCCGGGTTGTAGTTGCCGGTGCCGGTATGCACGTACCGCTGGACGCCGTCCGGCTCCTGCCGGACGACGAGGCACAGCTTGGCGTGTGTCTTGACATCGACCCAGCCGTAGACGACGTGCACGCCCGCTTCTTCCAGCCGGCGCGCCCACAGGATGTTGTTGCGCTCGTCGAATCGCGCCTTGAGCTCCACGAGCACCGCCACCTGCTTGCCCGCCTCGGCGGCTTCAATCAGGAGGTCGATGAGCGGCGAGTTCTGGCCGATGCGATAGAGCGTCATCTTGATGGCGATGACGTGCGGGTCTTTCGCGGCGGCACGCACGAAGGCGG
>CAYNUO010000151.1:0-4258 GCA_964400405.1 uncultured Bifidobacteriaceae bacterium | reverse complement strand
CCAGCACGGCGGCCACCACGCGATTCGGCGCGCGCTTCAACAGGTTCCAGATGAAAGGTCCGCCGATGCAGAACCCCATCACCACGAACTTGTCGATGCCCAGGTGATCCATCAGCCCGAGCTGGTCGTCGGCGTAGGAGTCCCACGGGCGATCCACGTCGACGGGCCCGGTGGACTGGCCCGACGGGGCATTGCGGAGGTCCGCCGTGATACAGCGATACTCGCCCTTGAACTCGCCAATCGCATCGAACGGGTTCCCGCGCTTGAGGCCTTCGATGGTGGCGTTCAGTCCGCCACCAGGGAGCAGCAGCAGCGGGAAGCCGGAGCCGGCCTCTTCGTAGTGGATGCGGACGGCCCCCTTCTCGAAGAACGAGCCGCCGGCCTGGGCCGCGGCGAACACACGCGGCGCCGCGGCCATCGCCGTCGCGGCCACACCGGTCTTCAGAATCTGGCGTCTGATGGGATCCATCTGCGGGGGACTTTACCTGACGAACTCGACGCCGGCCAGGCGGATGAAGATCCGGTTGGTGGGCGTGTCCGACAGCGGGCCGTTGGCCACGAACACGGCGACCTGAACCTTCTCGCCCGGCTTGACGGCCTCGGCCAGCGGCACGCGCATCGTGTTGTTCCAACCGTGGATGACGTGCGGGTTCGGCCCGCGAAGCCCGCGCGGCAGCCGCCCGTTCACCCAGACCTCGCCGTAATCGTCGGCGCTGAGGTTCAGGAACGCCTTCGCGCCCGCGGTGGCGAAGTCGCCCACCTTCTCGGGCATCGTCAGGGTGATGCGATACCACCCGAAGCACAGCTGCCCTCCCGAGCGGTACATCGGGAGCGTCTCGGGCGCGATGACTTCCCAGGCCGAGTCGTCGAAGTCCGCCGCGCCCGCCTTCGGCTGGATGTCGTAGGTCGTCCGGACCGGGACCGGCGGATTCGGGCGGTAGCCACCGCCGCCCTTCATCATGGCCTCCGTCCAGCCTGCGATCGTCTTCTCCGTCTCGGCGGAGCTCACCTCGACGATCTTCACTTCCTGGAAGCGCCACGCGCCCGCGAACTGCTTCACGCCGTCAGCGGTCATCAGGTTGACCGTCGGTCCACCAGAGGGCGGGGCCTGCTGCCCGAGCACGAACCCAGGGACCACCGCCAGCGCGGCAATGGCGAGCGCAACCCCGACGAGATTCTTCGTCACGCGCATGTCTTCGGCCCTTTCCTGGGGCATCACGCCCCACGCCTCCCGAAACGGCGTCGAGTCGACTCCGCCTTTCTTCTCCGGTCACACGAATGTCTAGTGGCGGAAGTGGCGCCTCCCCGTAAAGACCATTGCGAGGCCCTGCTCGTTGCACGCATCGATCACTTCCTGATCGTTCTTCGACCCACCCGGCTGCACGACCGCCGTGGCCCCCGCGCGCGCCACGGCGTCGAGGCCGTCGCGGAACGGGAAGAACGCGTCGGACGCGGCCACGGATCCCTTCAGCAGATTCGGGTCGACGCCGTTCGCCTTCATCACGGCGACATCCACCGCGTCGACGCGGCTCATCTGGCCCGCGCCGATGGCGAGCGTCCGGTCGGCGCTCGTGAAGAGCACCGTGTTCGACTTCACGTGGGCGCAGACGCGCCACGCGAAGCGCAGCGCCTGCCACTCGGCGGCCGTCGGCGCCCGCTTCGTCACCACCTTGAGGTCCACGGCACCGGGCCACTCGGTGTGCGCTTCCGTCACCTGGTCACGCGCCTGCACGAGCACGGCGCCCAGAATGGACCGCAGTTCGCGTCCGCCCTCGCGCTTCAGGCTCTCGAAGTCCGCCGTCACGACGCGCAGGTTCGGCTTCTTGCCGAGAATCGCGAGCGCCTCGTCCGTGACGTCCGGCGCGACGACGGCCTCGATGAAGGTCGACGCAATCGCCGTCGCGACTTCTGCGTCGAGCGTGCGGTTGAGGCCGATGATGCCGCCGAACGCCGCCCGGGCGTCGGCCTCGCGGGCGCGGACGTAGGCGTCGGCCGCGCTCGTGCCGGTCGCCGTGCCGCACGGGTTCGTGTGCTTGATGACGGACGCCGCGGGCTCCGCGAACTCGAGCACGATGCGGGCAGCGGCGTCGAGGTCCAGCAGGTTCGTGTACGAGAGCTCCTTGCCCTGCCGGAACTGCGCGCCGCCCAGACCGGTGGCGCCCGATTCCGCGTACCACGCGGCGGCCTGATGCGGGTTCTCGCCGTAGCGAAGATCCCGCAGCTTCTTCAGCGGCACGGTGAGCAGCGCGGGGGCCACGGGCGCGACGGCCGGCCGGTTGAACGTGCTGCCCTCCACCGTCACGGTGCCGAGCGTGGAGGCGATCGCGCTGTCGTAGCTGCCGGTGTGGGCAAACGCCTTCCGTGCGAGGTCGAACTTGAAGGCCAGCGTCGGTCCCGTGGCCGAATCGAGCTGCGCGAGCACCTCGTCGTAGTCCGACGGTGACACGACCACCATCACGTCCTGGAAGTTCTTGGCCGCGCCGCGCACGAGGCTCGGACCGCCGATGTCGATCTCCTCGATGAGGTGGTCGAACGGCGTCGCGGGATTCGACGCCGCCTTCACGAACGGATAGAGGTTCACGGCCACGACGTCGATCATGCCGATGCCGTGCTCGGCCGCCTTCGCCAGGTCCTCCGGCTTCGACCGCCGCGCGAGGATGCCGCCGTGGATCAGCGGATGCAGCGTCTTGACCCGGCCGTCCATCATTTCGGGAAAGCCGGTCACGTCGGAGACGTTCGTCACGGGCAGGCCGGCGTCAGCCAGGGCCTTCGCGGTGCCCCCGGTGGAGACGAGCTGGAAACCTCGGTCGGCGAGACCCTTCGCGAACGGAATCAGGCCGGTTTTGTCGGACAAGCTGAGCAGGGCGCGTTTCTGGGGCATGTGCAGGTGTGAGCAATTATCAGGGGGAAATGGCGACGGTTATCTGCTTGACAGCTACGGACGGGGTGCCTAGCATAGCGAAGCGTTCTTGGGGAGGTCCCCGGCGTTGAAGTCGAGGCCGCTGCAACACTCGCGGTCTTTTTTTGTGCCTTGGTACCCGCTTTTGGGCACCCAAGGTGCTCTTATGAAAGAGAGGCCCACGCCGTCGACTGACGGGGGCCACTCACGCAAGCAGGAAGCAGAACGATGCGCATTACAGGCAAGGTCAAGTGGTTCAATAACGCGAAGGGTTACGGATTCATCGAGCGCGAGGGTGGCAGCGACGTGTTCGTGCACTACTCCGCGATTCAGGGCAACGGCTTCCGGTCCCTCGAAGAGGGTCAGGCTGTTGAGTTCGAAATCGTCGACGGTCCCAAGGGCCCCCAGGCCGGGAACGTTACCCGCGTCTAGAACCGCTCGTCCAAGCCCGGCGTCGCGCGGCGGCGCCGGGTTGCTTCCCTCCAGTTCCACTCCCCTCCTCACGCGTTCCACCACCAGACACATCACGGTTCGTCGTTCCCGCCGCGACCGGACGGCAATCCCGCCAGCCCCCGCGCGGTGAACGTCAGCTTGCCGTCGGTGATCGCGACGCGGAACGCCACGTCTGGCGTCCCGTCCTGCCGCATCTCGGCGATCTGATTCTTCACCAATTCGGCGAAGCGGTGGAAGGGCGGCTGCGACGCGCCCAACTCGCGACGGCCGTCCACGACGGCGTGATAGAGATCACGCAGCTTGTCCTGCTCGGCGGCCAGGTCGCTGAAGCTCGCCACATGCAGGATGCGGTCGGCCGGACGACGGGCATCCTCGGGCGTACCCGGCCGCAGGTGCGAGAACGGCCCCGGCCGTCCCTCTTCGCGCGCGCGCAGACCGCGGTCCCACAGATCGCAGAGCACGGCGAAGCGTGACTGCAGCGTGCTGAACCGGAAGCGGTCGACGGACGCCGATGGGCGGTGACGATCGAGCCGCCTGACAGCCTGCTCGACCCCGCTGCGGAGCTCGTGGGGCGGACGGGCCGCGCGTCCCGCGAAGAACGCGTTGTAGTCGGCTTCGAGCTGCCGCAGGTCCCCCTCCAGGGCCAGGAGGGCGGAGGCCGGCTCGGGGGGCATGCCCCGATCTTACCGGCCTACGGGACGTCGATGACGAGCGGGACCACGACCGTGCCCCAGTGCATCACCAGCTCAGCCTTCCAGCCGTCCACGAAGGGGAAGTACCACGCCAGCGTTTCCATGTACTCGCCCTGCCGCGGCTTCACCGTCCACCTTTGGAGGTCCTTGTCGGCCACCTCGGCGTGACGGAGGTGGAACACGGGATGCGCCGTGTTCAGAAAAACCGTCCACG
>CAYNUO010000150.1:1358-4370 GCA_964400405.1 uncultured Bifidobacteriaceae bacterium | reverse complement strand
GTCATCGTCCGTAGCGGTCGTCGAGCCAGGGCTCGGCCGTGTCCGAGTACCCGCGGCGCTCCCAGAAGCCGCGCTTCGGCAGGATCAGGAACTCGATCTTCCGGATCCACTTCGTGCCCTTCCACGCATAGAGCTTCGGCGTGATCATCCGGCACGGGCCGCCGTGCTCGATGGGGAGGGGCGCCCCCTCCCAGGTGTGCACGAGCAGCACGTCGTCTTCCACTGCGCGGGCCAGCGGCAGGTTCGTCGTGTAGGGCTCGCGCGACATCGCGTCGTGGTCGTAGCCGGTGCAGAGCACGTGCGACACGGTGTCGGACGGCACGACCAGCTCGGCGAGCGTGCGGAAGCGCACGCCCTTCCAGTGATTGTTCAGCCGGCTCCACGTGGTGACGCAGTGGAAGTCGCTCTCGTCCTCGACCTGCGGCAGCGCGAGGAAGTCGTCCCACGTCAGCGTCACCGGGTTCGCCACGGCGCCGCCGATCTCGAGCCGCCAGTCAGCGAGGTCGACGCGCGGCAGATCGCCGAGGTCGAGCACGGGCCAGTTGGGCACGAGGCGCTGCCCGACCGGTGTGGTCGGCATGCCGTGGCGGTTGAGCGGACCTGAGCCCATCGGCCGTTGCCCCGCAGGAAGGGCGGGGGCCAGCGCGGCCAGGGCGCGTTGCCGCTCGATGTACCGGAGGCGCCGCGCGACCAGCGAGTTCGCGTCCGGGTGCTGTGCGTCGCTCATCTACTTCGTGCCTCCGATGCGGTACAGCTGCGACGCGGTGCGGATGAAGAGCGACCCGTGCGCGATGGCCGGCGTCGCGAGCGTCATCTCGTCGAGGGCGTTTCTGCCCACCACCTTGAACGAGGGACCGGCCTCGATTACGAACGTGTCGCCGTCCTCGCTCAGCGCGAAGAGCCGGCCGTTGTAGGCCCACGGCGACGCGGTGAAGCCCGTGGAATCGGCGCTGACGCGCTGTTTCGGGTAGATCTCCCGGCCGTCCCTCGCGTCGTTCGCCGTCAGGAACGCCGTGTCATGCAGCGTGTAGTACGTGTCCCGGTAGACGATCGCCGACGGATTGTAGGACGCGAGTGCCGGGCTGGACCACGCGACGAAGGCGTTGGCCGTCTCGTCCTTCCTGAGCGAGATGTCGCCGGTCGCGCCAGGCTTGACGGCATAGACAGGCTTGAGAGGCTCCACGCGGAACCCCGAGCTCAGGTAGAGCAGGCCGCCGGACGCGACCGGCGTCGGAATGCTCAGCGTCGAGACGCCGCTCATCTCCCACAGCGGCTGTCCGCTCAGGTCGTACGAGCGGATCTTCTTCCACCCGATCGTCACGATCTCGGTGCGCAGCGGGTTCGTCCAGACGAACGGCGTCACCCAGCTGCTGCCGGGCTCTCGGTCGACTTTCCAGACTTCCTTGCCGGTCTTCGCGTCCAGCGCGAGCAGGTACGACGCGTCCTCGTTGTCGTTGACGAGATAGATCCGGCCGTCGTGGAACACCGGAGACGCGGCGGCGCCCCACCCGGACCGCATCCGCGGCGCAGGCATCGGGCGCGACCAGACCTGCCGGCCCTTGAAGTCGAAGGCGAAGAGGCCCGCGTGGTTGAAGTAGGCGTAGACGCGTTGTCCGTCGGTGACCGGGGTCTCCGACGCGAAGCTGTTCTTCAGATGATTGGGCTGCGCCGGCATCCCCGCGCCGACCTCACGCTGCCAGCGGACCTTGCCACTGTTCGCATCGATGTCGAGGACAACCCAGCGCTGCCGGGGCGAGGTCTTTGCGACTTCACCGGCGTTGTAGACCCGCGCCTTCGCCGGCGGCGGCGTGTCGGTGATGGCGGTCGTGACGAAGACGTGGTCGCCCCAGACGACGGGCGAACTCCAGCCCGCGCCGGGAATCGCCGTCCTCCACCGCACGTTCTCGGTCGTGCTCCAGCGTTCGGGCAGCCTCGGGTCGTCCGCGACGACGCCGGATGACTGCGGCCCTCTGAACTGCGGCCAGGCGGAGTCGGCGGCGAGGGCCAGCCCGGGCGTCAGGGCCAGCAGGAGGGCGACGGCACGCATGTGCATGCCGGTAGTCTACCGGGTGAGTGCCGGGAGGCGCCCACCCGGAGCGGCGTACGACGCTAGAACGAGACGCGCAGGCCGAACTGCATCTGCCGCGGGTCGCGTGCGCTGAAGATGCGCCCGAAGTTCGCGTTCCCGAACGTGCGGTTCGGCAGGTCGAAGTTGGCCCGGTTCAGCAGGTTGAAGATCTCCCAGCGGAACTCGAGCTGGGGGCCGTCGCCGGCGGGGAAGGTCCGGGCGATCGAGAAGTCCACGTTCGCGAAACCCGGCCCCAACACGCTGTTGCGGGGCGCGTTGCCGAAGGTGAAGGCTGCCGGCAGCGTGAAGACGCTCGTATCGAACCAGCGGTCGGGTGTCCTCTGGTCGCCGGGCAGGTTCGGGTCGCCGGCCTGATCCGGACGCTGGGCCGGACCGGCGCCGATGTTGGCGCGGTCCACGCTCAGGTTGACCGTGAACGGCGCGCCCGACTGCGCCGTGATGATCGTGTTGAAGCGCCAGTCCCGCGTCAGCGCGGCGGAGACCCCGCTGCCCACGCCCGCGGTCATCAGCGTGCCGCTTGCGACGAACTGGTGCGTGCGGTTGAAGCTCGAGAACGCCCACTCGCCGCTGTCGCTGAAGATGTTGCGGACGTTCTGCGGGAAGTTCGTTTCCGACTCGGTCGGGCCGGGACTCGACGCGTCGTCCTTCGAGTGCGACCACGTGTAGGCCACGTTGAACGCGAAGCCGTTCGACATGCGCTTCTCGGTCTTGACCGTCACGCCGTGGTAGATGGACTTCCCGTCGAAGCGGATGGCGCTGATGTTGCTCAGCTGCGGGATCGGCCGTCGCGGCTGAATGGCACCCGGCCCAGGTTCCGGGACGTTGCGGACCGTGGCGTTGTCGGCACCGAGCGTCCATGTGCCCATGTAGAACACGTCGGCCACCATGTTGTGGCCGAGCTCGCGCTGCAGGCCACCGCTCCA
>CAYNUO010000150.1:0-1258 GCA_964400405.1 uncultured Bifidobacteriaceae bacterium | reverse complement strand
CGCCGAACTTCAGGCTGTGCTTCGCCCGGGCGATCGAGAAGTTCTCGTAGAGCTCGAAGTGCTGGTTGTTGCGCGACACGAACGACGTCGGGTCGCCGATGGTGCTGAAGAGACCTCCCGTCGAGATCTGCGGATAGCCCATGTCCCGCACATCGGTGGTGACGCCGAGCAGGCCGGTCGGCCCGGCGAAGTTCACACCCTCGTTCACGCTGTGCTGGCCGCCCTTGACGGCCATCCAGCCGAACCGGACCTCGTTCATTTTGTTGTTGCCGATGACGCGCGTGTGGCTGGCGACGAGGTTCTTCGTCTTCGTGTCGAGCGTCCGGCCGAAGCCCGGCACGATCGATTCGCTCGTGACGCTCGTGCCGAAGGGCTGTGTCTCGTCCGCGCCGAACGTGCTGAAGCGCGCAAAGAGCTGGTCGCTGTCCGTGAGCCGGTGGTCGATGCGGAGGCTCAGCTGGTTCACTTCCTTCGTCAGTTCTTCGGCCGCAGACAGGTTCTGCACGTTGCCGGCGCCGGTGGGCATCGGCGTCGCGCGGAGCATCGCCGCGGCAATCGGATCGATACGCCCGGCGGGGATCTGGTTGTTCGCGAACGGAATGCAGCCGGACGGCGTCGGATCGCAGATCGGGCCGAGACCGCTGAAGTCACCGTTGCGCAGGGCGGCGGACGGCACGGAGAACGTCCGCGTCTGCGTGCGGTTCAGCCGCTGGCCTTCATAGCTGCCGAAGAAGAACGTCCGGTTCTTGACGAGCGGACCGCCGAAGGCGCCACCGAACTGGTTCTGCCGGAGCGGCGGGTTGTCCTGTCCCTTCGGCAGGAAGTAGTTGGTGGCGTCGAACGCGTCGTCGCGGAAGAACTCGAAGAGGCTCCCGGTGAAGCGGTTGGCGCCGGCCTTCGTGGCGACGTTGATCAGCGCGGACGCCTTGCCGCCGAACTCCGCCGGGTACTGCGACTTCTGGATCTTGAACTCCTGGACGGAGTCGATGGACGGATTGATGACGAGGTTGTTGAAGAGCTCGTCGGTGACCTTCGCGCCGTCGAGCAGGTAGATGTTGTGACCCGACCGCTGACCGCCGACATTCGGCAGCGGGCCGGCCTGCTGGAGGGACTCGCCGCGCGTGCCGCCCGGCGGGATGACGACCGCGTCGCTCAGCTGGGCGAGGGCCATCAGGTTCCGGCCGTTGATCGGAATCTGCACGACCTCGCGGTTCGTGATGACGTCGCTGATCTCGGCGTTGGTGGACTGCACGAGGGG
>CAYNUO010000149.1:0-4552 GCA_964400405.1 uncultured Bifidobacteriaceae bacterium | reverse complement strand
GGACCTGCACGGGTACTACCGGCAGCACTACGTGCCGAACAACGCCACGCTGGTTGTCGTGGGCGACGTTGATGCCGCCGACGTGTTCGATCGCGCGGCGCGGCACTTCGGTGCGATCCAGGCGGCGGTGCCGCCCGCAGCCAGTCCCATCGCCGAGCCCGAGCAGCAAGCCGAGCGCCGCGTGGTCGTGTCGCGGGAAGGTGCCACGGCGTATCTGAAGGTCGCGTACCACGCCCCCGCGATCGCCGATGCGGACTTCTTCCCGATGCTCGTGCTCGACGCCGTGCTGACCGGCGCCAAGGGTCTCAGCCTCTGGGCAAGCTTCCGCACGCCGCCGCCGCAGCGGACGACGCGGCTCTACCGCGCGCTCGTCGATCGCGGTCTGGCCTCGAGCGTCCAGGGCCTGCTCATCGCCACGGCCGACCCCTTCCTCTACATCGTCTCGGCGACGGTGAACGATGGCGTGT
This sequence comes from uncultured Bifidobacteriaceae bacterium, assembly GCA_964400405.1. Taxonomy (GTDB): domain Bacteria; phylum Acidobacteriota; class Vicinamibacteria; order Vicinamibacterales; family UBA2999; genus CANKJK01. The sequence continues at coordinate 4,085 of CAYNUO010000149.1, read as the reverse complement.
CGTTGACGGATGCCGAAGCCGCCCTGACGGCGGAGCTCGACCGGGTCCGGGATGGCGCGATCACGGACGGCGACGTGACCGTCGCGCGCAATCAGCTCCGCACGCGCCTGGTGTTCGATGCCGACAGCGTGACGAATCTCGCCCACCAGCTCGGCTACTTCGAGACCATCGCGAGCTGGCGCCTGCTCGGCGAGCTGCTGCCGCGCATCGAGGCGGTGACGCCGGCCGACGTGCGTCGCGTGGCTGCCGTACGGCTGGACCCCCGCCGCCGCACCGCCGGCTGGTTTCAGCCCGCGGGCGCGCCGGGGCAGGACGCGTGACCGGGGCTCGGCGGCCCGGCCTGGCGCCCGCGCGCGTCGTCCTGCCGAACGGCATGGCTGTCACGGTCGTTGAGACACGCGCGATTCCGGCCGTCGCCGTCAGCGCCGTCGTCCGGGCGGGGTCGGTCTTCGACCCACCGTCGCTTCCGGGCCTCGCGCACTTCGCGTCGCGGACGCTCGACCGTGGCACGCTGAGCCGGTCTGCCGACGCCATCGCCTGGGAGCTCGACAGCCGCGGCGTCTCGCTCGCCGTCACGATCAACCGGCATGTGCTGTCCGTGACCTGCCAGTGCCTGGCCGAGGATTTCGAGCCGGTGCTGGCCGTCATCGCCGACCTGCTGGGCCACGCGCAGTATCCCGATGATCAGGTTGCCCGCCGCCGCACCGAAATCGTGACCGCCATCCGCCAGGACGAGGAGAACCCGGCGGCGATGGCCAACGAGGGACTGCTGCGGCTGCTCTACCCCGGGCATCCCTACAGCACGCGGCCGCGCGGGTCCGTCGAGGACGCCCAGCGCGTCACCCGCGAGGACCTGCGCGCGTTTCACCGTCGGCACGTCGCGCCGGCCGGGTGTTCGCTCGTCGTGGTGGGCGATGTGGACCGCAGCGCCGTCGCCGCCGCGGCGGCCCGGCTGTTCGACGCCTGGCCGTCCCGTGCGCTCGCGCCGCTCTCGCTTCCGCCAGTCGTGCCGGCCGCCGGCCGCCGGCGCCTTGTGGTGCCGATTCCGGGCAAGGCGCAGGCGGACATCGCGTACGGCTTCACGACCATCCTGCGCTCCGACCCCACCTACTACGCCTGCTGGGTGATGGAGGTGATCCTCGGGCGGTACGCGCTCGGCGGCCGGCTGGGCGACCGCATCCGCGAGCGCGAGGGCCTGGCGTACTACGTGTTCAGCGCGCTGGACGCCAACATCGTGCCCGGGCCCCTGGCGCTCCGCGCTGGCGTGAACCCGGCCAACGTCGACCGCGCCATCGCGATCATTGATGAAGAGCTGGAGCGGTTCGCTGCGGACGGGCCGACGGACCAGGAGGTCGACGACACGAAACGGTATCTGATCGGGTCGCTGCCACGGACGCTCGAAACCAACGCGAAGATCGCCAACTTCCTGCAGACGGCCGAGTTCTTCGGCCTCGGGGCCGACTACGATCGACGGATGGCGGATCTGCTGCGCGCGGTGACACGGGCGGACGTGCACGAGGGGGCCCGTCGCTGGCTCGACCCGTCGCGTGCGGCCGTCGTTATCGCCGGCGACTATGAGGGCGCGTGACTGAGGCCGTCCTGTTCGACGTCGACTTCACGCTGATCTATCCCGGTCGCACCTTCCAGGGCGAAGGCTACGCCGAGTTCTGCCGGGCACACGGCATGGAGGTCGACCCGGCCCGCTTCGATGCCGCCGTCGCGGCCGCGCTGCCGCTGCTCGAGGTGCCCGACCATCGCTACAGCGACGAGCTGTTCGTGCGCTACACGCGGACCATCATCGAAGGGATGGGCGGGCAGGGGCCCGCGCTCGACGCCTGCGCCCGCGAGATGTACGACGAGTGGGCGCTCTGCCACCACTTCCATCTGTACGACGACGCCGAGCCGGTACTCCGGAAGCTCGCGCGGGACGGCCTGAAGATCGGGCTCGTTTCGAACTCGCATCGGTCGCTCGACGCGTTCCGCACCCACTTCGGCCTTGCGGACGTGATCTCGGTGGCCGTCTCGTCGTCCGCGCACGGGTATCTGAAGCCGCACCCGAGCATCTTCAACGCCGCGCTGGACGCGCTGGGCGCCAGGCCCGAGCACGCCGTCATGGTGGGGGATAGCCTGTCGCACGACATCGACGGAGCCCTGGCGGTCGGCATGCGGGCTGTCCTGCTCCAGCGCCAGGGAGCCCGGGCGGCGGGCGCGCGCCCGGTGCCCACCATCACGGACCTGCATTCGCTCCACTCGTGGCTGTAGCGCATACGATCAGCACGTGCCCCTCATCCTGAACGGCCTGCCCGCCTGGCACTGGGCGCTCTCGGGCGCCCTGATTGCGTTCATCACGCTCGCGTTGCTGCTGGTCGGTAATCGCCGCCTCGGGATCTCGAGCGGCTTCGAGGACGTCTGCAGCCTGGTCCTGCGGCAGCCCTACTTTCAGCGCGGCCGCACGCTGCACGGCCGGAAGTGGCGCCTGCCGTTTCTTGCCGGGCTGGTCCTTGGAGGTGTGCTGTCGGCGGCAATCGGTGGAGGCTGGTCGGCCTCGTGGTCGGTCGGCATGCTCGACGCCGCGCTGCCGCTCTCGCCGATGGCGAAGCTCGTCTGGATGTTCGTTGGCGGGATCTTCGTGGGTTTCGGCACGCGCATGGCGAACGGCTGCACGAGCGGCCACGGCATCTTCGGCCTCTCGAACTTCGAGCTGCCCAGCCTGGTGGCCACGCTCTGCTTCATGGGCAGCGGGCTCGTCGTCACGCAGCTCCTCTACAACGTGGTGCTGCGGTAGTCCGGCATGGCGCTCTTCTTCCTCGCCGCCGGCGTCTGCTTCGGGTTCGTGCTGAGCCGCTCCGGAGCCGCTGACTACAACTTCATCCAGGGCATGTTCCTGTTCACGAACCTGCAGCTCTACGGCATCATCGGCACGGCCGTGGTGCTCACGGCGCCGGGGCTCTGGTGGATCCGGAGGCATGGCCGCGCGCTGACGGGCGCGCCGATCGCGTTCGAGCTGAAGGCGCTGAACCGCGGCACAGTCGTGGGCAGCGTGCTGTTCGGCATCGGCTGGTCGCTGGCGGGCATGTGCCCCGGTCCGATTCTCGTCAACCTCGGAGAGGGCAAGCTCCCCGCACTCGGCGCGCTCGCGGGCGCGCTGGCAGGGTCAGCCCTCTTCGGCCTGCTCTATCCCCGGCTGCAGCGGCCCTTCGGCCTGCCGCCTCTTGGTTCACCGTCCACGGAACGCCGCACCGAATGATTTCTCTGTCACGTATCGGCAAGCAGCACGGCAAGCAGATCCTCTTCGTCGACGCCTCCTTCCAGTTGAACGCGGGTGAGCGCGTGGGCCTCGTCGGCCCGAACGGCGCCGGCAAGACCACGCTGTTCCGGATGATCGTCGGCGAGGAAACGCCGGACGAGGGCGACGTCTCCGTGCCGAAGCGGCTCACGGTCGGCTACTTCCGGCAGGACATCGGCGAGATGTCAGGGCGGTCCGTGCTCGACGAGGCGATCGCCGGCAGCGGCCGCGTGGGCGATCTGCACCACGAGCTGGAAGCGCTCCAGCACACCATGGCCGACCCGGATCAGGCGGACAAGCTCGACGCGGCGCTGGCCCGGTTCGGCGAGGTGCAGGAGGAGTACGAACATCTCGGCGGCTACGCGCTGGAGAGTCAGGCGCGCGAGGTGCTGCACGGCCTCGGCTTCGACGACGAACGCATCGACGGCGACGTCGGCGCGCTCTCCGGCGGCTGGAAGATGCGCGTCGAGATGGCGCGCATTCTCCTCTCGCGGCCGGAAGTGCTGCTGCTGGACGAGCCGACCAACCACCTCGACATCGAGTCGATCGTCTGGCTCGAGCGGTTCCTGGCCGGCCTCGACAGCGCGATCCTGATGACGTCGCACGACAAGGAGTTCATGAACCGCGTCGTGTCGAAGATCGCCGAGATCGACGGCGGCGAAATCACGGTCTACTCCGGCAACTACGACTTCTACGTGCGCGAGCGCGCCATCCGCGAGACCAACCAGGAAGCGGCCTATGCCCGGCAGCAGGCCATGCTGGCCAAGGAGCAGCGCTTCATCGAGCGGTTCGCCGCGCA
>CAYNUO010000148.1:0-4565 GCA_964400405.1 uncultured Bifidobacteriaceae bacterium | reverse complement strand
CGCGGGCGCGCTGATCTTCCCGGAAGCGGGCGAGGCGGGCACGGTACTCACGTGTCAGTTTGCGACTGGGGCGGCTGGGGCGACGATGGCCTGTCGCCGGACCAGCGCCTGTTCGTATGCTTTCTTCAAGTCGTCGTTGCGCCAGGTGATGATGGCCTGCGCCCGCTGCTGCTCCAGATACTTCTGCAACTGGACGCGCTGCTTCTCCTGCGCGACGCGGTCGGCAATGGCGCCGCGCGCGTCGTCGAAGCTGAGCACGCGCTCGGCGGTCTTGTCTTCGAGCTTGAACAGTTGGTACCCACGGGCCACGCGCAACGGCTCCGAGACCTCGCCGGTCTTCAGGCTGTCGATCAGCTTGAGGAGCGCGGGGGACAGGTCGGTGCGCTTGAACGGACCGATCAGGCCGCCGTTGGCCTTGGACGCGGAGTCGGAGTGGTCCGCGGCGAGACGCGGAAACGGCTCTCCGGCGATCAGGCGCTTGCGGATATCTTCCGCCTCGGCCTTGGCTTCTTCGTCCTGCCCGACGTTGGTGGTGCCGTTCACGACGGGCACCTCGATGAGGATCTCGCGCAGCGAGATGTCCGCCGGTGTGGTGAACTCGTTCATGTGACCGGCGTAGTAGACCCGGGCCTCGTCGTCGGTGACGCCGATCTTGTCCGCGACCTCCTGCTGCTGCACGCGGCTCACGAGCATCTGGCGCTCCATGTTCCGACGCAGGTCGGCCATGGTCATGTTTTCCTGCTTGAGCGCGGCCTGGAAGTCCTCCTCGCTCTCGATCTTGTTTTCCTTCTTGAGGTTGTCGACGAAGCTCTGGAACTGCTGGTCGCCGAGCGCGTAGCCGAGCTCGCGGCCGCGCTGAATGAGCAGCATCTCGTCGACGATGGCGAGGATCAGGTCCGGGGTGATCTCCTGGAGGGCCTTCTTGATCTCGTCCTGCGCGGCGTTGCCGTCCGCGAACTCGGGCCGGTTCCGGATGGCCGCGACCTGCCGCTGCTCGAACTCGCTCTTGCTGATGATCTCGCCGTTCACCTTGACGAGCACCTGCTCGACGATCTCGCCAGCCGAGAGGCTGGCCGTCAGGCCGGCGGAAGAAGAGACGCTGCCGGTGGCGCCGAGCGCGACGGCCAGCACGGACGCGAGAATCGTCGGGCGTTTCATCATGGCAATTCCTTACGGTTCAACATGTTATCAGGCCTGCGGTCCTGTCAGGACAGGGCCCTGAGCAGGCCGCCGAGCCGGTCAAAGAGGCCGCCCTCGGCCCGGGGGTCCTGCTCGGGTTTCTTGAGGATTTCGGCCTTCGTGAACCCGGCCTCGACGGTGCCGGCGGTCGCCCGGGCGGTCCACCACCCGGCGGACTTCCCTGGTTCAGACGTCCGGCCGGCCCGTTTGGCGGCCTGAAGCCCGGCCAGCCGGCCTTCCCACGGGTTTCCGGCTGGTTTCCCGTGGACGGCCGGCGCCAGCCGGCCCCTGGCCGGAGCCGGGCCCCCGACTCCAGGCCGCGGCTGGGGCACCGCGGCCGTCCGGGTCGTCACGTCCAGGTCCAGCTTCAGCGAGACCGGCGGCACGAGCACCGCGCCTGGCCACTCGGCGACCACCTTCACGAGCCGGGTCGGGTCCACCTTCGCGTTCTGGCGGAAGCGCAGGACGATCATGCGCCCTTCGCGGTCGATGGACTCGATCCCGAGCTTGTCGGCCCACACGCGGACGCGGCCGTACTCGGCCAGGTTGAGCAGCGACGGCGGGAACGGGCCGTAGCGGTCCCGGACGTCCTGCAGCGCGGTGTCCAGCTCCGATTCGGTGCGCGCGGCGGCAATCTTCCGGTAGACGGTCAGCCGTTGGTTCGTCTCGGGTATGTAGGACGGCTCGATCTTCAGGTCGACGCCGAGATTCACGGTCGCCCGCGCGTCGTCGTCGATGTCCTCGCCCTTCAGCTCCTTGATCGTCTCGTCGAGGAGCTTCATGTACATCTCGAAGCCGACGGAATCGATCTGCCCGCTCTGCTCGCCGCCGAGGAGGTTGCCGGCGCCGCGGATCTCGAGGTCCAGCGCGGCCACGCGGAAGCCGCTGCCGAGGTCGCTGAACTCGCGGATGGCGGCGAGCCGCTTGCGCGCGACAGGCGTCAGCGACTGCTCGGGCGGGATCAGCAGGTAGGCGTAGGCGGGCCGGTCGGACCGGCCGACGCGGCCGCGGAGCTGATAGAGCTGCGACAGGCCGTAGCGGTCGGCGCGGTTGATGATGATCGTGTTGGCGTTGGGGATGTCGAGGCCGTTCTCGACGATGGTCGTGGCAAGCAGGATGTCCGCTTCCCGCTGCACGAACGCGAGCATCGCCTTCTCGAGCTCTTCCTCGCCCATCTGCCCGTGGCCGATGACGATGCGCGCTTCCGGCACGAGCCGCTGCAGCAGGTTGCCGATCGAGAAGATCGACTCCACCCGGTTGTGGACGACGTAGACCTGCCCGCCGCGCGCCATCTCGTTCTTGACGGCGCGCTCGATGACGGCGCTGTCGAACTTGACGACGTTGGTCTGAATGGACAGCCGGTCCTTTGGGGGCGTTTCGATGATGGACATGTCGCGGATGCCGACGAGCGACATGTTCAGCGTGCGGGGGATGGGCGTCGCGCTCATCGTGAGCACGTCCACCCGCTTCTTCATCTGCTTGATGCGTTCCTTGTGGGCCACACCGAAGCGCTGTTCCTCGTCGACGATCAGCAGCCCGAGGTCCTTGAACTGCACGTCCTTCGACAGGAGCCGGTGCGTGCCGACGATGATGTCCAGCTTGCCGGCCGCCGCGCTCTCGACGACGGTCTGCTGCTCCTGCTTCGTCCGGAACCGGCTGACCATGTCGATGGTCACCGGGAAGCCGGCGAAGCGCTCGCGGAAGGTCTTCAGGTGCTGGAACGCGAGCACGGTCGTAGGCGCGAGCACGGCGACCTGCTTGCCATCCATGACGGCCTTGAAGGCCGCACGCATGGCGACTTCCGTCTTGCCGTAGCCGACGTCGCCGCAGAGCAGCCGATCCATCGGCGTGGCGGCTTCCATGTCGCGCTTGATGTCACCGACGGCCGTCGCCTGGTCCACCGTGAGGTCGTACGGGAAGGCGTCCTCGAACTCCTGCTGCCAGTGTGAGTCGGCGGCGAACGCATGCCCCGCCACGGCCTTGCGCTGCGCGTAGAGCTTGAGCAGCTCCTCGGCCATGTCGCGCATGGCCTTCTTGACGCGCGTCTTGGCCTTCTCCCACGTGGTGCCGCCGAGCTTGTCGAGCGCGGGGCGCGTGCCGCCGGTGTACTTCTGGATCAGGTCCAGCCGCTCGACGGGGACGAACAGCTTGTCGTCGTTCGCGTAGCGGAGCTCGAGGAACTCCTGCACCGCACCAGTGGGGCCGCCGAGGCCGAGCTGCTTCAGCTCGACGAACTCGCCGATGCCGTGGTCCACGTGGACGACGAGGTCGCCCTTCTTGAGGTCGCGGAGATCCGAGAGGAACGTGCGCGCGAGGTTTCGCGGCTGCGGCCGGTCCGCGTCTCGGCGACCCTCTTCGAAGATGTCGCGCTCGGCGAACACTGAGAGGTGCGCCTCGGGCAGGCGGAATCCCTTCGAGAGCGCGCCGATGCCGATGAGCACGGTGGCCGTGCGCGTGCCGTCGGGATGGTCGACGGGCTGCGCCAGGATGTCGTACTCCTGCAGCACCTCGGCCACGCGCTCGGCCATGCCGGGTGTCTCGGCGAGGAACACCTGCGTGTCGCCCTGCTCGCGCCCGCGGCGCAGATCGTTGACCCAGTCCACGATGCGCCCGCGGTACTCGACGACGGGCTGGCACGACACGTGGTGGACGGCGTCGTCGAGGCCGAGCTCCTCGAGTGTTGAGGCGCTGGCGATCGTGGCGAGCACGGCCGTTTCGCCCGCGAGCAGGCGGTCGGGAGGCGCCAGTGGTGTGCCGTCGGCGCCCGCTGCGCCTCGACCATCCTTGTTCGCGTTCTCCCAGCTGCGCGCGGCCTGCTCCCACGTGCGCCCGAGAATCTCGACAATCTCTGACGGCTCCAGCGCGACGAACTGACAGCCGCCGGACTCGGCGAGGAAGTCGAAGAACGTGATCGCGTCGTCGTCGCCCTCGAGGCGGTCGCGGACCGGACTCACCGAGAGCTGGTCGACGGCCTCCGCCGAGCGCTGCGTGGCGGGGTCGAAACGGCGCAGGCTTTCCACCTGGTCGCCGACGAACTCCAGACGGACCGGCTTGTCCGAGTCCGCCGGAAAGATGTCCACGATGCCGCCGCGCAGCGTGAACTCGCCGTGGGCGTCCACCGGGTCCTCGCGCGTGAAGCCGGCCTCGACCAGACGCTCCGCCAGATCGTGGGGCTCGATGACGGTGCCGATGCGGAGATCCACGCCTGCGTTGCGGATGCGCTCCGGACGGCTGACGAGCGGCAGGACGGCCGAGGCCGAGGCCACGACGAGCCGCGCCTGCTGACCGGCGATGGCGTGCAGGGCGCGCCCGCGCGCCGCCAGCACGCGGAAGTGCGGCGTCATGCCGCGATACGGGTCCACCTGGTGCGAGGGGAACGGGTGCAC
>CAYNUO010000147.1:0-4649 GCA_964400405.1 uncultured Bifidobacteriaceae bacterium | reverse complement strand
GCCGTCGCCGTGGACGTGGGCGCCGTCGGCAGGGGCACGCGGCGCTGCCAGACGATGCGGCCGTCGAAGTCCACCGCGAAGAGGCCCGCGCTGGCGTGGAAGACGTAGACGCGCTTGCCGTCCGTGACCGGTGTCTCCGACGCGTACGTGTTGTCCAGGTACTTCTTCTCGAGCGGCAGGCCCTCCCGGAGCTGGACGGCCCACTTCAACTTGCCGGTCTTGAAGCTGAAGGCGTAGAGCATCCACCGGCGGGCGACCTTGAAGTCCGGATCCTTGCCGGTACCGATCGCCTGCTCGCGCTTCTCGGTCTTGTCCGCGAACACGCCCGGCGTGACGCCTCGCGGCGTGTCGTGGCCGGCGCTGATGGCCGTCGAGATGAAGACGTGATCGCCCCAGACGACCGGCGAGCCCCATCCGAGCCCGGGAATCTCGGCCCTCCACGCGACGTTCTTCGTGGCGTTCCAGACCTCCGGCAATGCCGGGTCGTCGGGAATCACTCCGCCGGTCAGGCCGCGGAACTGCGGCCAGTTGTCCGCAGGACCCGCCGCGGACACCGCGATGGAGAGACCGAAGGCCACCGCCACGTGGAGCCATGCGCGCATGGCCGCACATGCTACGCCCTGCGGTCTTCCCGTCAAAGTCCTGTCTGTCCGGGAGACGCGACTCCCGTCACTTAGCCGCCGGTGCGAATACCGATACGATTGCGGGCAGCCGAATCGTGTCTCCGGGTCATCTCCGTCCGTCCCGCCTCGTGATCCGTTGCCTCGTGCTGAGCATCCTGTTCGCGCTCGGTGGCGCCGCTGCCGCCGTCGCCGCGCCGCCGGCTGTCACGCCTGTGCGCGTCAGCGCGCCACCCCTGATCGACGGCCGGCTCGACGATCCGGTCTGGGCGTCCGCCGCGCGGATGACCAGCTTCACGCAGCAGCAACCGACCGAAGGCGCACCGGCATCGGAAGCCACCGAGGTGATGCTGCTCTACGACGCCACGCAGATCTACATCGGTGTACACGTGCGCTACGCGGACGTGGCCCTGGTCCGGGCGAACCGCTCGGACCGGGATCAGACCTCGGCCGACGACACCATTACTGTCTCGATCGACCCGTTCCGGGACGCGCAGCGGGCGTACGCATTTTCCGTCAACGGGTTCGGTGTCCAGGCGGACTCGCTGCTGATGACGAACGCCGGGGGGACGTCGGTCGATCCATCCTGGAACGTGCTGTTCCAGACCGCCGGTCAGCTTGCCGAGGATGGCTGGACGGCGGAGATGGCCATCCCGTTCAAGAGCCTGCGCTATCCGGCCGTCGATCCGGGAGGCGTGCATCGCTGGGGGTTCCAGATACAGCGTGACATCCGCGGGAAGAATGAGGTCGCGACCTGGGCACCGCTCTCCAACAGCATCGTGGCGGCGCTGGGCCAGATGGGCACGCTCGAGGGTATGCGCGACCTGGCCGCGCAGCGGATCGCGGAGCTGATGCCGACCGTCACCAGCCAGCAGCTGGACTTCCGCGAGCCCTCAGGGGATCTCGCGACGCGCACCATCAACGAGGCCGGCATCACCGCGAAGTACGGCGTGACGTCGAATCTGACGCTCGACCTGACCCTGAACCCTGACTTCTCGCAGGTCGAGACGGATGTGCCCCAGGTCCAGGTGAATCAGCGCTTTCCGCTGTTCTTCGCCGAACTGCGGCCGTTCTTTCTGGAGGGGCAAGAGACGTTCAGGGTCAACGGCCCGTTCGCGTACCTCCACACGCGGACCATCATCGACCCCCAGATCGGCGTCAAGCTCACGGGCAAGGTCGGGCGCTGGATGATCGGCGCCCTCGCCGCGAACGACGCCTCGTCCGGCAAGGTAGACAACCCATCCGACCCCGCCTACGGCGAGAAAGCGACCGTCGGCGCGCTCCGGCTGCGCTACGACATCTACCGCGAGGCCTACAGCGGCGTCCTCCTCATGGCCCGCGAGTTCCAGCAGAGCTACAGCCGCATCGCCGTGCTCGACCAGAGCTTCCGCCTCGGCCGGAGCCGGACCCTCGGCGTGACGACCTCGTTCACCGACCACCGGGACACGGCTGGTACGCGGCGTACGGGGCACTTCTTCGATGTGGGCCTGGTGGGGCAGACGCGGCACGTCGGCTACATCGCCGCCTACCATGCGACCAGTCCCGGCTATCGCAACGACTCGGGATTCGTGCAGCGGACGGACTTTCACCGCGGTTTCGGTAATGTCTCCTATCGCTGGTGGCCCGAGGCGGCCGTCGTCAACTGGGGACCGCGCTTCAATTACGAACGCGGGTTCGACTACGCCGGCACGCTGACGGATGAGATCCGCACGCTGACCTGGAACACGCTGCTGGCGCGCAATATCACGCTGTCAGCGTCCGCGGGCCGCAACCTGGAACGCTTTCGCGGCGTCAACTTCGAGAAGACGCGGTGGTCGGCGCGGGCCGTGATCAACGCCAGCCGCCGCGCCGCGCTGACCGTCGACTGGAACCGCGGGGACGAAATTCGCTTCATCGACGCGCCGTTCCTGGGCCGCACGACCGTCTACGGCGCGACGGTAGTGCTCCGGCCGACGGCGCGCCTGCAGAGTGAGATCCGTCTGAGCAGCACGCGGTTCATCGACGTCCGGACGAACGTGCCGGCGTTCGACGTGAAGATCTACTACGCGAAGTCGAGCTACCAGCTCACGCCCCGGCTGCTCGTGCGGAACATCCTCGAGGTGAACACGCTGAACCGGACGCTGCTGGTGAATCTCGTCGGGACGTACCGCGTGAACGCCGGGACGGTGTTCTTCGTCGGCTACGACGACCGCTATCGCGGTGATGCGTCGCTGCTGGGCCGCACCGAACCGGATCGATCGGAGAGCGGCACGACGCGCCAGCGGACCAGCCGGGCCATCTTCGCCAAGCTCCAGTACCTCTACCGCCGGTAGGGCGGGGCCGTCCGGCCGCCGTCGCCGTGGGGTCACGGAATGCCGGTAGTGGGCGCCTGCGCGCGATCCACGTACGATCGTCGTTCCGCCCTGATGTCTCCCCGAACCCTGCTCCGGCTGTCCCTCTCTGCGACCGTGCTCCTGCTTCCCGCGCTCGGCGTGAGCCCGGCCTCCGCCCAGCAACCGGCGATGAGCGCGGCCGAGCGCTTCAAGGCGCCCCCGCCGCCAGACGCGCCGGACGTGATCCGTCGCGGCGAGAACGGGCAGGCGACGCTGCGCGCCACCCGTGTCGCCACGCCGCTCAAGGTCGACGGCCGGATCGACGAGGAGGTCTATCGCACGGTCAAGTCCGTCGGCGGCTTCGTGCAGACCATTCCGGATAACGGGAAGCCGGCCACGCAGAGGACCGAAGCGTGGGTGCTCTTCGACAACAAGTTCCTCTATATTTCCGCGCGCTGTTTCGACGATCGCCCGCAATCGCAGTGGCTGGCAAACGACATGCGGCGCGACATCGCCACGAACCAGGACGACTTCGGCGTGGCGCTCGACACGTTCCACGACCGCCGGAACGGCTACCAGTTCTACACGAACGCGCTCGCCAGACGCACGGAGCAGGAAATCACGAACGAAGGCGCGCAGGTCAACAGCGACTACAACCCCGTCTGGATGGTCAAGACGTCCAGGTTCGAAGGCGGGTGGACGGTCGAGATGGCGATCCCTTTCAAGTCGCTGCGCTACGCACCCGGGCGCCACCAGGAGTGGGGCATCCAGATGCGCCGGTCGATCCGGAGCCGCAACGAGTGGAGCTTCATCACGCCGTTGCCCATCTCGACGGGCATCTCCGGCAACATGCGGCAGTCGACCTTCCCGACGCTGGTCGGCCTCGAGGTGCCGCCCGGAGGCCGGAAGCTGGAGGTCAAGCCCTACGTCACGTCCAGTATGGTCACCGACCGCCTCGCCCGGACGCCCTACTCGAACGACCTGAACGGCGACGGCGGCCTCGACCTCAAGGTCGGTGTGACGCAGAACATCATCGTCGACATGACCGCGCGCACGGACGTGGCCCAGGTCGAAGCCGACGACCAGCAGGTCAACCTGACCCGTTTCAACATTGCGTTCCCCGAAAAGCGCGAGTTCTTCCTGGAAGGCCAGAACCTGTTCATCCCGCCGTCCGTGGGCGCGAACACGCCAAGCCTGTTCTACAGCCGGCAGATCGGGTTGCAGGGCGGGCGCATCGTGCCGATCCTGTTCGGCGCGCGGATGCAGGGCAAGGCGGGGCGCACGGCGTTCGGCGCCATCAACGTGACGACGGGCGAAGAAGCCGTCAGCCAGGCTCGGGGCACCACTTTCACGGTCGGGCGGGTGAAGCGGGACATCCTCCGCCGCAGCTTCATAGGCATGCTGGCCACCAACCGGACCTCGTCGCTCCGCAGCCCCGGCCAGAACAGCAGCATGGTCGGGCTCGACAGCTCGTTCGGGTTCTTCCAGAACCTGACGATCACCGCGCTCTACGCCAAGGCGAACACGCCGAACACGACCGGACCGAACAACACCTACGGTGCGCAGTACAACTACAACCACGACCGGTACGGCCTGACGGTGGGCCATCTGTACGTCGCCCGGGGCTTCACGCCCGAGGTCGGCTTCGTGGCCCGGGATGACCTCCGGCAGACGACACTCTCAGGCCGGTTCTCGCCGAGACCGAAGCGGACGTCCA
>CAYNUO010000146.1:0-4698 GCA_964400405.1 uncultured Bifidobacteriaceae bacterium | reverse complement strand
GCCTTCAGCACGTCCATCGTCAGGCGCGTCGGCACGTAGAGGACGCCTGTCTCGGGGTCGAATGCCGCGCCTCCCCAGTTGGCCCCGCCAAGCGAGCCCGGGACCTTGAGCGTGCCCTTGTCGGAAGGCGGCGTGTAGATGGGCCCCGGCTCGAACGCCTGCAACTGCGTCAACGCCCGCTGCTTCAGCTCCGGCGTGAAATCCATCAGGTTCTCGGGGACGGCGCCCTGCGTGTCGAGCGGCGCGGGCCTGCTCGGGATGGGCTGCGTCGCGGCCGTCCGTTCGCGGTTGGCCGAGGTGGACTGCGGCACCGGCGTCTCCGGAATCGGCCAGATGGGCTGCCCGGTCTTCCGATCGAGGACGAACACGAAGCTGTTCTTGCTGATGCCGACCACCGCCTTGACGCGCCGGCGATCTACCGTCATCTCCACGAGCGTCGGGTGCATCGTGATGTCGTAGTCCCAGAGGTCGTGGTGAATGCCCTGGAAGTGCCACACCCGCTTCCCCGTCTTCGCCTCGACGCAGATGAGGCTGTCCGAGAAGAGATTGTTCCCTGGCCGAAGCGCGCCGTAGTAGTCGCTCCCCGGGGCTGACGTCGCGATGTACGCGTAGTCGAGGTCGGGGTCGTACACCATGCCCGCCCAGGCGTTTGCGTTCCCGGTGCGTTCTGCGGACCCCTCGAGCCACGTCTCGTAACCCACTTCGCCTGGGAGTGGGATCGTGTGAAACGTCCACAGCTCCTTTCCGGTCCGCACGTCGTAGGCCTTGACGTATCCGGGCGGCGAGAGCTCCTCCTTGCCGGCCGTCGCGTCCTGAATGGCGTTGCCGACAATCAGCACGTTGCCGGCCACCAGCGCTCGGCGCCCCGTGAAGTTCCTCGCGCGAACGGCGTTGCGGAACCCGGTCGCGAGGTCCACCTTGCCCGCGGTGCCGAAGGCCGGATCGGGCTTGCCAGTCTTCGCATCCAGGGAGATCAGATAGGCGTCGTTGGTGCTGTGGATGATCCGCTCGGCTCTCCCGTCCGTCCAGTACGAGAGCCCCCGCACAACGAAGCCCACGCTGTGGGGCTTTCCCGCCCTGTAACTCTCCGGGTCGTAGACCCACTTCTGCGCGCCGGTGCCGGCGTCAAGCGCGGCGACCATGCCAAGGGGCGTGCCGGTGTACAGCACACCGTTGACCATCAGCGGCGTGTCCTCGTACCGGGATGCGCGATTGAGGACGTTCTCCTGCTGCACGGCGCGGTCGGCGGAGGCCCAGCGCCACGCCACCTTCAAGTCCTTGACGTTCTCCCTGGTGATCTGCGACAGCGGCGAGTACTTCATGCCACCGGCGTCTCCCGCGTACTCAATCCACTGCGACGATGGCTCGCGACGGAGCCCCTGGGCCTCGACACCGGGCCCGACCGCGGCGGTACAGACAAGCAGCGTGCCGAACCACGCCGCAGCGCCGATTGCTCTCAATCCCGATCCTCCATACATGCCGTTGCGCGCGAGAGCGCTGACGCGACGCAGTGCAAGCGCGGCGAATCGTATGGCCGTGAGCAAATCGCAGCAATCGCCCGGAATGGGTACCGCAGACCGCAGTCACCCGTTCGGGGTACGCGCAGGACATTGCGGGAGCCTCGCGATGCCGTTAGCATGCGCATCTCGCCACCGATGCGCACCCTCACCTGCACCTTCACGCTGGCACTTGCGCTGTCGTGCAGCGTCTCGATACGGGATGCTCGCGCACAGGCGCCTGGCTCAGCCACGCGCTATACGCATGCCGGATGGAGCGACTTCGGCGACCCGCTGCAACCACCCTCCGTGTACGCCCTCACGCAGGACCGGGAGGGCTTCCTGTGGCTCGGGATGCTCGGCGGCCCTGTGCGTTTCGACGGCACGCGGTTCGTCCGGTGGGACGCACTCGGACGGCCGACGCTGCCCGAACGAGCGGCGACGGCACTCGCCACCGCGCCGGATGGGGCGTTGTGGATTGGGTATGGCAACTTCGGTGGCATCACCCGGTACGCCGACGGCAAGGCCCAGCACTTCACGAGCCGTGACGGCGTCCCGACGGGCGCGATCCGGACGATGCTGGCCGCCGCTGACGGCACCCTGTGGGCCGTCGGGTACGGCGGAGTATCGCGATTCCGCGATGGGCAGTGGCAGCCGATGAACGCCACTCGCGGGCTTCCGCAGGGGGCCGTCCACTTTCTCCGGGAAGACGAGCGCGGGACGATCTGGGCGGCCACGGAATCGGGCGTCTTCCACCTGCCCAGGGGCGCCAAGGCATTCGAACCAACCGGCGTGCGGGTCTCGCCTGCCCGCGTCTTCGGCGATGCGATCGAGGCTGCGGTCCGCCACCACCGCCTCGACATCGCCGCCCCCACGCCGAACCCCACCATAACGCCGCAGGCCTTCAGAGACAGTCGCGGTGATCTGTGGGCGTGGGCCCAGCAGGCGCTGGTGATCGTCTCGCCTGGCCTCGCGAGGCCCGAGCGCATCACGACGCTCGACGGCATGACGAGCAACCAGGTCACGGCGCTGTTCGAGGACAGGGACGGCACGGTCTGGGTCGGCACGCAGCGTGGGCTCGACCGGTTCCGGCTTCGCGAGCCTGGTGCCCCTCGCCTCAGGCGTGACGTGCCCGAACAGACGCTGACGACCCTGGCTGACGCCGATGGTGTGTGGGCCGGAACCACGCACGGCCTGTTCCACATCGCGGGTAATGCTGTGCGGTCGTACTCGGTCCGCGATGGTCTTCCCGGTCAACGGATCACGGCGCTGCACCTCGACGGCAAGGGGTCACTCTGGGTCGCCGGCGACGAGGGAATCGCCATCAAGCGTGGCAGCCGATTCGTGAAGATGTTCACCACGGGGGATCGCGTGTTCGACCAGGTCGGGTCGATCGCCACCGACGTGGAAGGCGGGCTGTGGGTCAGCGAGTTCCAGTCTCTTCATCGGATCCAGGGCGATGGAGTCAGGAGGCCCGTGGTTCCGGGCCTGGAGCGGGAGCCGCCGAGCGTCGTATACACGGACCGTCGCGGCAGGGTCTGGATCGGGTTCTGGAACGGATCGGTCGCCCGCTATGACGCGGGTACGTTCCGCGTCTACACCACGGCGGACGGGCTGGCCGCGGGACGCATCACCACGATCGTGGAGGATGCCACGGGCACGATATGGATCGGCTCCCTCAACGGCGTGAGCCGGCTGGACGGCGACCGCGCAGTGACGCCAGGCCGCGACAGCGGACTGGATGGCCTGATGGTGCAGTGGATCCACCGCGATACCCACGAGCGCCTGTGGCTGGGCACCAACTCCGGAATGATCCGGCTCGGGGTCACGGAGTTCGACAGGGCCGTGCGGACCAAGGGCTATCGGCCGCGGTTGCGCGTCTTCGGGCCACCCACCGAGGCCGCTCGGCTGGTCTTCGGCGCCTCGGGGCACCCGCGAGTCGCGGCCACGCCAGATGGCCGGCTGTGGCTGGCCGCATCAACCGGGCTGGCCATGGTGGACACGGCAGGCGTTCCGGAGACGCCGGCCCCGCCTGTACACATCGAACAAGTGGCTGTGGAGGACCGCGCCGCGCGGCTCGACCAACCCGTGCGCGTTCGGGCCGGCACGGCACGAGTCCGGATCGACTACACGGCACTGGCCCTCGGGGGCAGTTCCCGCCTGACGTTCAGATACCGGCTCGACGGCTTTGACCAGGACTGGGTGGACGGGGGCACCGCCCGGCAGGCTGTCTACACGAACCTGCCGCCTGGCCAGTACCGGTTCCGCGTGGCAGCGAGCCACGACGGCAGCCCCTGGGCAGAAGCGACACTCGGGGTGCCGCTCACCGTGTTTCCGCCGTTCTATCGCACGACCTGGTTCTATGGCGCAGGCGTACTAGTCGGCTCACTCCTGGTCTGGGGCACGTGGCAGGTTCGCGTCCGGCAGTTGCGGTGGCACTATTCCGCCGTCCTGGCGGAACGGGCGCGCCTCGGGCGCGAAATACACGACACGTTGCTGCAGGGGATGGTCGGCGTGGCACTCCAACTACACAGCCTGCTCGACCGCGTCAAAGACTCGGACGATGTATCGTCCCGTGTGACCCGCGCACGCGACACGCTGGAGCACTACATCCGCGAGACGCGGCTCTCGATCTGGGACCTTCGCTCGCCGACTCTCGAACGGGTGGCGCTGGCGGACGCCATCCGTATGGCCGGTGAGACGCTGACGGCATTGCCGGACACGGCCTTCACGCTGCGTGTGACCGGAACGCCGGTCCGCGGCGAACCGCATGTCGAGGCGCACCTGCTGCGCATCGCGCACGAGGCGATCGCCAATGCCGTCCGCCACGGGCACCCCAGCCTGATCGAGGTGGATCTGAGCTACGGGAGTGGCGGAGTCCGCATCGCCGTTCGCGACAACGGTGGCGGCTTCGACACCTCCGACGCCACCCAGCGTTCCGCTCAGCAGTGGGGACTGGCGACGATGCGCGAACGGGCGGAACAGATCGGCGCGGAGTTCCGTTGCGCCAGCGGCCCTGGCGGCACGACCATCGAAACTACCGCTCCCCTCCCGGTGGCCGGATGAGAGTGCCGTCTGCCGGCGCGGCTCCGATTCGCGTCCTGTGCGTGGAAGATCACGCCGTCGTTCGCGAGGGCCTGGAACTCATCATCAACGGCCACGACGATATGCGGATGGTCGGAGCAGCCTCGACCGGCGAGGA
>CAYNUO010000145.1:1707-4718 GCA_964400405.1 uncultured Bifidobacteriaceae bacterium | reverse complement strand
GTCGGCGCGATGCTCTACGACCCGGAGCCGGACCGGCTCGTCAGCAACGAGCTGAAGCGCGATTTCGCGCCGCGCGACAGCGACATGTTCGGCATCACGCTCGATACGTTTCTCGACAAGCTGAACGGCTACGGCTTCTTCACGATGCCGATGGCCGCGTGGCGCGACTCCCAGGTGGCCGACGACGGCCGAGCCAACAACCAGAACTGGGACGGCATCTGGAAGGTGAAGACGTCGGTCGTCGACAACGGCTGGGTGGTGGAGTACTCCATTCCGTTCCGGAGCCTGCGCTTTCCGCGGAAGGACTCGCAGGTGTGGGGGCTGAACGTCGTCCGGCTCATCCGCCGCACCAACGAGATCACGTTGTGGAACTTCGTGCCGCGGTCGTTCCCGCTCTCCAAACCGTCGTTTGCCGGCACGCTCGAGGGGATCGAGGGCGTGAAGCCGGGGCGCGACCTGCGCGTGAAGCCGTACGGACTGACGTCGATGACGAACCGGGCGGGCTCGACGACCGGCGTGTTCGACGGCGGGCTGGACGTGAAGGCCGGCATCGGATCGAATCTCGTGCTCGACGGCACGCTGCGCACGGACTTCGCCCAGGTGGAGGTGGACGAGCAGCAGATCAATCTGACGCGCTTCAGCCTGTTCTTTCCGGAGAAGCGCGAGT
The DNA here is from genome assembly GCA_964400405.1 of uncultured Bifidobacteriaceae bacterium. Taxonomy (GTDB): domain Bacteria; phylum Acidobacteriota; class Vicinamibacteria; order Vicinamibacterales; family UBA2999; genus CANKJK01. The sequence goes on along the minus strand of CAYNUO010000145.1, from coordinate 4,051 downwards.
TCTTCCTCGAGAACCAACGCGCGTTTCAGATCAACTCGACGCTGGCCGGCACGAACCTCGTGCCGTTCTTCAGCCGGCGCATCGGCCTCAGCGACGCGGGCACCGAGATCCCGCTGATCGGCGGCGCGCGGCTCTCCGGCCGGCAGGGTCGCAACACCATCGGCCTGCTGAACATCACCACAGAGTCCGTGGAGCGGCCCGGGCAGACACGCGTGCCCCGCAGCAACTACACGTTCCTGCGCTACGGCCGCGACTTCCTCAACAACTCGTCGGCCAGCGCGTTCTACATGGGCCACGAGCAGGGCGCGCATGCCAATCGCATCGCCGGAACCGACATGCAGCTCGCGATCCGGCGCCGGACCGTGGTGGACGTCGTCGCGATGCACTCGGAGACGAACGGCGCACCCTCCGGGAACGCGTTCCGCGCCGGTGTGGACTTCGATTCGTCCGTGACGCGCGTGGCGGCCAGCGCGACGCTGCTGGATCCCACCTTTAGGAACGACCTCGGCTTCATCCAGCGCCCGGGGCGCAACATCTACACCGCGCTCGCGTCGCGCGGCATCCGTCCGTCGAAGGCCAGGGCGAAGATCGTCCGCGAGTACACGCCGGGCATCTCGTACACGCGGTTCGTCCGCGACGGTCTCGGCACCGAGACCGGCACGCTCAGCCCGTCGCTGGGGCTGACGTTCGCGGATGCCTCAACCGCGTCGGTCACGTGGCAGCGGAACGAAGAGGCGCTCGCGGCCCCGTTCCGCATTCACCCGACGCAGACGATCGCGCCGGGCCGGTACCGCTTCGGCAGCCTCGTGGCGACGGGCCGGATGACGGCGGCGCACCGCGTGGCGTTCAACGGGGAAGTGCGGACGGGGGATTTCTGGAACGGCCGCCGGACGGGTTTCACGGCGGGCGCCCGGTTCCGGGCCAACGTGCGGCTCGCGACGAGCGTGAACTACGCGCGTGACGCGATCGACCTGCCGGGCGGGTCATTCACGACGAACCTGCTGTCGCTCCGTGTGGACGGCTCGTTCACGACGAAGATGTTCCTGAACGCGTTCATCCAGTACAACAGCACCACGCGCGAGGTGTCATCGAACGTCCGCTTCAACGTGATCCATCACCCGCTGAGCGACCTGTACGTGGTCTACAACGAGGGGCACCCGACCACGGGCGCCCCCGTCACGCGGTCCGTGGCGGTGAAGCTGACGCAGATGCTGGCGTTCTAGTTACGGCGCGGGCGTCGAGAGCGGCTTGTCCTTCGGGTTGATGAAGGTGCCGAGGACGACCAGCGGCGTCGTGCCCTTGTTGAAACCTTCGTGCACCAATCCGGGCTCGACGAGGAATGACTCGCCGGCCTTGATGACCTTGGCCGGCCTGTCCTTCAGTTCGAGCACTTCTTCTCCGGCCATCACGTAGATGAGCAGCGGGCCCGCGTGGACGTGACGTCCCTCGCGCCCGCCCGGAGCGATGGTCACCTGGACCTGCACGGCCTGATGATCCGCAATGCCGAGGTCGGCGGTCAGGAGCGGCTTGCGTTCGATGCCCGTCTGGGCGAACGACGGCACTGAAAGAGCGAGGGCCGCGGCAACGGCGACGGTGGCGCTGGCTGCGAAGAGTCTCTGCATGGCGGAAGTGTACCCCTCCTGAGGCCCACTGGGCGCGGGCTGCGCCGGCGGTGTACAGTTCGAGGATTCAGGAGGGCACGGATGAGGATTAATGACATCGCGCCGGACTTCGAGGCGGAGACCACCGAAGGCCGGATCAAGTTTCACGAGTGGATGGGCGACAGCTGGGCGGTGCTCTTCTCGCACCCGAAGGACTTCACGCCGGTCTGCACCACGGAGCTCGGCACCGCGGCCCGGCTCAAGCCGGAGTTCGACAAGCGGGGCGTGAAGCTGATCGGCCTCAGCGTGGACCCGGTGGACGACCACAAGCGGTGGGCCGTCGACATCCAGGAGACGCAGGGCACGGCGCCGAACTACCCGATGATCGGCGACACGGATCTGGCGGTCGCCAAGCTCTACGACATGCTGCCGGTGGACATCCAGGGCAGTTCGCAGGGCCGCACGGCGATGGACAACCTCACGGTGAGGAACGTCTACGTGATCGGGCCGGACAGGCGGATCAAGCTGATCGTGGCCTATCCGATGACGACGGGCCGGAACTTCGACGAGATCCTGCGCGTGCTCGACTCGATCCAGCTCACGGCGAAGCACAAGGTGGCCACGCCCGCGAACTGGAAGCAGGGCGAGGACGTGATCATCGCCGGATCGGTGAACGACGAGGCCGCGAAGCAGATCTACCCGAACGGCTGGAAGGCGCCACGGCCGTATCTCCGGATCGTTCC
>CAYNUO010000145.1:0-1607 GCA_964400405.1 uncultured Bifidobacteriaceae bacterium | reverse complement strand
ACCTCGATGGCCTTCGTGCGGGCCATGAGCCACTTCACGATGAGCTGCCGGTTGCGCAGGTGGTTGTCGGCGATCGTCGCGGCGCTACCGACGCGCCGGAGCTGCGTCATCGCGTTGCGCGTGTATCCCTCGTATTCCGTCTGCGCGATGGTGGCCTGATCCGCCGCGGCAAACATGCCCAGCTCGGCGAGCTTCGGGTCGGCAATGAAATAGAGGCCGACGAGATCCGCCCGCGCTTCCTCGAGTGCGCTGTAGGTGTCGCCCAGCGCGTCGGCGGGGTTGGCCGTCCTGAGCGAGGGCGACAGCTTGCCGGACGCGTGCCCCACGACCTCGTGCAGGTCCGTGATGAGTTCGCCGGACAGCGAGCCCCATTTATCCGCTCTGGCGGCTTCCTCGGGTGACCACGCGAACTCCGCGCGGGCCGCCTTCGGCGTGGAGCGGTCATAGGCCTCGTTGATGTTGGCCAGGGAGAAGGACTTGCTGCCGTACTTCTCGCGGACGGCCTGATCGTTCGGCAGGTTGACGCCGACGAAGGTAATGGGGCCGGCCTCACCCGTCTCCACGATGACGTCCATCGCGTTGGCGGTGATGCCGGTCACGCCCTGCTTGCGATACTTCGCGTCCCACGGCATGTGGTCCTCGAACCACTGCGCATTGGCCGCGAGCGTGCGGATACGCGCCGTCTTCTCGCGGTTGACGTAGAACACGGCGCCTTCCCACGCACCCTTGACGCCGCGGGGGTCGAGATAGACCTCGGTGAATCCGTTGATCGTGTCGACGATGGCGGCGGGGTCCTGGACCCAGGCGATGTCGTAGGCGGTACGGTCGGCCTGCGAACCCGTCTGGTACCACTGGATGAGTGCGTTCAGCGCCCTTGCCGTGGGTGCGGGTGCGACGGCGGCAGCGGCGGTCAGGTGCTTGATGATCTCCGTGATCTCCCTGAAGTAGAGCGCGGCCGGGCCGTAGTTGTGCTCGGCCACCGTACCGTCGGCCTTCTTCAGCAGCTTCGAGTTGAACGGGAAGCGCTCCGTGAAGCCCTTCAGGTCGGCCATGCTGACGCCGCCCGCGTAGAGGTTGTTCGCACTCGCCGTCAGGATGTCCTGCCCCGGCGGTGGATTCCGGTTCGTCACGATCGGCTCGAACGCCGGGTCGAAGAACATGGGCTGCAGCCGGGTGAGCGCGGTCTCCAGGGACTCGTCGTTGGCGAACGCATAGCGGCCGCCGCTCTCGACGGCGGCCTTCGCGGCTGCGAGCAGGGCGGCCGGCGTCGTCTTCAGCACGAACTTCTGCGCGGTCAGGTTGTCGTAGGGCCCCGAGTTCAGCCAGAAGAGCTTCGTGTACCGCGTGACCTCGGCGAGCGTCGCGGCGTCCACCTTCGCCGGACGGGCGAGGATCTGCTCGAGCACCTGCCGCATCTCGAGCGCGTAGCGATGCCGCTGGTCGTAGTAGATGTCGCGGCCGGCCAGCGCGGCTCGGTAGAGGTGGTACGCGAGGACCTTCTGCGGCAGCGTCAGGCCCGCGAAGCCATCGGCATAGACCTGCGCGATGGCCGCGTGGTCCACGCGTTCGAGCAGGTAGGGCCTCGTGGCCGGGTCGTCCGCCGGGGA
>CAYNUO010000144.1:0-4808 GCA_964400405.1 uncultured Bifidobacteriaceae bacterium | reverse complement strand
TTCCGGTGTGCAGCCCGAAGCTCCTGAAGAAAATTCCGCTGGAGAAGCCCGCCGAGCTCGCGAACCACGTGCTGCTGCAGTACGACGATCCCGACGGCCGCCATCCCTGGCTGCACTGGAAGACCTGGCTCGAGGTCGAGCGCATCGCCGACCTGCGACCGGCGGGAACGCTGTCATTCTCCGGTTACGAGCAGATCATCCCGGCGGCGGTCACCGGCCACGGCGTCGCGCTCGGGCGCACGCCGCTGGTCAAGGACCTAATCGCCTCGGGCGACCTCGTGGCGCCCTTCAAGAGCAGCGCCGACCCGGCGCGCGCCTATTTCGCGATCGTGTCGAAGTCGGCCGAAGGGCGCCCGGAGGTCGCGGACTTCGTCGCGTGGCTGCGCGAGGAAGCGAAGGAGTCGCGGTGAGCTTCGGGCGGTTCCGGCTACTGGATGCGCTGCAAGGTATAGGCCCCCGTCGCGCCCGTCGAGAAGGAGGTCACCTCGATCACGTAGGTACCCGAAGTTCCCGCGGGCAGCGTGAAGACGCCGGAAGTCGCCGGAATGCGCGAGTTCGTGCCGCCGCCGCCGTCGTCGTTCGACGCGATGACGGTCCCGGCCGGGTTCTTCAGATAGAGGTAGGTGTCGAACGCGCTCGACGAGAGCTGGAAGGCGACCTGCTGCCCGGGCACTGCGTCGAACGAGTAGCGATCGGTGTAATAGCTTGTGCCGCGCGCTCCGAACGTGCAGTCCGTCGATGCGAGGGTGCCGCTATAGGTGCCGGCCGATGAAACCGATCCTGCGAATCCGCACGACGCAGCGCCGCCGGCGCTTTGCGTGACGGTGAAGCTTGCGCCGGCGATGCTGAAGGTGGCGCTGCGCGCAGCGCCGTTGTTCGCGGCAACGGAGTAGGTAACGGTTCCACTGCCGCTGCCCGATACGCTGGCGGAGATCCAAAAGGGCAGGTAGCTGCTCACGGTGCGCGGGCAACCTGCCGTCAGGGTGACCGCGATGCTTCCCGATCCACCGCTCCCGCCGAAGCTTTGGCTGGTGGACGAGAGCGTAGCGGGCGCCGGGCATACCGCGGGGTCGAAGAGCTCCGCGCTCGTCAGGGGTCCGGGGAATCCTCCGGCGACGAGGATCTTGCCGTTGGGCAGCAGCGACGCGGTGTACCAAGTGCGGCTGTCGGAGAACTGTCCCACGACCTGCCAGGTTCCGGCCGCGACGTTGTATCGCTCGATGCCGCCGAATGAATCGGTTGCGACCACGCTCCCGTCCGCGAGCGTCACGGCGCGGTGGACGCCTTGGCCGGATCTCGCGCGGTTGAAGTTGCCCGTCAGCGAGAATGTGCCGGTGGCGGGGTCATAGACCTCCGCGGCCGGAGCGGGCCCGTCTACCGCGTAGCCGCCCGCCACGAGGACTTTGCCGTTGGTCAGAACACTCGCGCTCGGACCATCGCCGCGGACGCTCGCCATCGGCCCGGTCGCGGTCCAGGTGCCGCTCACGGGATCCCACAACTCCGCGCTGGCGAGGTAGCTATTCGAATACCACCCGCCTGCCAGCAACACACGCCCGTCCGGCAGCGCTGCGACCGCCGGCCCCGTCCGAGGCGTGAGGGTCGAGCCTGTAGCTGTGAATGTGCCGGTGACGGGGTCGAAGATCTCGCTGCTCGCAAGCGGCGCGCCGCTCGCGGACTCGCCGCCGGTGACCAGCACCCGGCCGTCCGGAAGCGCTACCGCGAGAGGATTGCGTCTCGCGGCACTCATCGAGCCCGTGGGCGCCCATGTGCCCGTCGTCAGATCGTAGACCTCCGCTGTGGCCAGACGTACGGCGGCGGGGCTGACTCCCCCGACCACGAGAACGCGTCCGTCCGCAAGACGTACCGATGTGTGATCGGTGCGCGCCTCCAGAAGCGATCCCGTCGCGGAGAAGGTCCCTGCGCCGGGATCGTAGATCTCGGCCGTCGCCGTGAGGTTCTGAAAGCCTCCAGACGCCGCGAACCCGCCGCTCACCAGTACACGGCCGTCCGCGAGCGTCGCGGCCGCGTGGGACGCGCGCGCCGCAAGCATGCGCCCGGTCGGCAGCGTCGCCGTGCCAGGCGCCGACTGGCTCACCGTATGGGCGACGTTTGCGATGACCATCGTCGCGCTGCGCGCGCTGCCCACGTTTGCCTGCACTGAATAGCTGACGACTCCGTTTCCGGCGCCGGAAAGCGGGCTCGTGACCGTGACCCAGGCGGGAACACCCGTAACGGCCCACGAACATCCTGCCGGGGCAAGTACATTCACGCTGCCCGTGCCGTTGCCTGCGGCCGCCGTGAAGCTGAGCGTCGAAGGGGAAATCACCGGCGCGGGATAACAGGCGGCGGCTGCCTGGCTTACGGCGAAGCTGCGGCCCGCGATCGTAAGAGTGGCGCTGCGCGCGGCCGCGCTGTTCGCGGTCACCGAATAGGCGATGGTCGCGCTGCCCGCGCCGGAGGTGCCCGAGGTGACCGTCACCCACGACGGAACTCCGCCCACGTTCCAGGTGCAGGCGGGCGCGGCGGTCAGCGCGATGGTCCCGGTGCCGGCATTGGCGGTGAACGACGCGCTTGTCGGCGAAAGCGTTGCATCCGCGCACAGGTTGGCGGCCTGCGTGACAGCAAAGCTGTTGCCCGCCACGGAGAACGTGGCGCTGCGCTCGGCGCCGGCGTTCGCGGCGGCCGTGACGCTGAGCGTGGCGTTGCCGCTGCCGGACTGCGTCATCGTGATCCACGACGGCACGCCGGTCACGGTCCAGGCGCAACCGACCGGCGCCGTGATGGCCACGGTCGAGGTTCCGCCGTTGACCGTAAAGCTGCGGCTCGCGGGCGAGATCGTCGGCGCTGGAACGCATGCGTTGGCCGCCTGGCTCACGGTGATGTTGCGGCCCGCGATGCTCATCGTCGCGCTGCGCGCCGCTCCGGGGTTCGTCGCGACGGTGTAGGAGATGCTGGCGCTGCCGGTGCCGCTCGAGACGGCCAGGGTCACCCATTGCGGCACGCCGCTCACCGTCCATGCGCACGAAGCCCCGGCGGAAAGTGTCATCGAGCCGGAGCCGCCGGCGTAGCCGAACGACTGGCTTGCCGGCGAGAGCGTCGTATTGGCGCAAGGATTGGCCGGCTGGTTCACCATGAAGGGGTTGTCGGCGATGCTGAGCGTGGCGCCGCGTCCCAAAGACGTCGTGTTCTCCGCCACCGAGTACGTGACGGCCGCGCTCCCTTCGCCCTGCGTGCCGGAGGTGATCGTCACCCAGCTGGGCACATTGGCCACTCGCCAGCCGCAGCCCGCCGCATAAGTCACCGACACGCTCCCGGTTCCGCCGCCGAAAGGGAAGTTCGCGCTGCCCGGCGAGATGGTCGGCATCGCCGGAACGCATCCCGGGTCGACGATTTCCGCCGCGGTGAGACCGCTGCCGCCGGCAATGAGCACATTGCCGCTGAGGAGGGTCGACTCGGTATGCTTGGCCCGCGGGGCCGCCATCGACCCCACGCTTTGCCAGACACGCGCCGCCACGTCGTAGCGCTCGACGCTCGCGAGCAGCGAGGATGCGGCCGAGTAGCCGCCCGAAACGATGACGTTGCCGTCGCCGAGCAGCGCCGCCGCATGCGAGCTGCGGCCCACGGAGAGGCTGCCCGTGGCGGAGAACGCGCCGGCGGCAGGGTCGTAGAGCTCCGCGGAAGCGATGATGCTGCTCCAGGAATACGCGGTGCTTCCGCCGACCACGAGCACCTTTCCGTCGCCCAGCGTAGTAGCGCTCGCGTCCGCCCGTGCCGCGGACATGGAACCGGTCGCGCTCCACGTGCCCGTGACGGGATTCCAGATTTCCGCGCTCGCCTTGGAGGGGCCCGCGGGCTCGCCGCCGCCGGCAACGAGGACACGGCCATCCTGCAGCACGCTTGCGACGAAATTGGCGCGCGAAACGCCGAGGGCGCCGGTGGCGGCGAAGGTCCCGGTCGCCGGATCATAGAGCTCGCAGACGGTGCCGCTCGGGTCGCCGGCGATGACCAGCACCATGCCGCTGGGAAGCGCGAGCGCCGCGGCCCCTTCCCTCGCGACGCCCATCGCGCCTGTCGTCGTCCAGGTTCCGGCGACCGGATCGTAGATTTCTGCGCTGGCGACGGCGGCCGAAGGGCTGCTGTTGACCGGAGTTCCGCCGGCGACCAGCACGCGCCCGTCCGCGAGCCTCGCCGCGGCAGCGCGGGCGCGGGCCGTGGCAAGAGAAGCCGTGGGCGAGAACAGGCCTGTTGCCGGGTCGAAAATCTCGGCGCTGGAGGTCGCGCTCGCGCTCGAGGGGAGAAAGCCCCCGGCTAGCAAAGCGCGGCCGTCCTGAAGGGGGATGGCTACATGTGAAGAGCGCCCGGTGGCCATGGGCCCGACGGACTCCGTGGCGTGGGCCCGTCCAGCGGAAAAAAGCAGCGCGAGCGAAATGAATCCGAACGCGAGCGAACGCACGGACGCGATGAAACGACTCATTGTTGTTCTCCCCTGGCCTCGGGCCTCAAAGCGCCGTCGCAGCCCATGACGGTCGCTAGCGCACGATATGCCCCCGAATGCCGCGAGGCAACGGGACTTAGGTCCCGAGAGCAGGCGTTTGCTACTCCGGTTTCACTCCCGCCAACCCGAGCACGCGCCGGTTTTCGAGCGTTTCCTCCCCCCGAACGTGGAAAATTCACGCGGCGACATGTCGAGGGGCTCGGAGCCCAGGCTGGCGAGCTTCTCGCGCATGCGCGCTCTCTTCGCTAGACCGTGAGGACGATCTTGCCGATGTGCTGCGAGCTTTCCATCAGGCGATGCGCGTCGGCGGCCT
>CAYNUO010000143.1:0-4873 GCA_964400405.1 uncultured Bifidobacteriaceae bacterium | reverse complement strand
GCAGTCTTGGATTCCGGGAAGCGCATCAACTGGAACTGACCATCGATGGCGAGCGGGTCAAGGTCTTCGATCTGCGGCCGAGACGGATGACGATGAGTGGTCCGACCGGGGGAGGGCACAATCCCACGAGCCTGGACGGCGAGATCGAACCCCTGGAGATTCGGGTCCCCGTGGAGGCCGGGCAGCGCGAGGTGGGTGTCGCGTTCGTGCGGACCTCGCCAAGGCGGGAAGTGGTCCGCGGCGGGTTTCGGCAGCGGCTCGAGAGGCCATATCGGTACTACGCGGACGCCATGGCCATTGTGGAGCCGTTCCTCGAGCGGGTGACGATCAATGGCCCCTTCAACTCCGCGGGGCCCGGTGACACGCCGAGTCGCAGACGGATCCTGACGTGCCGGCCCCGCGCCGCCGCGGAAGAAGATGCGTGCGCCGAACGAATCATCGCAGGCCTGACCCGGCGTGCGTTTCGGCGTCCGGTCAGTCAGGCAGAAGTCCGGCACGTCGTGGAGTTCTACACACAGGCCCGACGGCAGGGCGACGCGTTCGACGCCGCCCTTGGCGAGGCCCTGCGGGGTCTGCTCGTGATGCCGGCGTTCCTGTTCCGCGTCGAGCAGGACCCGCCCGGCCAGGCGGCCGGGCAGCCGTACCGGCTTGGGTCTCTCGAGATCGCCTCGCGGCTGTCGTTCTTCCTCTGGAGCAGCATTCCCGACGACGCCTTGCTCGACGCCGCCGTCAGTGGTGCGCTGCGCCAGCCGGCAGCACTCGATCGCCAGGTGCGCCGGATGCTGGCGGACCCTCGCGCGAATGCCCTGGTCGAGAACTTCGTTGGTCAGTGGCTCCGCCTGCGCAGCGTCGAGCGAGCGACGCCGTATGAGGGCTTCTTCCCGAACTTCGACGACACCCTGCGGGAAGCGATGCGGCGCGAGACGGAGCTGTTCGTCCAGCACATCTTCCGGCAGGACCGCAGCGTGACCGAACTGGTGACGGCCGACTATTCGTTCCTGAACGAGCGCCTTGCGAGGCACTACGGCATCAAGAACGTGCGTGGCAGCCACTTCCGGAGGGTGTCTTTCGGCGCTGACGTTCCGCGCCGGGGCCTGCTGGGGCACGGCAGCATTCTGACGGTCACCTCGCTGCCGAATCGGACGTCCCCCGTCAAGAGGGGCGCCTGGATTCTGGAAACGATGCTCGGCGTCACCCCGCCGCCCCCGCCGGCGAACGTCCCACCGCTCGAGGAGGAGCCGATCGACAGCCGGACCATGCTCAGCATGCGGGACCGGATGGCCAGGCACCGGAAGAACCCCGTGTGCGCCAGTTGCCACGGGATCATCGATCCCCTCGGCTTTGCGCTGGAGCAGTTCGACGCGACCGGGGCGTGGAGAACGACCGACGGGTCGTTCAAGCCGATCGATCCGGCCGGCGGCCTTCCGGACGGCACCAAGTTCGGGAGCCTGACGGACTTTCAAGCAGCGCTGGCGCGCCACCCGGAGCCCTTCGTCACGGCCCTGACGGAGAAGCTTCTGACGTACGCACTGGGCCGAGGCATCGAGTCGTTCGACCAGCCGGCGATTCGCCGGATTGTCCGTGACGCCGCGCGCGACGATTATCGGTTCTCGTCGATCGTCGTCGGCGTGGTCAAGAGCGTGCCGTTTCAGAAGCGGATGCCTGGCAGTTACTGACGGTACGGAGAAGCACCATGATCATCACGAAACAGGCGTTGCAGCGGCGCACCGTGCTCCGTGGCCTCGGGGCAGCCCTCGCGCTGCCGCTGCTGGATGCCATGGTGCCTGCCTTGACGGCGACCGCGAGGACAGCCGCGCGCGGCCGGCAGCTGCTCGGGTTCTATTACGCTCCGAGTGGCATGCCGCACTCGCTCTTCTTCCCGGCCGAGCCCGGCCCGCTGCCTGAGACGCTGTCGCCGATTCTCTCGTCGTTCGAGCCGGTCCGCCGCTCCGTGACGACGGTCAGCGGCCTGAGCAATGCCCCGGCGGAAGATCCCAAACTGAGTACAGGCCCGCACACGCGGTGCGGGGCGTCGTGGCTGAGCGGCGTGCGGCCCAAACGGACCGAAGGTGCCGATATCGAGACTGGGAAGACGATCGACCAGTACGCGGCCGACGTCCTCGGGCGCGAGACGCAGCTTCGCTCACTCGAACTGGCCCTCGACAACATGTCGGCGGTCGGAAACTGCGAGCTCGGCTACAGCTGCGCCTACGTCAACACCTTCTCGTGGCGCACGGCCACCACGCCCAATCCCTGCGAAATGAATCCGCGGCGGGTGTTCGAGCGCCTGTTCGGCGACGGCGGCTCCGCCGCTCAGCAGCAGCGGCAGTTCGTGCGTGAACGGAGCATCCTCGATCGCGTGAACAGCGAGTTGCGGCGGCTGCAGCGGGTGCTCGGACCTCAGGACAGGCGGACACTCGATGAGTATCTGCAGGGGGTGCGTGACGTCGAGCGGAGGATAGAGAAGGCAGGGGAACGGGCTGCCCAATCGCCGCTCGTCACGACCACACCGCCCTTCGGCATTCCCGAGCAGTACGACGTGCACGCGCGCCTCATGCTGGACCTGCAGTTCCTGGCGTTTCAGGCCGACATCACCCGCGTGTCGATCATGCAGTTGAACCGGGAACAGAGCGGCCAGAGCTATCCGTGGATTGGCGTCCCCGAAGCGAATCACGATGCCTCGCATCACGGTGGTGACGCGGAGCGCGTGGCGAAGTGGGGGAAGATCAACGCCTATCACGCCTCGCTGGTGGCGTACCTGGCCGGGAAGATGGCGCAGACGCAGGATGGTGACGGCACGTTGCTCGATCACGCGATGCTGCTGTTCGGCAGCGGCATGGGTGACGGGAACCTGCACAGTCCCCGTGACCTGCCAGCGGTGATGGTCGGCCATCTGGGCGGTCAGCTCGCCGGCGGGCGGCATCTGCAGTTCCCCCTCGATACGCCATGGATGAACCTGGGCCTGACGGTGCTCGAGAAGGTGGGAGTGGACCTCCAGCAGATCGGCGACAGCACCGCACCGCTCGCGGGGGTGTAGCAGACATGCGTGGTGGATGTCGCGCGGCACGTTCGGCAGGCGCCTTGTGGCTCGGCGCGCTGGTCGCGGCGCTCGCGCCGCTGCTCGCGGATCCGTCGTTGGCGGGAACGCCGCGAATGGTGCCGCTCGTGGAGGCCGTCCGGAACGGGGATGGCGCTGCCGTGCGCGCGCTGCTGGCTCGCCGTGTGGACGTGAACCGCCCCGACGTCGACGGTTCCACGCCGTTGCTCTACGCCGTGCTGACCGGTCAGCGGAACATCGTGGATGCGCTGCTCCGGGCGGGGGCCGCGGTGAACGCCGCCAACCGGTATGGCGTGGCACCGCTGGCGCTGGCCGCGGAGAACGGCGACGCGACCCTCATCGAGCGCCTGCTCGCCGCCGGTGCGAGTGCGAAGAGCACGTCTCGCGGCGGAGAATCCGTCCTCATGCTCGCCTCCCGGAATGAGAGCCCCGAGGCCGTGAGGGTGCTCCTGGCCCACGGCGCCGATCCGAATCTGGCGGAACCGGGCAAGCACCAGACGGCCCTGATGTGGGCGGCCGCCAGCAACAACGTCAAGGTCATGCAGGTCCTGCTGGCAGCCGGCGCCGACGTGCGGGCGCGTTCAGACGAGTTCAACGACCGGCCCGTCCAGGGCGGGAGCGCCGCCAACGACTGGCTGCCCCGAGCCGTCAACGAAACGGTCTATCGCTTCACGCCGCTGCTCTTCGCCGTGCTCAACGGACACATCGACGCGACGAAGGTCCTGCTCGATGCCGGCGCGGATCCCAATGAGACGACCCTGCCTGACGGCACCAGCGCGCTGGTGCTGGCGTGCATCAACGCGCACTGGGAGCTCGCCTCGGTGTTGCTGGATCGGGGCGCCGATCCGAATGCGGCACGCCAGGGCTGGACGGCGCTGCACCAGATCGCGCGCACCAGGACGCCGTCCGTCGGCCGGGTTCCGGCGCCCATTCCGACCGGGCACATGGACAGCCTGCAGCTGGTGGAGCGCCTGATTGCGCGCGGTGCCGACGTCAACGCACGAGCGACGAAGGAACTGGTGGACATCTACCGCCGGAGCGTGACCTGGCTCGATGCGACGCCGTTCTTCGTGGCGGCGAAAGGCGGCGACCACGAGTTGATGCGTCTGCTCGCCCAGCGTGGCGCCGACTCGACTCTCGGAAACAAGGGGCAGGAAACCCCGCTGATGGTGGCGTCCGGTGTCGGCCAGTGGGAAGTCGGCGGCGAAGCCATCAACGCCGAGAACTCCTACGAGGCGGTCAAGCTGTGTCTCGAGCTCACCCACGGATGCGGTGACGTGAACGCGAAGAACAGCAGGGGCGTCACTGCCCTGCATGGTGCGGCGCTGACCGGTGCCACGCGCGTGGTCCAGCTTCTCGCGGATCGTGGTGCCGCGCTGGACGCCAGGAACATTGCTGGCCAGACACCCTATGTCTGGGCGGTTGGCCGGGACATTCACGGAGAGTCCATCTTCCGTTTGACCCACGAACAGACGGCGGCCTTGATTGCCAGGCTCCTGACGGCCAAGGGCCTGCCGGTCGAAGTGCTGCCGCCGCCGGTGTACTCGCGCGGTCGGCTTGACGAGGCCGCCGCGCGGCAGACCCCTGGCGCGCCAGCCACGAAGCCCGCCGCCGGAAGCCCGGCTGGCAGGTAGCCCCAAGGTGGGACGGTGTGTGTATTCGGACCCGCGGACTCGCCGGATCTCCGCGGAGCCGGCGAACCTCACTCGAATCGAGCGCCTCCACGACCGCTGTAGTCCGTAGTGGCCACGGGGTCGCGAATGCAGTCAAGGTCAGACAAGCGAAAGGAATCGTGATGTCACAGCAATCACAGGC
>CAYNUO010000142.1:2149-4986 GCA_964400405.1 uncultured Bifidobacteriaceae bacterium | reverse complement strand
CGCGGGCCATCGGCTGGCAGTGTACACAGGGGGCCGACTACAATTGGAGTTTCCCCGGGCCCGGCCAATCCAGACAGAGTGCAGTCAGCATGATTTCCGTCAGCAGCGTTTCGATGCGGTACGGCAACAAGGTCCTCTTCGACGAGGTCACCGCAACCTTTACGACGGGCCGCCGATACGGCCTGACCGGCCCCAACGGCGCCGGCAAGTCCACGTTCATGAAGCTCCTCACCGGGGAGCTGGAACCGCAGAAGGGCACCGTCACGCGCCCGAAGAAGCTCGGCGTGCTGCGCCAGGATCAGTTCGCGTTCGACGCGTTCCGCGTCGTCGACACCGTCATCATGGGCAACAGGCGCCTGTGGGAGGCGCTGCAGGAGCGCGACGCGCTCTATGCGAAGGCCGACATGTCCGACGCGGACGGCATGCGCCTCGGCGAGCTCGAAGGCGTCGTCGGTGAAGAAGACGGCTACGCCGCCGAGAGCGACGCCGCGGTGCTGCTGCAGGGGCTCGACATCCCCGACGCGCTGCACGAGCGGACGATGGGCGAGCTGCAGGGCGGCCAGAAGGTGCGCGTGCTGCTCGCGCAGGCGCTCTTCGGCAACCCGCAGGCGCTGCTGCTCGACGAGCCGACGAACCACCTCGACCTCGATTCGATCCACTGGCTCGAGGAATTCCTGAACCGCTACGAGGGCATGCTGATGGTCATCTCGCATGACCGGCACTTCCTCAACAACGTGTGCACGCACACGGCGGACATCGACTACCAGACGATCATCACGTATACCGGCGGCTACGACGACATGGTGCTCGCCAAGACGCAGGTCCGGTCGCGTATCGAGTCCGAGAACGCGCAGCGCGAGAAGAAGATCGCGCAGCTGCAGGACTTCATCGCGCGGTTCAGCGCCGGCACGCGCGCCAGCCAGGTGGCGTCACGACGCAAGGAAGTCGAGCGGCTCGAGACGACGGCCCTCGCACGCTCGAACATCGAGCGGCCCTATATCCGCTTCAACCAGAAGCGGCCGTCGGGCAAGATGGCCGTCGAGTTCAAGGGGCTGACGAAGGCTTACGGCGACCACACCGTCATCAAGCCGTTCGACTCCGTCGTCAACCGCGGCGACCGCGTCGTGATCGTCGGCAGGAACGGCGTCGGCAAGACGACGCTGCTGAAGGCGATTCTCGCGGACGGGCCGGACGTCGACCAGGCGCTCGCGGGCGACCGCGACGGCGGCACGCTCCGCTGGGGGCACGAGGTCTCCGTCGGCTACTTTCCGCAGGATGCGACCGGCGTCATCAAGAAGGGCATGCAGGCCGTCGAATGGCTGCACCAGTTCGACCCTGAAGCCGCACGCCAGGACATCCACGGCCTGCTCGGGCAGATGCTGTTCAAGGGCGAGGAAGGCTACAAGCCGACCGAGGCGCTCTCGGGCGGCGAGACGGCGCGGCTGCTCTTCTGCCGGATCATGCTGCTCAAGCCCAACGTGCTCGTGCTCGACGAGCCGACGAACCACCTGGACCTTGAATCGATCAACGCCCTGAACATCGCGCTGCAGAAATACGAGGGCACCGTGTTCCTCGTCACGCACGACCAGGACCTGCTCGAGGAGGTCGGCACGCGCGTGTGGCACCTCGACGGCACGGGCGCGGTGCTCGACTTCAAGGGTCCGCACGAAGAGTTCGAAGCGGCGCACCCGCGCACGTAAGCGCAGCGGGCAAGCGTCCGAAGCAAGCACTGCTCTGGAGAGACGACATGGCATCGCTGATCGAAGCAATCGACGTCAAGCGCAAGACCTTCTTCGAGATGGAGGACGTTCCGTATCTCTGCCTCGAGCAGGAGATCTCCAAGCCGACCGCGCGCGGCGGCCAGACGCTCGTGCGCCTGAAGATGCGGAACCTGCTGACGCAGGCTGTCTTCGACAAGACCTTCAAGGCCGGAGAGAAGTTCAAGGAGCCGGACCTGGTGATGGTCGAGGCGCAATACCTCTACGCGGACGGCGACGGGTACAACTTCATGGACCAGACGTCGTTCGAGACGCTGACGATCCGCGGGGATGTCCTCGGGGACCAGACCGGCTATCTGGCGGACAACCTGATGGTCCAGGTGCAGAAGTTCAATGGAAATCCGATCGGGATCCAGCTTCCGTCGCTCGTCGAGCTTACCGTCACGCAGACGGAGCCGGGCGTGCGCGGCGACACGGCCAGCGGGGGCGTGACGAAGGCGGCGACGGTCGAGACGGGGCTCGAGATTCGTGTGCCGCTCTTCATCAAGGAAGGCGAGAAGGTGAAGGTGCACACGGAGACGGGCGAGTTCGCCGGCCGCGCGTAGCCGGACCACTCTGCCGCGGGTGAGCGATCCGCGCGCGGCATCTTGTCGCCACTGCTGGCTCCGTGGGCGCGTGTGACAGGCACCCGGCTCCTGTACGAGCCAAGTCGCCTGCAGGTGTCGACAAGACGCCACGCACGGCTCGCCGGGCCGCGGCTCCGCGGGTGAGCGATCCGCGCGCGGCATCTTGTCGCCACTGCTGGCTCCGTGGGCGCGTGTGACAGGCACCTGGCTCCTGTACAAGCCAAGTCGCCTGCAGGTGTCGACAAGATGCCACGCGCGGGTCGCGTGGGCCGCGGTTGTCTCGGGGACTACGCCTGACTGCGCGCCTGGTCGAGCTGCTTGAGCACGCCCGGTTCGATGACGACGTCCGCCGTCGCGAGGGCGCCTGAGAGCGTAGTGGTGAGGCGCAGAATGACAGGGCAGCGCATAGGTTCGGACGAGCCGCGCAGGGTGCCGGACAGGGTGGCGGTCAGCTCCCAGCCGGGTGGGACGTCGTCCAGCCGGTCGATGGCGA
>CAYNUO010000142.1:0-2049 GCA_964400405.1 uncultured Bifidobacteriaceae bacterium | reverse complement strand
AGGGTGGCGGTCAGCTCCCAGCCGGGTGGGACGTCGTCCAGCCGGTCGATGGCGAGGTCCGGCGTGCCGAGCGCGCGGATCAGGGCCTGGGCGGCGAAGCGGTAGCCGGCGGGGCCGCGGGCGATGAGCCGGACCAGCGGGTCGTCCGGGTCGCGGCCGAGCAGCGCTTCGTAGGGCGTGCCGTTCAGCGAGAACGCGGCGTTCCGGTCCAGCAGGCCGTCCGGCACGTCGAGCCGGCCGCGCTTCAGCGAATCAAGCAGTTCGGTCAGCCGCGCGCGCAGGGGCTCCATCGGGGGTCAGATCGAAGCGTATCCTAACGACATGCACTCGCGGCGCTTGCGCGTCCACACGGCGGCCCTGCTGGCCGTTGCGGCCCTGCTGGGCGGAGCGCGTCTGCTGCCCGCGGCGGGCGACCCGCCGGCCCCAATCGAGTACCACCTCGCGGTCACGGCCCCCGCCGAGCATCGGCTCGACGTCGAGATGTTGCTGCCGGACCTGCCGCCGGCGCCGCTCGAACTGCAGATGAGCGTCGCGTCGCCAGGACGCTACGCGCTCCATGACTTCGTCCGGGGCGTCTCGGCATTCGAAGTGACGGACACGGAGGGTCGCCCGCTGACGGTCCGCGGCCCGGCCGGCCGCTGGACGGTGGACGAGCATCCGCCGGCCGTGCGCGTGCGCTACCGCGTCCGGGGCGACCGCGTGGACGGCACCTACCTCGCCGTGGACGGCACGCACGCGCATATCAACATGCCCGCCGCGCTCGTGTGGGCGCGCGGCCTGGAGCGGCGTGCCGTGCGGGTGTCGTTCGAGGCTCCGGCGTTCCTGCCGGCGTCGACGGCCTGGCACGTCGCGACGCAGCTCCTGCCGACGGCGTCACCGCTGACGTTCACCGCGCCGAACCTGCAGTACCTGATGGACAGCCCGGCCGAGTTCTCGGCCTTCGCCACGCGCACGTTCGTGCTCCGCGACCGCGAACGCTCGGCCACGTTCCGTCTGGCCCTGCACGACACCGGCACGCCGGCCCATGCCGACGCGTACGCACGCGACCTCGCGGCGATAGCCGGGGAGGCGACGGCCGTGTTCGGGAGCCTGCCCGCTTTCGAGTCGCCCGAGTACACGTTCATCGCCGACTTCCTCCCCGATGCTTCCGGTGACGGCATGGAGCACCGCAACAGCACGGTGCTGACGTCGAGCGCTGCCATCGCGAGCGCGCGGCGGTCGCTCGCGGAGAAGGGGGCGCACGAGGTCTTCCACGCCTGGAACATCGAGCGCATCCGGCCGAAATCCCTCGAGCCGTTTGCCTTCGACCGCGCCAACGTCTCTGGCGAGCTGTGGCTCGGTGAGGGCGTCACGAACTATTACGGGCATCTGTTACTGGTGCGGGCCGGAATCGCATCGGTGACCGATATCGCGGCGACCTTCGGGGACGCCATCGACCAGGTCGTGGGCAGCACCGCGCGGCAGCGGCGGTCGGTAATCGAGATGAGCCGGCTCGCCCCGCTGACTGACGGGGCCGGCCCCGAGTCGAGGGCGGGAATCGAGGGCGGCTTTCTCTCGTACTACACATGGGGCGAGACGATCGGCCTTGCGCTCGATCTCACGCTGCGCCTGCGGAGCAATCACGCCGTCTCGCTCGACACGCTGATGCGGCGCCTGTGGGAGCGCTTCGGTGCCGACCGGGGCGAGCCAGGCGAGGTGGTTCGTCCGTATGAGGACGCCGACGTCGAAGCCGCGCTCGCCGAGGTCGCCGGCGACGCCGCATTCGCCCGCACGTTCATGGACCGCTACGTCCGCGGACGTGACGTGCCCGACTTTGCCGCTCTCCTCGCGCCGGCGGGACTGCTGCTGCAGGACCGCCGGAGTGCCAACCCGCCCGCCCGGCCGGATGCGCCACTCCTCACGGTCGTGCCCGTCGAACGGGTGGGGCGCCTGACAGCGGCCCAGCGCGCGTTCCGCGAGCACTGGGCGGGTGCCAGGCGCGTGGCCGCGCGTCGCGACGCGCGCTAGACGCGGCTCGTCACCGTCACCGAGGCCGGGAGGCGGAACTAG
>CAYNUO010000141.1:0-5019 GCA_964400405.1 uncultured Bifidobacteriaceae bacterium | reverse complement strand
CTCGCCCCTGCCGGCGAGTCCCGACTCGCGACCTCATCTGAGCCGACCGCGCCGGCTAGCCCGAAACGGGCCACGCAGCGCGACTGCCTGTACACGAGCCGGGTGCACTTCACACGCGCACACGGAGCGCGAGTAGCCCGTTTCGGGCTAGCCGGCGCGGTCGGCTCAGGGGGGCGTAAAGGCCTCGACAGCTTCACAGTCCGTGCGTGAATCGTTGCCCGGCCGATCCCGGTATGATCGGAGGGATGCCTACTCTGAACAGCTTCGGAACCCGCACGCCCCTCGCGGTCGGCGGCGACACCTACCAGATTTACAGCCTGCCCGCCCTGGCGAAGACCTACCCGGGCGTGACGCGGCTGCCGTTCTCGATGAAGGTGCTCCTCGAGAACCTGCTGCGCCGCGAAGACAACGCCTTCGTCAAGGCCGACGACATCAAGGCCGTGGCCTCGTGGGATGCCACCGGCAGCGCCGAGAAGGAAATCTCCTTCATGCCGGCGCGCGTGCTGCTGCAGGACTTCACCGGCGTGCCGTGCGTGGTGGACCTGGCCGCGATGCGCGATGCCATCGTGGCGCTGGGCGGCAATCCGGACCGCGTGAACCCGCTGCAGCCGGTCGAGCTGGTCATCGACCACTCCGTGCAGGTGGACTACTTCGGCCGCCCGGACGCGCTGGCGCTCAACGCCGAGCTCGAGTTCTCGCGCAACAAGGAACGCTACGCGTTCATGCGCTGGGGTCAGACCGCGTTCAACAACTTCAAGGTCGTGCCGCCGGATACCGGCATCGTTCACCAGGTGAACGTCGAGTACCTCGCGCGCGTCGTCTTCTCGGAGACGGTCGACGGCGAGAAGGTCGCCTGTCCGGACACGCTCGTCGGCACGGACTCCCACACGACGATGGTCAACGGCCTCGGCGTCGTGGGCTGGGGCGTCGGCGGCATCGAGGCCGAGGCCGCGATGCTCGGCCAGCCGTCCTCCATGCTCATCCCGAAGGTGCTCGGCGTGCGCCTGACCGGCAAGCTCCGCGAGGGCATGACGGCGACCGACCTCGTGCTCACCGTGACCGAGCGCCTGCGCAAGCACGGCGTCGTCGGCAAGTTCGTCGAGTTCTTCGGCGAGGGGCTGAAGCACCTGACCATCGCGGACCGCGCGACCCTCGGCAACATGTGCCCCGAGTACGGCGCGACGGTCGCCATCTTCCCGATCGACACGCTGACCCTCGACTACCTCCGCCTCACCAACCGCGACGCCTCCCGTGTGGCGCTCGTGGAGGCCTACGCGAAGGCGCAGGGCATGTGGCGCGAAGACGGCGCGCAGGACCCGATCTACTCCGAGTCCATCGAGATCGACCTGAACGCTGTCGAGCCGAGCCTTGCCGGCCCGAAGCGCCCGCAGGACCGTGTGTCGCTGAGTGGGGCCAAGACCGCGTTTGCCGCCGCGCTGCCCGGGATGCAGGCGCAGGTCAAGCCGCAGGCCAAGTCCTCGGCCGTGGCTGTCGCCGAGCCGCTGGTCGAAGGCCTCGATCACGGCGCTGTCGTCATTGCCGCGATCACGAGCTGCACGAATACCTCGAACCCCAGCGTGCTCGTCGCCGCCGGTCTCCTCGCGAAGAAGGCGGTGGAGAAGGGCCTGACCAGCAAGCCGTGGGTGAAGACCAGCCTCGCGCCCGGTTCCAAGGTCGTCACCGAGTACCTGGCAGCCGCCGGCCTCACGCCCGCGCTTGAAGCGCTCGGCTTCCACACCGTCGGCTACGGCTGCACCACGTGCATCGGCAACAGCGGTCCGCTGCCGGATGACGTCACGGCCACCATCCGCGAGAAGGGCCTCGTCGTCTCGTCCGTGCTCAGCGGCAACCGCAACTTCGAGGGTCGCATTCAGCAGGACGTCCGCGCGAACTACCTCGCGTCGCCGCCGCTCGTCGTCGCCTACGCGATCGCCGGCACGATGACCACCGACATCTCCACCGAACCGCTCGGCACCGGCAAGGACGGCAAGCCGGTCTATCTGAAGGACGTGTGGCCGACCACGCAGGAGATTCAGGAGACCGTGACCCGCGTGGTCACCGCGAAGCAGTTCAAGGAGTCCTACGCCAACGTGTTCGATGGTGACAAGAGCTGGCAGGGCCTGAAGGTGCCGGAGGGCAACCGGTTCGAGTGGGAAACGGATTCCACGTACGTGCGCCGTCCGACGTTCCTCGAGGGCATGACGATGACGCCCCCGAAGCCGAGCGACATCAGCGGTGCACGCGTGCTGGCGCTGCTCGGCGACAGCGTGACCACCGACCACATCTCCCCGGCCGGCAACATCAAGGCGGACAGCCCGGCGGGCAAGTATCTGACCGACCACGGCGTGAAGCCCGTCGACTTCAATTCCTACGGCGCCCGCCGCGGGAACCACGAAGTCATGATGCGCGGCACGTTCGCGAACACGCGCCTGCGCAATCAGGTTGCACCCGGCACCGAGGGCGGCTGGACCACGCTGCTGCCGAACGGCGGCGTGATGTCGATCTACGACGCGTCCGTGAAATATCGCGAGACCAACACGCCGCTCATCGTGATCGCCGGCAAGGAATACGGCTCAGGCTCCTCCCGCGACTGGGCGGCCAAGGGCACGTTCCTGCTCGGCGTGAAGGCCGTCATCGTCGAGAGCTTCGAGCGCATTCACCGCAGCAACCTGGTGAACATGGGCGTGCTGCCGCTGCAGTTCAAGGCAGGGGAGAACGCCGCGTCGCTGGGCCTGACCGGCACGGAGACCTACGACCTGGCGGGTGTGGCCACGGGCCTGACGCCGCGCGGCGACCTGACGGTGAAGGCCACCGCGGCCGACGGCACGGTGAAGTCCTTCAAGGCCACGATCCGGATCGACACGCCGGAAGAGCTCGTGGCTTATTCGCACGGCGGCATCCTGCCGTACGTCGTGCGGCAGCTCGTCGCGAAGAAGTAGAGAAGACAAGCGAGAGGAGTGGGCGGCCCCGCGTGCTCCTCTCGTCGACCCGATGACGGCCTGAGATGAGTGAGCCGCGGCCAAGCGTGGTCATTCTCGCCGGCGCAAACGGCGCCGGGAAGTCTACTGCCGCGCCGGAGCTGCTCCAGGGTGAACTGGCAGTCCGCGAATTCGTAAATGCTGACGTCATCGCGCGTGGCTTGTCGGCGTTCGCTCCGGCTGGAGCTGCCGTTGCCGCAGGACGCGTGATGCTGGCTAGGCTGGACGAGTTGACGCGGCAGCGGGCGAGCTTCGCGTTCGAGACGACCCTCGCTAGTCGTTCATTCGCGCCCAGGCTACGGGCTCTTCGGGCCTCGGGCTACTCAGTTCACCTTCTCTATCTCTGGCTGCAATCACCGGACCTCGCCGTTCGGCGCGTCGCCGACCGCGTTCAATCCGGAGGTCATGACATTCCCTTGGATGTCATAGTCCGGCGATACCGTGCCGGTCTCAGAAACTTCCACACGCTCTACCGACCGATCGTGACGACCTGGACGGTGCTTGACTGTTCGGGCCCGGTCTCCCAGCTTGTTGCAGAAGGCTTGGAGTCGTCGCCCCCCAACGTCTACGATAAGGCCGTGTGGGAAGCCGTCCAGCGTGGAGGGAACGTATGAAGACCGAATCGCGTCCCGACGTCGACCGCATCCTCGCGGAGGATCGGCGCGTCATCGACAGGGCGGTCAATCGAGGTATCCGCAAGGCCCTCCTGCGCCACAAGAAGGACGGGTTGCCGGTTGCGATCTCTCGTAATGGCACGGTGGTGTGGATCAAGCCCGAAGACATCGAGCTCTAGGGAACGGGTGGCCTAGCGTAGGCGACAGTACGGCCTTCGAGACCCGACGACATGCGCTACTGGTGGGTCAACCAGAACCAAACATACCGAGTCGAAATCCAGGGCCGCTTTATGTGGTCTCCGAAGACTCGTGCCGACGGATCGAAGAACCCTTTCTACGACACCATGCAAGAAGTCGCTCCGGGCGATGTGGTGTTCTCCTTTTGCGATACGTTCTTGAAGGCCGTTGGCGTTGTAACTGGCTTCGCTACAACGGGTCCCAAGCCTGACTTTGGTACTGCCGGCTCAAACTGGTCACGAGAGGGCTGGTACGTTCCCGTTGACTTCTGTGCCTTGGAGATTCCGCTCAGACCCAAGGACCACATCTCGACCATCGCGCCGCTCCTTCCGAAGAAGTACGCGCCGCTGCGGCGTAACGGCAACGGCCTTCAGAACGTCTACTTGGCCGAGGTGCCTGCTCCGATGGCAGACGAGCTCATCAGGCTCATCGGCGACAAGTATTTCGAGGCCTATTCAGCTGTTGCGGACCTGCCTCAGAGTCCCGATGTGGATGGCGAACTGGATGAGGCGACCGTCGTTCCTGCGGGTGCGACGTTCAGGGACCAACTTGTCAAGGCGAGACGCGGTCAAGGCGTGTTCCGGTCTAACGTACTTCTCGTTGAGCGTGAGTGTCGAGTTACTCGCGTCAACGATCCAAGGCATCTGAGGGCGAGTCACATCAAGCCGTGGCGTGAAGCATCCGACACCGAGCGCCTGAGCGGTGCGAACGGCCTGCTGCTGTCCCCGCACGTTGATCATTTGTTCGACCAAGGATACGTTTCGTTCTCCGACGACAATCGACTTCTGGTCGTGCCAGGCCTTCGGCAAGACTTACTTGAGAAGTGGGGTATCGACGCCGGCGTAAATGTTGGGGAGTTCAATCGCGAGCAGCGGGCATTCTTGGCGTTTCATCAGGCGAACATCTTTGGCCACCAGCGAGCCTAAGACTACTCCCGAGGACTTGCCGTGCGACTCCCGTCACCGACGGCAGTCGCTGTTGGTCAGCGGTACCCTCGATGGTCAGGACGTGCTCGACTTCATCGGCGCCGTTGCGGACGAAACGAGGTGGAGGTGAGGCGCGTTGTTACCAGCGCCTGGCTCAGTCTGGATTCGACCGCGTGCCGCTGACCCCCGTCATGCTGAAGGCCCAGGCCGCCGCGCTGGGCTTCGACCTGTGCGGCATCGCACCGGCTGACGACATCCCCGAGC
>CAYNUO010000140.1:0-5061 GCA_964400405.1 uncultured Bifidobacteriaceae bacterium | reverse complement strand
CTCGTGACCAGAACGCTCCTCTTCGTCGGCGTGACCTACACCTTCGTCACCGGTCAGCCGCAGCCCCCGCCGTGGGAGAAGTGGAACGACCCGGGCTTCCAGAAGAAGCTCGTGTACGCCTTCGACAAGAAGACCGGGGCCATCGTGCACGTGATCGAGGGCGACAGCTTGTCGACGGCCGCCCCGATGACCTACCTGCACAAGGGGAAGCAGTACCTCGTTGTCGCGCACGGCAATGGCGAGGACGCAGAGCTTGTGGGCTACACGCTCCAGGGAGCGGTGGCCAATTGATGAACGCGTGAGGGTGAGGAGGGAACAGTGAGACAGAGACTGACTAGCCTGCTGGTCGCCGGAGGAATCGCGGTACTGAGCGCCACGGCAGCGCTCGCCCAGTCGGCCACGACGGCGGCCATCGCGGGCGTGGCGAAGGATGCCACCGGTGCCGTCCTTCCGGGTGTCACGGTGGAGGCCGCGAGCCCGGCGCTCATCGAAAAGATCCGCACGGCCGTGACGGACGACAGCGGCAACTACAAGATCCTGGACCTGCGGCCGGGCACCTACTCGGTCACGTTCACGCTGCCGGGATTCGGCACCTACAAGCGCGACGGACTTGAGCTCACCACCGGCGTCACGGCGAACATCACCGCCGAGATGAAGGTCGGTTCGCTCGAGGAGACCGTGACCGTGACCGGCGCCACACCGGTTGTGGACATTCAGAACGTCCGCAGCCAGACGGTACTCTCGCAGGCTACGCTGGACGCGATCCCCTCGGCCAAGACCGCGGCGGCCTTTGCCGGGCTGACGCTCGGCGCCAGCATGCAGGCGGCCAACGCGCAGGACGTCGGGGGCAACAAGGGCGATGCCGTGTCGGCGATCGCCATCCACGGCGGTCGCGCCAACGACAGCATGTTCAAGATTGATGGCATGCGCTTCGGCAACAACTCGGGCGACGGCGGGGGGGTGAACAAGATCTACTTCACCAACGTGGCGGCCATCCAGGAGACGACACTCGAAACCGCCGGCATGTCGGCAGAGGCCGACACCGGTGGCGTGCAGGTGAATTACGTGCCGAAGGAAGGTGGCAATACCTTCAAGTACTACCTGGCCGGCAACTTCGCCAACGGCGCCATGCAGAGCACGAATCTGAACGATGAGCATCGCTCACGCGGCCTGACGACGGCGTCGTCCATCGACAAGATCTACGACCTCGGCGGCGGCATCGGCGGCCCGATCCGAAGGGACAGGATCTGGTTCTACACGGCGCACCGGACCTGGGGCACGCAGGAGTTCCAGCCGGGCGCCTTCTTCAACAAGTCCACCAACCCGCTCTTCTACGAGGTGGACACCAGCAAGCCGGCCTATACCGACACCTACATCCGCGACCACAGCGTCCGTGTGACCTGGCAGCTTTCCCAGAAGAACAAGATCGCGTGGTACGAAAGCACCCAGGCGAACTGCTTCTGCTATCTCGGCGTCAGCAGTGCTGCCTCGCCTGAAGCGGTGACGACGCTGCACTTCAAGCCGCTGTACCTGAGCCAGGTGACGTGGAGCAACCCCGCCAGCAACCGTCTGCTGCTGGATGCCGGCGTCTCCTATTCGTTCAACGCCAAGAAGTCGCCCATCCCCGGGGAGGAGGGGGGGCTCGTGAAGGCCGACGCCATCTCCATCACCGACCAGGGGCTGGGCATCACCTACGGCGCCTTCGCCACCACCGGTTCGACGGCCTACAACGAGACGAAGCGTGGACAGGAAGGCAACCAGATGAACGGCCGTGTGTCGGTGTCGTACATCACCGGCTCGCACGCGTTCAAGGGCGGCGTGATGTTCTACCGCGGTTGGGATCACCAGGACCGCACGGTGAACCAGTACATCAGCTACACCTTCCGCAACCGTGCACCGATCAGCCTGACGCAGTGGGCCATGCCGGTACTGACGGACAACCTGATGCTGGGCATGGGGTACTACGGGCAGGACCAGTGGACGATGGGCAAGCTGACCGTCACCGGCGGCGTGCGCCTGGACACCTTCAACGGCAACGCGCCGGCCGTGAGCCTTCCGGCCTCGCGGTTCATCGGGGCCAGGACCTTCGCGGAGGTCAAGGACGCACCGAAGTGGAAGGACTTCTCACCGCGGATCGGCGTGGCGTATGACCTGTTCGGCAACGGCCGGACGGCCATCAAAGGCTCGTTCGGCCGTTACGTTCAGAGCATGGGCGTCGGCATCACCGAGCAGATCAACCCGCAGCTGTCCATGGTGCTGAACGCCACGCGCACCTGGAGCGATGCGAACGGCAACTACGTGCCCGATTGCGATCTGTCACCCTCGACGGGCGCCAATGGCGAGTGCGGAGCCCTGAGCAACAGCCGCTTCGGCACGGTGAACCTGACGCGGACCTTCGCGGACGATGTCGTGAACGGCAGTCAGATCCGGCCCTACAACTGGCAGGGGTCGGTCTCGGTCCAGCAGGAACTGCGTCCTGGTATGGCGCTGAACGTCGGTTACTACCGCACCCAGTTCGGCAACTTCTCCATCACGGACAACACCCTGGTCGCGCCCGCCAACTACGACCAGTTCTGCGTGGCGGCGCCGAGCAATCCGCTCCTCTCGGGCGGCGGGGGGAACCAGCTCTGCGGTCTCTACGACGTGAACCCGGCGCGGTTCGGCCAGGTGAATGCGGTCGTCACCCAGTCCAGCAACTTCGGCGACTACAAGCAGTACTTCAACGGCGTGGATGCGTCGGTGAATGCCCGTTTCGGCAAGGGCGGCGTGTTCAACGGTGGCGTGTCTTTCAACCAGAGCGTGACTGACTCGTGCCTGACGATCGACGCCCCGGGCCTCATCCCGGGCAACACGACGGCGCCGGGCTTCACGCTGCTCGACGCCCGCGAGGGTTTCTGTCGGAACGTGCAACCGTGGTGGAAGGGCGGCACGCAGTTCAAGTTCAACGCCATCTATCCGCTGCCGTTCAGCTTCCAGGTCGCGGCCACGGTGCAGAACCTGCCGGGGATTCCGGTGTCGGCGAACAACACCTTCACCAACGCTCAGATCGCCCCGTCGCTGGGCCGGAACCTGTCCGCCGGCGCTGCGGGTACGGTAGTCGTGCCGATCCTGGCGCCGAACACGCTGTTCGAGGACAGACTGAACCAGGTCGACGTGCGGTTCAGCCGCCTGATTAAGGTGGGCCGGGCACGGATCCAGGCGCAGTTCGACGCTTACAACGTGTTCAATGCAGGGACCATTCTTTCGGTGAACAGCACCTACGGTGCAGCATGGCGTCGGCCGACCTCGATCCTCGGGCCGCGGGTCTTCAAGTTCGGCACGGTGGTGGACTTCTAGAGATGACGGCGCCTCGGGCGCGCGAATGCGCCCAGGCGTCCCGGGTAGCCCTGCGGGAGCGGCGTCCGTGTCCGGGCTCCGCTCCTGCGAACGAAGCAAGGCGCGCGGTTTTCTTCCGGGGCGGTAGAGGCAGGCATTCATGCTAGTGAAACGTCACACGGCAACACTTCTGCTGCTGGCAGGTCTCGCAGCACTTCACGACACCGGTACAGGCGCGGCCAGCCTCACGCTGGTCGAGGCGGTCCGGCTGGGAGACCAGGCAGCCATCAGGACGGCGCTTTCGGCTACGAAGGACGTCAACGCCGGTTCAGTGGACGGCAGCACGGCGCTGCACTGGGCCGCCAGGCGCGGCGACGTCGAGACGGCCAGGAGTCTTCTGCAGCGCGGCGCGAAGGCCGACGCGGCAAATCGGTACGGGGCGACACCGCTGCGAGCGGCGGCGGAGCAGGGGAGCCTCGCCGTTGTGGAGGCGCTGCTGAAAGCGGGCGCCGACGCCAACGCCATCCGGAAGGAAAGCGGCGACACACCGCTGATGATTGCGGCGCGATCGGGCCATGTCGCGGTCGTGCGGGCGCTCATCGCGAAGGGCGCGAAGGTCGACATGGTTGAGCCTCTGAGGAAGCAGACCGCGCTGATGTGGGCGGCGGCCGAGCACCATCCGGAGGTGGTGAAAGTGCTGGTCGAGGCGGGCGCAGACACGAAGGCGTTGTCCTCGAAGAAGATCTCCCCGCTGATGTTTGCGATCCGCGCGGGTGACATTGAGTCGACGCGGATCCTGCTCGACAGCGGTCTTGATGTAAAGGCGCCGGCTGCCGATGGTACGCACATGCTGGCGTTGGCCATGGTCAACGCGCACTACGAGCTGGCGAAGTTTCTCCTCGAACGTGGGGCGGACGCCAATGGGGACGACCCGAACGGCAAGCCGCTCCACATCCTGGCCTTCATGCACCGCGCTGACAACCGGGCCCTGTCCACTGTGCTGCCGAGGCTGATTCCGCAGACCGGCGTGGAGACCTACGCGCTGATGAACGAGTTGCTGGCGCGCGGCGCGGACATCAACGCGCGCTACGCTGGCTACGGAGCGCCGCGGAAGATCGCGCTCGGGGGATATCGGATGAGCCTTGCCGGTGCCACCCCCTTCTTCATCGCCGCGACCACCGTCAACGTTCCGCTCATGCAGTTTCTGAAGGAGAAAGGCGCCGACACCAGCATCCCGTCGCTCTCGGGGATCACACCGCTGCTCGCCGCATCCGGCATCGGCTTCTGGGAAGGGGAGTGCCCCGGCACCAACGCGGAGGCGCTCGCGGCAGTGCAGTACCTGGCCGGTCTTGGACAGGACCCGAAGGCGGTAATTGCCGGAGGGGTGAAGCCCGATCCGCAGTGGGAGGGCTCCACGGCCATGCACGGCGCGGCCAACCGTGGTGCGCCGGAACTGGTGGACTGGCTGGCGGAGCGGGGAGTTCCGCTCGACACGACCAGCAAGCGTGGGCTTCGGCCGTATCACCACGCGGCCGGGCTGGATGGATTCCTCTTTCATGCGTCGCCGGAATCCGTGCAGCGGCTGCTGGCGCACGCGAAGACGCGCGGAGAAACGATCGACCTGTCTGACCCCCCGGCGCCGAAGCGGCCGGGCAGTCTCCAGTAGCCGCGGCACATCTCAAGACACCGTTCAGGGTGGTGTTTCGGGGTATCGTGGGCGGCGCCTTGCCCACATCGCACCGTGTC
>CAYNUO010000139.1:0-5195 GCA_964400405.1 uncultured Bifidobacteriaceae bacterium | reverse complement strand
AGGGTTCCCGCCCGGATGCGTCAGGTCCGCCGGAGGTGCGTTTGTCCGGCATGCGTAACCGGACCGCCCGCAACGGCACCGCGCACCCGTGAACGTCTAGCTCCGGGCGCTCTTACCCTTGCGCGCGACCCACCAGACGACCAGGCCGAACGCCACGACGGCTGCGAGAATCGTCGACCCGAACAGCAGCAGCGTGCGGGCGAGGATCGAGCTGGCCTCCATCCGCACCTGCAGGTCGAGCGGCTCGCCCGCCATCCGCGCCGTCAGCGGCTGCTGCCACGCGAGGATGTTGCCGCGGGCAATCGGTTCCTTCGAGTTGTGGAACAGGATGCGGCTCGGCGGATGCACGCGGAAGGCGACGATCTCCTGGCCCGTCCAGCCGACCTCGCCCACCTGCCGGCCGGCGGCCGGCCCGAGCCGGTGCCGGAAGTGGAACTCCTCGCCGGCCTGCGCGAACTCATACCGGGACCACGAAAGCGGGGCGATCGCGCTCAGTGCGGCCAGGCTGTCCGCCTCGAGGCGCAGATGCACGAACCGGCGGCCGTCCCGGCGTGACAGCGTCGGCGTGCCGACCTCCACGCCCGGTGCCTGATATAGCTTCCGGATCGCGGGGCGGTCGATGCGCGCCTTCGGATCGGTCGGCAGATCGAGACCGCGCAGCGCCACGAGCGACGCGAGCGACGCGTTGACGTAGAGCGTGGCGCTCCCGTCAAGCGCGGGATAGAGGTCCTCTTCGTACTCGTATCGCGGCGTCAGAACGCCCGCGCCGCCGCACGCCGTCGAGAGCAGCGCCGCGGCCACGAGGGCCGCGCACGCGCGCACGATGCGCGCCGTCCCCAGAGACATCAACGCCCATGATATATCCTCGGTCCCACCCGCCATGGCACGCCCGACGCTCTTCCTGATCGACGGCAACAATCAGATGTACCGCGCCTACCACGCCTTCCGTGGCCGCGGCCTGTCGGACTCGAGCGGGCAGTCCACGCATGCGGTGTACGTGTTCGTCACGATGCTGCGGAAGCTCATCGCCGACCAGAAGCCCGCCTACATCGTCGCGTCGTTCGACCTCGCCGGGCCGACCTTCCGCGACGCGATCGTGACGGACTACAAGGCCAACCGTGCCGCCATGCCCGACGACCTCGTCGAGCAGATCGCGCACGTGCACGAGGCGTGCGAGGCGATGGGCGTGCCGATCGTCACGGCGCAGGGCTACGAGGCGGATGACGTCATCGGCACCCTCGCCGGACGCGCCGTGGCGGCCGGGCTCGACGTCGCCATCGTCTCGATGGACAAGGACTTCTTCCAGCTCGTCCGCGACGGCGTCCGCATCTTCGACCCGCGGGACGACGGCACGTTCTACGACGCGGAGGGCGTCGTCGCGAAGTTCGGCGTCAAGCCCTCGCAGGTTGTCGACGTGCTGGCGCTGGTCGGCGACACCAGCGACAACGTGGGCGGCGTGCCCGGGGTCGGAAAGAAGGGCGCCATCGACCTGATCACCGAGCACGGCTCGCTCGATGCGCTGCTCGAAGCCGCGCCGTCGCTCGCGCAGAAGAAGTATCGCGAGACGCTCGTCGCCAACCGCGACCAGGCCCTGCAGAGCCGGCAGCTCGTGACCATCCACACGGATGTCCCGGTCGAGGTCGACCTGGAGACGCTGCGGTACACCGGCCCGGATCGCGCACGCTGCTTCGAGCTCTTCACGCGCCTGGACTTCCAGTCGCTCGCGGCGGCCTACGCACCTCCGCCGCCCGGCGCGGCGACCGTGGCCCACGACTACGCGCTCGTACGGACACCAGCCGAGCTCGACGCGCTGGTCGAGACGCTCGGCACGTCAGGCCGCTTCGCGCTGCGCGTGCTGCTGGACGCCCCGTCGGCGATGCAGGCCGCAGTCGTGGGCGTGGCAGTGTCCACGACCGCCCACTGGGCGCGCTATATCCCGCTCGGGCACGGCGGCCCACCCGGCGGCGGCGACCTGCTGTCGGCGTCGAGCCGCCCCGAGCAGCTCGACCTGGAGCCCACGCTGGCCCGGCTGCGCCCCGTGCTCGAAGACGCCGCGGTGGCGGTGGTCGGCCACGACCTGAAGGCTGACGCGATCGTGCTGGCCCGGCACGGGATCACGCTCGCGGGGCTCGCGTTCGATTCGATGCTCGCCGCGTATCTGCTCGACGCCACGCGGCCTGGGCATCCGCTCGCCGAGACGGCCGTCGAGCACCTGCGGTACCAGGCGCTGACCGAAGCCGACATCTGCGGCAAGGGCGCGAAAGCCGTCAGCCTGTCGTCACTGGAGCCGGAGGCCGTGCTCGACTTTGCCTGCGAGCGGGCGGATCTGGCGTGGCAACTGGCCGGCACGCTGGAGCCGCTGCTCCAGGAGACCCAGCTCACTGAGGTGTACCGCACGCTCGAGATGCCGCTCGTGCCCGTGCTGGCGGCCGTCGAGCGGGCGGGCATCCGTGTGGACGTGCAGGCGCTCGCGGTGCAGTCCCGGGTGATGGAACAGGAGCTGGCCGGCGTCACGGCGCGCATCCACGAACTGGCCGGCGAAGCGTTCAACATCAACTCGCCGAAGCAGCTCGGCGAGATCCTGTTCGACAAGATGCAGCTGCCGGCGCTCAAGAAGACCGGCAAGACGAAGTCCGCCTCGACGGCTGTCGAGGTGCTCGAAGAACTGGCGCTGACGCACGAGATGCCGCGCCTCGTGCTCGAGTGGCGGGCGCTGCACAAGCTGAAGAGCACCTACGTCGACGCGCTGCCGCTCTCGGTCAACCCCGCGACCGGGCGCATCCACACGTCGTTCAATCAGGCCGTCGCCGCGACCGGACGCCTCTCGAGCGAGGATCCGAACCTCCAGAACATCCCGATCCGCACCGAGCAGGGGCGCCGCATCCGCGGCGCGTTCGTGGCCGAGCCCGGTCACGTGCTCATCTCGGCCGACTACTCGCAGATCGAGCTGCGCGTGCTCGCGCACCTGTCGGGCGACGACACGCTGATCGAGGCGTTCCGCTCGGGCGCGGACATCCACGACCGCACGGCGACGAAGATCTTCGGCGAGAACAGCGGCCTCGACCCGCACGAGCTGCGGCGCCGCGCGAAGATCGTCAACTACGCGCTGCTCTACGGCAAGACCGCCTTCACGCTGGCCCGCGACATCAACGTGCCGAAGGACGCCGCGCAGGCCTTCATCGACGCCTACTTCGCCGGCTTCCCGAAGGTGCGCGCCTACATCGACGGCACCGTCGAGGAGGGCCGCCGCACAGGCGTCGTCAAGACGCTCTTCGGCCGCCGCCGCCTCGTGCCGAACCTGACCAGCTCAAACTTCCAGATCCGCGCCCAGGCCGAACGCGAGACGGTGAACATGCCGATTCAGGGCACGGCGGCCGACATCCTGAAGTTCGCGATGATCCACCTGCACGCCGAGCTGGCCGCGCGGAAGCTCCGCACGCGGATGATCCTGACCGTGCACGACGAGCTGCTGTTCGAGGCCCCGACGGACGAGGCCGAGGCGGCCGCCGCGCTGGTCAGGGAACGGATGGAAGGCGCCGCGAGTCTGGCGGTGCCGCTGACTGTGGACGTGGGAATCGGCGAGAACTGGAGGGAGGCGAAGGGGTAGCGTTCCGCCCGTCGGGCTACTGCCACTCCCGCTTGAAGGCGTCCCAGCGGGACTTCAGGCCGGCGGCCACCGAATCCCACTCGCCCCGCGGCTGCTGGCGCGAGCGCTCGGGCACCACCGCGTCGACGATCAGGCGGTCGAGGTCCAGCCGCAGCGTCTCGGCGCCTGGCAGATCGATCGGCACCCGGACCCAGGCGGCCATGGCGGCGTCCCACGCGCGGTCCACGTTCCCTGCGCCTCGCGAGGCCGCGGCCAGCCAGAAGTTCGCGGGCACGCTCGCCGGGTTCTCGCGCAGTTCCTGGTCCATCCGGCCGGCAATGCGGTCGTAGGTGGCGCGGCGGCGTTCATCGCTGAGCGCCTGCGCCTCGCGATCCAGTGCCAGCGCCCACCATTCGAGCAGCCGGTCCCGCTCGGCTGGCCCGATGACGCCCACGCGCGCGAGCGCCGAGTCGAACACTTCGGCGGCGCCGCCGTAGCTCTGATCGAGATAGAGCGCGAGCCCCTGGGCCACGAGCAGCTCGGCCTGCTCCCGCGGCTTCAGCCGCTGGCGGGCGATGGCGCGCAGCGTCGTATGCGCGGTCGCGAGATCGGCGGCGCTGCCGGTCAGCCTGTAGCGCTCCAGCCGCGCCCGCACGACGATGAGCGCCGCCACGTCGGCGTCGGCCTTCTGCGCCAGGGCTTCCTCGGCGAGCACGATGGCCTGGTCGTAGTTTGCAGCGTTGTAGGCGGTCCGGGCGCGCACGAGCGCGGGGAGATCGGCTGCCTCCACGAGGGGAGCCGCCACCAGCAGCGTCAGGAGAGCCATCAGAAGAGCGACCGTGCCGCGCACGGACCGATCCTAGCGCAGGGTCGCCGCAGGCGCGTGGCCGCGCCGTCCGCCCGGGCCGGGATGGCGGGCGCGCGGTCAACGGGCTAAAGTGATTGCCATGCGACTTCTCCGATGGGCACTCGCCCTGGTTGTTCTCCTGGCGCCGGCGGTGTTCCGCCCCGGCACGGTCACCGCGACGTCCTATGCGCCGGTCAGCTTCGAGGAGCTGGTCACGAAGGCTGACGTGATCTTCATCGGCGACGTGCTGAACGTGCAGCCCTTCACCGTGTCCTCGACCCGCGGGACGCTCATCAAGACCCGCGTCACGTTCCTCGTCAAAGACGCCCTCTGGGGCACGACGAGTTCCATGGAGAGCTTCGAGTTTCTCGGCGGCGAGGCCGGCGGCCGCGGCATGCGCGTGGCGGAGATGCCTGTCTTCGCACCGGGGGATCGCCGCGTGGTGTTTGCCAGGCGCGAAGCCGGGATCAACCCGATCGTCGGATTCACGCAGGGCCTGATGCGCGTCTCGCGTGACGAAGCGGGGGTCGACGCGGTCCAGACGAGCGAGGGGCAGCCGCTGGCGCGCACCCAGGACATCGGCCGGCCTGGGGCCGGGCGCCTGCGGCGTGAACGCCCGATGTCACTCTCGTCGCTGCGCGCGCAGATTGTCGACGCCCTCCGGGAGCGCCGTCGATGAGCCGCCGGTTGACGTCGACACTGGTCGCGCTGACAGTCGCGGTGGCCATCGCCGCCGCGACGGTTCCCCTCTCGGCGTTCCGG
>CAYNUO010000138.1:0-5230 GCA_964400405.1 uncultured Bifidobacteriaceae bacterium | reverse complement strand
CGTTGATCAGGTCGTGCGGCATGGCGGTCGCCATTTCCTGGTAGACCGACATCTTTTCCTTGATGGCCCGTTCCATGCGGACGAGGCCGATCCGGAACTGGTTCTCCAGCAGCTCGCCGACCGACCGGACGCGGCGGTTGCCGAGGTGGTCGATGTCGTCGACGTTCGCCGGGTTCTTCCGCAGCTTGAGCTGGCACTTGATGACTTCGTAGAAGTCCTGCGGGTGCAGGATCTTCTCGTCGAGCGGCGTCTTCAGCCCGAGCTTCGTGTTGAGCTTGAGCCGGCCCACCCGCGAGAAGTCGTACTTCTGCGGGTTGAAGAACATGTTCTCGAAGAGCGTCCGCGAGCTGTCCAGCGTCGGCGGGTCGCCCGGGCGGAGGCGGCGGTAGATCTCGATCAGCGCCTCTTCGTGCGTCCGGATCGGATCCTTCTTCAGCGTCTGGCTGACGATCGGGCCCACGTCGTCGCGTTCCGGGAAGAACAGGTCGAGGAACTCGACGTTCTTCTCCTGGGCCATCGAGATGACGCGGGGCGTCAGCTCGTCGTTGGCCTCGAGGATCACCTCGCCCGTCTCCGGGTCGACGATGTCAGCCGCGGCGAAGGCGCCTTCGAGCGCCTCGTCGGCAATCGCGACCGTCTTGACGTTCGCCTTGCGCAGCGCGGCGAGGCCGTTGGCCGAAATCTTCTTGCCCGACTGGATCGTCATGTCGGGGGTCTTCACTTCCGCGGCCGCGCGGAGGCCGAGCAGGCTGTCGTTGACCGCCCACTTCAGCGCCGGGCCCTGGTTCAGGAACACGCGGTCGACCGAGTGGAACGTGCGGATGATCTCGTCGGCGCCGCGCAGGCCGAGGGCGCGCAGGAACACCGAGGCGAGGAACTTCCGCTTGCGGTCGATGCGGACGTAGAGGAGGTTCTTCTGGTCGTACTCGAACTCCACCCACGAGCCGCGATACGGAATGATCTGCGAGACGTACAGCGTCTTGTCTTCCGAGTGGAAGAAGGCGCCGGGCGACCGGTGGAGCTGCGAGACGATGACGCGCTCCGTGCCGTTGATGATGAACGTGCCGTTGTCCGTCATCAGCGGGATGTCGCCGAAGTAGACCTCCTGCTCCTTGATGTCGCGGATGGTCTTGACGCCCGTCTCGGGGTCCTTGTTCCAGACGACGAGGCGGATCGTGACCTTGAGCGGCACGGCGTACGTCATGCCGCGCTCCTGGCACTCGTCCACGTCGTACTTCAGCTTCATGCCGACGGTGGTGCCGCAGATGTCACAGACGTCGCCGCGGGCGTGGTTGTCCTTGCCGCACTGGGCGCACAGGACCTGGTGGTCGCCGTAGGGGTCCGCGATGATCGTCGCGCCGCAGTTCGTGCAGGGCTTCCGCAGATGCTGCAGCCCGGCGAGCTTGCTGCACTTGCACTCCCAGTTTCCGATCGAGTACTCGATGAACTCGAGCGACGAGTTCTCGCGGAAATCGCTGATCGGGAACACGGACTTGAACACCGACTGGAGGCCGGCGTCCTCGCGCTCCGACGGGAGGCGGTTCATCTGCAGGAACCGCTCGTAGGACTTGCGCTGGATCTCGATCAGGTTCGGAATCGGAACCGTCGTCTTGATCTTGGAGAAATCCTTGCGCTCGCGGTAGACGTTCTTCGGAAGGCTGTACATCGGCGGTTGAACCTCGTGGATCGTGGGTTCGCGGTCATATCAACACCCGTGGGCAACGGCGACGATGCCCGGGGTGGCACAAACGGTTTCAGCGGGGCGGCTCCCCAGGAGCCGGCCCCGCGCAGTGCTGAACGTCGACGAGCCCGGGAGCTAGTCGATCTTGACCTTCGCGCCGACTTCCGCGAACTTCTTCTCGATCGAAGCCGCCTCGTCCTTCGTGACGCCTTCCTTCAGCGGCTTCGGCGCGCTCTCGACGAGGTCCTTGGCTTCCTTGAGGCCGAGGTTCGTCACTTCACGCACCACCTTGATGACCTTGATCTTGTCGGCGCCCACATCGGTGAGCGTGACCGTGAACTCGGTCTTCTCCTCGGCCGCGGCGGCCGCGCCACCACCGGCCGGGGCCGCGCCACCCGCCACCATCATCGGCATGGCCGCGGCGGCGGACACGCCCAGTTCGGTTTCGAGCGCCTTCACGAGCTGCGAGAGCTCGAGCACGCTGATGCCCTTGATGTAGTCGACAACCTGCTGCTGATTCAGTTCGGACATGGTCTTGTTCTCTCTCTGATAAATACGGGGCGGGGGCCCCTACGTTGTTATGTAAGGGCGGCTCTATGCCGCGCCCGCTTCCTTCTTCTTTTCCGCCTGCACCAGCACCGACATCAGGTCGCGCGGCGCGGCGTTCAGCACCGTGACGATCTGCTGCATCGGGGCCTGCAGCACGAACAGCAACTTCGCGTAGAGCTCGGGCCGTCCCGGCATCGTCGCGAGTTCGTTGACTTCACCGGCCTTGATGGCCCGGCCCTGCACCACGGCTGCCTTGACGGTCAGCGCGGGCGCGGTCTTGATGAACGTCGTCAGCGTCTTCGCGAGCGCGACGACGTCGTCGGCCGTATACGCAATCGCCGTCGTGCCCACGAAGGACGCTTCGAGCGCGGCGAACGGCGTGCCTGCACTCGCCTTCTTGGCGAGCGTGTTCTTGACCACCCGGTACTGCGCGCGGGCGGCGCGCAGCTGGCGGCGAAGCTCGGTGACCTGCGGAACGTCCAGACCACGGAAGTCCACCAGGATGGCGGAATCCGCGGTACGGAAGGCCGTGGTCAGGTCCTGGAGCTCCTGTTCCTTGTCAGCTCTGGTGACCGCCATGTCAGTGCTTCGTCCTTTCGTCGATGTGCGCGGTGTCGATCGCGATGCCAGGTCCCATCGTCGACGACAGCGTCACCGACTTCAGGTACTTGCCCTTGGCGGCCGACGGCTTGGCCTTGACCACGCTCTCCACCAGGGCGTGCGCGTTCTCCACCAGCGTCTCGGTCGTGAACGACGTCTTGCCGACCGGCGCATGGATGATGCCGGTCTTGTCGACCCGGAACTCCACCTTGCCGGCCTTGATTTCCAGAACGGCCTTCCGCACGTCAGCGGTCACGGTGCCGGTCTTCGGGTTCGGCATCAGGCCACGGGGGCCCAGCACCTTGCCGAGACGGCCGACGGCGCGCATCATGTCGGGCGTCGCCACCACTGCGTCGAAGTCCATCCAGCCGCCGGTGATCTTCTCCACCACTTCCTCGCCGGCCACGAAGTCGGCACCCGCGTCGGTGGCCTCCTTCTGCTTGTCGGCGCCGGCGATCACCAGCACGCTCTTGCTCTTGCCCAGGCCGTGCGGCAGGACGACCGTGCCACGGACCATCTGATCCGCGTGCTTCGGGTCCACGCCGAGGCGCAGGGCCATCTCCACCGTCTCGTCGAACTTGGCGAACTTCACCTTCTGAAGAAGGGGAACTGCCTCCTCGAGCGAGTACGGCCGGTCCTCCACCTGTGCGGCGGCGGCCGTGAATTTCTTGCCGTGTCGTGCCATGGTCCTCCTTGTGGTGTTAGCGCCCGTCGACTCGCTCAGGGCTCCCACTGTGAAACGCCGCGGGTATCCGCGGCGGGTGTTAGCCGATGACGTCGATCCCCATCGACCGCGCGGTGCCACGCACGGTCTTGACCGCCGACTCCAGCGACTCGCAGTTCAGGTCGGGCAGCTTCGTCTTCGCGATGTCCTCGACCTGCTTGGCCGTCACGCTGCCCACCTTGTTCCGGTTGGGCTCGGCCGATCCCTTGGCCAGATTCGCCACCTTCTTCAGCAGCACCGACGCCGGCGGCGTCTTGGTGATGAAGCTGTAGCTGCGATCGGCGTAGATCGTCACGACGGCGGGGATGATCAGCCCGTCGTCCTTCGCCGTCTTCGCGTTGAAGTTCTTGCAGAAGTCCATGATGTTCACGCCGTGCGGACCGAGCGCGGTGCCGACGGGCGGCGCGGGCGTGGCCTTGCCCGCGGGGATCTGCAACTTCACCATTGCCTGAACTTTTTTCGCCATATTCCTTACCTAGATCTTCTCCACCTGCAGGAAGTCGAGCTCGACCGGTGTCGCGCGCCCGAAGATGGTGACCATCACCTTCAACGTGTTGCGGTCGAGGTTCACCTCGTCCACGACGCCGTTGAAGCTCGTGAACGGACCCTCGTTGATCCGGACCTGGTCGCCCTTGTCGAACGTGTACTTCGGCTTCGGCTTCTCCGCAGCCGTCTTCACCTGAACGAGGATGTGGTCAACCTCTTCCTTGCTCAGCGGCGTGGGCTTGCTGCCCGCGCCGACGAACCCCGTGACCTTCGGCGTGTTCTTGACCACATGCCACGCGTTGTCGGACATGTGCATCTCGACGAGGATGTAGCCCGGGAAGAAACGCCGCGCGCTCTTGACCTCGCGCCCTCCCCGCTTCTCGACGATGTCTTCCGTCGGGATCAGGACCTCGCCGATCTCATGCTGCAGCCCGTAGGCGGCCACACGCTGCTCGAGAGACTCCTTGACCTTGTTCTCGAAGCCCGAATAGGTGTGGACGATGTACCAGTTCTTCGTGGCGTCGTCTGTCATGCCCCACCGAACTTCGCGAAGATCCAGTTCACGAACGAGCTCATCCCGAGGTCCAGGACGAACAGATAGAGCCCGAAGAACGCCGACACCAGGATGACGACGAGCGTCGTGGCGTAGACCTCGCGGTTGGACGGCCAGGTCACACGCTTCATCTCGTTGCGCACTTCAACGAGGAACTCGCGGCCCGCCTGGAACCAGTTCCTGCTGCCTTCGGCTCCCGCCGCCGGCGCCTTTACGTTCTCGATCGTGGCCATACGTTTTCTACCGCTACCGTCTCCGCATTCGCTGCGGCGTCACCACCGCTGTCCGCCTTCGCCCGCCTGGTTTCGCACCAAAGCCGCGAAGTTGGCAGGTCAGGAGGGACTCGAACCCCCAGCCCTCGGTTTTGGAGACCGATGCTCTACCAATTGAGCTACTGACCTACGCGCGCTATTTGCTTTCCTTGTGCGCCGTGTGCTTCCTGCAGAAGCGGCAGTACTTGTTCATCTCGAGCCGCTCGGTGGTCTTCTTCTTGTTCTTCGTCGTGCTGTAGTTGCGACGCTTGCAGTCGCCACAGGCCATCTGGATGATGTCGCGCATTGTTCTGTCCCCTGCTTCGCGCCGCTACTCGATGATTTCGGTGATGGTGCCGGCGCCGACCGTGCGGCCGCCCTCGCGA
>CAYNUO010000137.1:0-5309 GCA_964400405.1 uncultured Bifidobacteriaceae bacterium | reverse complement strand
CGGCCGGCAACCACGCGCAGGCCGTGGCCTTCCACAGCCAGCGGATCGGCGTGCCGGCGACGATCGTGATGCCGCGCTTCACGCCGTCCGTCAAGATCGCGCACACGCAGGAGCACGGCGCCGAGGTGGTGCTCGAAGGGGAGGGCTTCGACGATGCCAGACGGCACGCCGAGACTCTCGCGGCCCAGAGGGGGCTGACGTGGATTGACCCCTACGACGACGTACATGTCATTGCCGGACAGGGGACGGTGGCCCTCGAGATGCTGGTCGCCGACCCGACGCTCGACACGCTGGTCGTACCGGTCGGCGGAGGCGGGCTCATCGCCGGCATCGCGATCGCCGCGGCCGCCGTGGCGCCGAAGGTCGAGGTCATCGGGGTGCAGACGACGCGCTTCCCGTCCATGTATTCCGCGGTGCGCGGGCTGCCGCCCGTCTACGGCGCCAGCACCATCGCCGAGGGCATCGCCGTCAAGCGCCCCGGCACGCTGACGACGCCGATCATCCGCGAGCACGTGCGCGACATCCTGCTCGTGGACGAGCGGGACATCGAGCGCGCGATCCTGCTGCTGCTCAACGTCGAGAAGACGGTGGTCGAGGGCGCGGGTGCGGCGGGTCTGGCGGCTGTCCTGGCGCATCCGGACCGGTTCCGCGGCCGGCGCGTCGGCATCGTGCTGAGCGGCGGCAATATCGACCCGCTCGTACTGGCGGGCATCATCGAGCGCGGTCTGGTGCGGACCGGCCGGCTGACGCGCCTCACGGTCGACCTGGCGGACCGCCCGGGTGCGCTGGCGCAACTGACCGCTGTGCTGGGCGAGATGGGCGCCAACATCCAGGAGATCGTCCACCAGCGCACGTTCAGCAGCCTGCCGGTGCAGGTGGTGCCGGTCGATGTGGTGCTGGAAACCCGAGGCCCGGCGCATGTGGACGCCATCATCGAGCGTCTCGGCACCCTCGGCTTCCAGATCCACCGCCGGCACGAGCACGAATAGATCCCGACCTGGCTCGCCCCTGGAGGGCGAACGTCCCTTAGTGAACAGCCGGATCCCCGGCGCCGTTGCTACCGTCGAGCAGGTGCCGACTCCCGTAGTCCCTCGTCCGCAGCAGACGCAGTCCGCGCCGGTGCGCCGCTCTGGAACGCGCGGGCGCATCGTGGTCGCGGTCGTGCTCGCCCTGCTGTCTCTCGGCACCGTCACGGTCATCACGTCGGAACTGCACTACCTGCTGTTCGACCGGCGTGACCTTCCCGATGTGGAGCCCTTCGTCCGATTCGAGTTCCCGACGGTCGGGTACGTGCTCGACGCGGACGGGCGACCGCTTGCCGAACTGGCCAGAGAGTTCCGCGACGTGACCGTCTACGCCGATCTGCCGCCGATTCTGCAGAGCGCGATCCTGGCGGTCGAGGACAAGCGCTTCTTCTCACACAGCGGCGTCGACTATCGCAGCCTCGCCCGTGTTGCCGGCAAGGCGCGGGTCGGCCGGCTGGTCGCGCGCGTCATCCCCGGCGGGTGGGGCGATGCCGCCCGCGATGGGGGCCTGTTTCCGCAGGGCGGGTCGTCCATTACGCAGCAGCTCGTACGGGGCGTGTTTCTGAGCCGGATGACCGCACGGGAGAACAGCCATGAGCTCCGGCCGACTGGCCTGGCGGCCCGGATGGCCGCCTCCGTCCTCGGCGCCCGAAGCGTCAACATGCTGGTGCGGAAGCGGGAAGAGGTCCGGCTGTCGCTGTGGCTCGAGAAGGAGATGCGGACGCGCTTCGGGTCGAAGCGCCGCGCCAAGGAAGAGATCCTGGCGCGATATGTCAGCTTCGTCTACATGGGCCACGGCCAGTTCGGCTTCGCGCGTGCCGCGGAGTTCTACTTCGGCCGCCGGCTCCCGACCTTGACGGCGGCCGACGCCGGGAAGGCCGCTGTGCTGGCCGGCATCCCGAAGGCACCGCGGGACTACGCCCCGGATGCCGCGAACCGGCAGGCGGTGCTGCGCCGCCGGAACGAGACGCTCGCGCTGATGCACGCAAACGGTGCGATCTCCGCGGAGGTGGCGGCGCAGGCCCGGCAAAGGCCGGTGGAGACGGTGCGCGGAGGCGGCACCGGATTCCGGGCCGCCGCGGTCGTCGAACACGTCGTCTCGGAACTCTCGACCAGGTATCCGGCGCTGGCGCTCGAGGATCTGTTGCAGGGCCGGATCCAGGTGAGGGCCACGGTTGACGCCCGCATTCAGCGCCTCGCGGCCGAGGCCCTCGAACAGGGCATCGCGCAGTACGAGCACCGGCACCCGTCGGCGCGCGGCGTCATTCAGGGATCCGTGGTGGCGCTGCATAACCGTGACGGCCGGATCCTGGCCGAGGTCGGCGGTCGCCGCGTCTACCAGCGCCGCTCGGCGGCCTACACGGATTTCAACCGCGTGACCCGATCGCTGCGGCAACCGGGATCCACCATGAAGCCGCTGGTCTACCTGGCCGCGTTCCGCCATGGAGGGTTCACGCTCGACACGGTGGTGCCCGACCTGCCGATCAGTGTCTCGGATGGCGTGGGTCGTCCGCGCAAGTGGATCGCGAACTACGACGGACGCTTCAAGGGACCGATTCCGATCCGTCAGGCGCTGGCCGAATCCAGAAACGCCGCGGCCATGTGGATCTCGGGCGAGATCGGGATCGACCAGGTGATTCAGACCTCCCGGAGTCTGGGCGTCCGCACGCCGCTCGCGCGGTATCCCACGACGGCGCTCGGCGCCTCCGAGATGAACCTGCTGGAACTGGCGAATGCCTACCGGGCCATGGCCTCGGGCCTCGCCGCGGAACCGTTCATCATCGACGCGGTTTCCCGGCCTCCTGGCGAGGTGGTGGAGCCGTCGACGGCCCGGGCGCTGCCGGAGCCGATCGAAACCGCGGCCTTGCTGCTCGTCCAGGAGGGGCTGCGCGGCGTGGTGCGTCTGCCGACCGGCACGGCGCACACGCTCGACTCGACTGGCTTCGGCATCGCCGTCATGGGCAAGACCGGGACGACCAATGCCTTCAGGGACGCCGTCTTCGTCGGATCGACCTACGGCCCGAACGGCATCACGGTCGCGGTCCGGATCGGGTTTGACGACAACCGCTCGCTCGGCAGCCGTGAGACGGGCGGCCGTCTCGCACTGCCGGTGTTTCAGGACGTGCTGCGTCGTGTGTATCAGGCCAGGCTGGTCGGGATAACGCCGGTGTTTCCGGAGGACATGGAGGCGCGCATCACGGCCGCCATGCGCGCGTCCACGGGGCCGGGCCTGATCGGGCCGGGCCTGCTGGCCGTGTCCGCGCCCGGCGTGGAGCCGGAGTGAGCGGTACCGGCGTGCTGTTGGGTACAGGCACCCCGCTCGATGCCATGCCATGCTGCAGCACGGATGGCGCAGCCGCTCGTCACGAGCGGTGATCGCCCTCCGAGTGGCCGTTCTCGATGATTGCGTCTGCCGTGTTTCCGGTGGCGCGCCGGCCGTGAAGGAGCAGGACCATGCGAAGTCTGTCGTACGCAGCAGCGGTAGTGGTGGCGACGAGTGTGACGATCTCCGGGTGCGCGACCAAGAAGTTCGTGCGCACGGAGGTCGGGGATGTGAACGCGAAGGTCGGCTCGCTGACGACGGCGCTCGAGGGCACCCAGGCGCGCACGCAGCAGAACGAGAAGGGGATCGCGGCCGCCGATGCGAAGGCCGAGGCAGCAGGCCGCTCGGCCACAGAGGCCCGGACGGCGGCGGACGGTGCCGCGACGGCCACGAAGGAAGTGGATACGCGGCTGAGCGGACTCGTGGCGGGCGTCGCGGCGGGCGTCGAGCAGGCCGCGCAGGCCTCGCGCAAGCTGGTCTACGAAGTGACCCTGAGCGAGGGGCAGGACCAGTTCAAGTCGAGCACGGCCATCGTGCCGGACGAAGTGAAGCAGCGCCTCGACAAGATGTTCAATGACGCCAAAGCCGACACCAAGGCGGTCTTCTTCGAGATCGAGGGACACACCGACAACCGGGGCGAGACGCTCTACAACGGACAGCTCGGACTCGAGCGGGCCGAGGCCGTGATGCGCTACCTGCACGACCAGCATCAGGTGCCGCTGCACAAGATGAATGTCATCAGCTACGGTGAAACGAAGCCGGTGGCGCCGAACACCACCCGGGCCGGACGCGCGCAGAACCGCCGCGTCGTCGTCCGCCTGATGTCCTAGCCGACCGTGACACGCGCTGCCGAGGCCATGAACGCTGCATCCGAGCCTCCGGCCGCGCGTGCGTTGCGCCTGACGCGCCTGGCGAGGGCCGCCGTCCGCGACGCACAGGCTGTCGCGGAGGGGAAGGAAGCCGAGGCCGAGGCCACGACCGACGGCATGCCCGAGCGCCCGGCCGACGCCGAGCGGCCCGTGCCCGCCGTCGTGACGCCGGCCGCGCCACCCGCTGTGCCGTCCGCCGCAGTCCCCTTGGGGACAGCCCGGACCGGGAAGACCCGCTACCGTGGTCCGAACCCGACGCAACCCAAAAAAGGACTGTGATGAAAACAACTGTATCGATGGCTCTCGTGGCGACTCTGGCCGTGGCACCGCTGATGGCGGCTGACGAAGAACCGGCGCGCCGGATGAAGGATGCGACCACCGTGCTGACCGAGATCATGGACACGCCCGACAAGGGCATTCCGCAGGATCTGCTGGAGAAGGCGCACTGCATCGTCATCGTGCCGGAGCTCAAGACGGCCGCGTTCATCGTGGGTGGCAAGTACGGAAAGGGCTACGTCTCGTGCCGGCGCGCGGCCGGGGCCGGATGGTCCGCACCCGCGACGGTCCGGATCGAAGGGGGCAGCGTCGGATTCCAGATCGGGGGATCCTCCACGGACGTCGTCATGCTCGTCATGAGCGAGCGCGGCGCCGAGAAGCTGATGGAGAGCAAGTTCACCGTGGGTGGTGAAGCGTCCGTGGCGGCCGGCCCGGTCGGGCGGACGGCGACGGCGCAGACGGACGCGCAGATGCATGCCGACATCCTGTCGTGGTCGCGGACGCGCGGGCTCTTCGCGGGTGTCGCCATCGAGGGCGCGACGCTGCGTCCCGACGTGGATGACAACGCCACGCTCTACGGCAAGCGCCTGGAGACGAAGGAGATCGTCCGGGGCGGTGTCGCGGCTCCGGCCTCCGCGACCGCGCTGATCGCGCTGCTGAACCTGCACTCGAAGCGGGAAGAGAAGTAAGTCCGCGACGCCCGGTCTGCGGGTTACCGCAGGCCGGCGCGCTCCCGGAGCGCGTCGAACCGCGCGTGCCCGCGCAGCGGCGCAAGCACCGGGTCCACGTTGAAGTACATCACCCAGTAGGAACGCT
>CAYNUO010000136.1:0-5346 GCA_964400405.1 uncultured Bifidobacteriaceae bacterium | reverse complement strand
ACTGGCTCGGCAGCGTCGTCCCCAACATCGAACAGCAGATCCACTATCTGGTCGCGGGCGTGATTCTCGCCTCGCTGATCCCGCCGTTCATCGCGTGGTGGCGCAACCGTTCGGCGTCTACCCCACCGACGCCCTGAGCCACGCCAGGTAGGCGCTGCCGCCGTCGGCCACCGGCAGCACGAGCAGTTCCGGCACATCGTACGGGTGGTTCGCGCCTAACCACGTTTTCAGATCGTCCAGACGCGCAGCAGTCGTTTTGATCATGACCTGCTGCTCGACGGCCTCTTCGATCGTTTCCTGCCCCGCATCGTCCTTCCACCGGTACACTGACCGGATCGGCGGCAGCACGCTGGCGCACGCAGCGATCCGCGCCTCGACGAGACGATGGGCCCAGACAGGCGCATCGAGATCCGCCGGCAGGGTCGTGAGCACGATGAGAGCGTCAGTCATGGAGGGATGGCCTTGTACTTTTCACGCCGGCTTGGTACTTTGGACTTGTACTTCGGATCGAATCGCGGTACTTAGCACTTGTACTTCGATCCGC
Organism: uncultured Bifidobacteriaceae bacterium; assembly: GCA_964400405.1. Classification (GTDB taxonomy): domain Bacteria; phylum Acidobacteriota; class Vicinamibacteria; order Vicinamibacterales; family UBA2999; genus CANKJK01. The sequence goes on along the minus strand of CAYNUO010000136.1, from coordinate 4,802 downwards.
GACGCGTTATCGTGACCCTTCGGACCCGTGTGACGACGCCCATTTCGGACCCATCAGCCGCATTGACGGCCTTCGCCCGCCGCATCGGGAAACGTGCGCTTCCGGCGCTGTTCGTCCTGGTGGCCGCGGTCGTGGCGGTCGACGCCATCGTCGGCGACAAGGGGCTGATGGCCATGCTGAAGGCGCGCCGGCAGTATCGCGCGCTCGAACAGGCGCTCGGCCAGGCCAAGTCCGAGAACGCCCGGCTCCGCGAAGAGGCCCGCCGGCTCCGCGAGGATCCGTCGGCGATCGAGGAGATCGCCCGCCGCGAGCTCGGCCTCATCCGGCCCGGCGAGAAGCTCTTCATCATCAAAGACGTCCAGGGCCCCGCCCCGCAGTAATGACGGCGACCTCCGGCGGCTATAATCCGCCCCTGGAGGATCGCCCATGGAACGCCGCACCGCCGCCGAGTTTCCGCAGGAACTGCTCAGCCTCTTCGACAAGTACGTGCACGGCGGCATCGACCGCCGCGGCTTCCTGGATGGCGCGGCCCGGTATGCCACCGGCGGCGTGACCGCCGCTGCCCTGTTCGAGATGCTCCGCCCGAACTACGCGCTGGCGCAGCAGGTGGCGAAAGACGACAAGCGCATCACGACGAGTTACGTCACCTATCCGTCCCCGCTGGGCTATGGACAGGTGAAGGGGTTGCTCGCCAAGCCGGCCGGCGGCGGCAAGCGCGGAGCCGTGCTGGTGATCCACGAGAACCGGGGCCTCAATCCCTATGTCGAAGACGTGGCGCGCCGCGCGGCCGTGGCCGGCTTCCTGGCCCTTGCGCCGGACGCCCTGACGTCGCTTGGCGGGTATCCGGGGAGCGATGAGAAGGGTATCGAGATGCAGCGCAGCCTCGATGGCGCCAAGCTGCTGGAAGACTGGCTTGCCGGCGTCCAGTATCTGAAGACGCATGCGGACTCGAATGGCAAGGTGGGCGCCGTGGGCTTCTGTTACGGCGGCGGCATCTGCAACACGCTCGCGGTCCGCGTGCCGGACCTGGCGGCGTCGGTGCCGTTCTACGGACGCCAGCCCGCCGCGGCCGACGTGGCGAAGATCAAGGCGCCGCTGCTCATCCACTACGCCGGGCTCGACCAGGGTGTGAACGCCGGTGCCGCCGCGTACGAGGAGGCCCTCAAGGCCAACAACGTCCGCTACACGCAGCACATGTATCCGAACGTCAATCACGGCTTCCACAACGACACGACGCCCCGGTACGACAAGGCGGCGGCCGAGCTCGCGTGGCAGCGCACGGTCGACTTCTTCAACCAGCACCTGAAGTAGCCGGGAGTCCAATGCGAATCCGTCTCTGTGCCGTGCCCGTTCTCGTGGCGGTTCTGGCCGGCATCGCCGGCACCGCCCTGGCGCAGGCGCCTGCCACGGCGCCCAATCCGAACGCAAAGTTCGTCCAGGCGCTCACCGGCCTCAACGCGTTGAACACCGCGTCAGTGGTCTACAGCGGGCTGGGCACGGCGATCATCTCGGGCAACACGCTGCAGCCTGTCTCCTACTTCCGCGTCGCGATCAACTACGGCATGGAGATGCTCGCCGTCGAGGTCGACCAGGCCGGAAAGCCGCGACACCTCGGCCAGTATCTGGCGGAGGGCAAGGCCTGGGACGTCGTCGAGAAGAAGCTCGTCGCGAGGCCCAACACGGTCGCCGAACGCGTGCGCCTGATCGCCATGACGCCGCAGGGCGTGATGAAGGCCGCACAGGACGCGGGCAACAAGCGGGTGATGGCAGACGAGATGCTGGACGGCAGACGGACGACGACCATGACCATCCCCGTCGGCAAGGCCCGGCTGAAGGCCTACTTCGACGACAAGGGCATGATCACGCGCGTGCACACGCTGGCCGGCGACGGGTCGCCGGGCAAGGACGTGGTGGAGTTCCTCTACAGCGGCTACAGGGACTACGACACCCTTACGCCGCCGGTGGGTCCGCCTCCGGGCGGCGCGGCGTCGGCGATGGCCTACGGCGGCATCCCGTTCCCGTCGCGCATCGTCCAGAAGGTGGACGGCGCGGTCATCCTGGACATCGGCCTCACCGAGGTCGTGCTCAATCAGGGGGTCACGGTCGAAGTGCCCGCCTCCGTTGAACGCGCACACGCCAGAAAGTAGATCCAAGGAGACCTGATGACGCTTCGCCTGTTCGCCGCTGTCCTCGCGCTCACCGCACTGCCGTCACTCGCGGCGGCCCAGAACCCCTTCGGGAACAAGAAGTTCCTCCAGGGACTCATGTCACTCAACTCCCCCAACGTCGCGTCCCTGGTCTACGTCGGCACGGCCGGGGATGCCCGCTACACCGTGTCCATCAACTACGGATTTGGCACCCGGCAGGTGGACATCCAGAAGGCGACGAAGCCAAAGCGCGTCGTGACGTCGCTCGCCAACGGCATCGGCTGGGTGGTGACCGACGGAAAGAACCCGACCGCCGTGCCGGCCGTGGCCGCGCAGTACGAGACGGCGATCGCGATGACGCCGCACGGCATCTTCAAGTACGCGCAGATGCCGGAGTCGAAGGTCGCGGTCGCGGATGAGCCGGGTCCGGGCGGCAAGCCCGTGACGACTGTCACTCTCACTGTGGCAAGCGGACGCATCAAGGCCACGCTGAACGACGCCAGCCTGGTGGCGCGCGTCGAGACGCTGCCGGCCGACGGCAGCGCGCCGCTCGTCGTCACCTACGACGACTACCGTGACGTGGACGGCATGAAGTTCCCGTTCCGGATCATCGAGAAGCAGGGCGACCGCACGGTGGATCTGACGCTGACGGAGGTGAAGCCGAACGCGGGCTTCTACGTGGAACCGCCGGCAAAGCTGGCGGCAGCGAAGAAGTAGTCGAGCCGGGTGTGTTACAGTAGTTTTTCCTGACGCGGGGTGGAGCAGTCCGGTAGCTCGTTGGGCTCATAACCCAAAGGTCGCAGGTTCAAATCCTGCCCCCGCAACCACATGTTTTAAACGGGTTACAGAGAATCTCTGTAACCCGTTTGTCATTTTGCCCAACACCCGCACGGCGGGTGTCCCCGTCCCCCCACTGTTAACTCGGATCACTATGCGCACCGCTCGATTGAGCGGCGGAAGGGCAACGGTGCCCAGGCCCGCCGTCAATGTATTTCGCTTGATGGTTACTTAACCATCAGGTAATTTATAAACGTGCTCCAGCAGAGTGACCTCTCACCCGTCTTCGCCGCCCTGGCCGACCCGACGCGCCGGGCGATCCTGGCCCGCCTCGCGGAGGGCGAGGCACCGGTCAAGGAACTGGCTGATCCCTTCAATCTGTCCGGCCCCGCAATCACAAAGCACCTGAAGGTGCTGGAGCGCGCCGGGCTCATCTCCCGGAGCCGGGAGGGCCAGCGGCGACCCTGCAAGCTGGAGCCCGCGGCTCTGGCCTGCGCCGCCGACTGGATCGACCAGTACCGCGCGATGTGGGAAAACCAGCTCGACCGCCTGGATGCGTATCTGAAGTCCGTTGTGCCGGCATCGGCCGAGGCCTCGGCACCGGACCCCCCTGCCAAGGCGGCTGGAGCCGCCTCGTCATCAGGAGAACGACATGGCCGCCGCAAGTAGTTCCAGCGACATTCGAATCACGCGCGTGTACGACGCGCCGCTCCGCACGGTCTGGGATGCCTGGACGGTTCTCGAGCAGATCGAGCAATGGTGGGGACCGCGGGGCTTCACGGTCACGACCCACAGCAAAGAACTGCGCGCAGGCGGCAGTTGGCGCTACACCATGCACGGGCCGGATGGCGTGGACTATCCGAATATCGCTACGTATCTGGTCGTTGAGCCCTGCAAGACGCTCGTCTACGACCATGGCGCCACGGAGGACCGTCCGCCCCTCTTTCGCGTCACCGTCCGCTTCAGCGAGGCTGATGGGCGCACAACGATGGAAATGACCTCGTCGTTGTCTTCACCCGAGGCCGCTGCAGACGCGATGCGCTTCATCAAACAGGCAGGAGGCACGGCGACGTGGGACCGCCTGGCTGAGTTCCTGACGGAGGAGGCTTCCGAACGACGGGTATTCGTGAGCACCCGTCTGTTCCACGCCCCACTCGACACACTCTTCCAGATGTGGACGCACCCTGAGCACGTCAGCGCCTGGCTGCCGCCCACGGGCTTCACCATGGCGTATCTCCGGGCTGATATTCGGACGGGTGGCAGCAGCTTCTTCCGCATGACGAACGGCACGGGCACCACGATGTACGGCCGGGTCGATTACGAAGAGGTCACTCCCCCGGACCGGCTCGTCTATGTCCAGAGCTTCCGCGACGAGCACGAAGCGCTCAGCCATCACCCGCACGCGCCGACGTGGCCGGCGTCCATGCGCACCCAGGTCACCTTGACTCCAGACGGGCCGCACCACACGCGTGTCAGGATTGAGTGGGAACCGTTCGGAGACGTCACGCCGTCCGAAGTCGAGGCGTTCGCGGCAGGTCGGGCTGGAATGACGGCGGGGTGGGCGGGCTCCTTCGACAAGCTCGATGCCCTGCTCGCCCAGAGACAGGGTGCCAACGCCCAGGTCCTCGAACTGGCCCTGTAGCCTGGACGCGTGGTTGCGCGCCCCGCAACCACGCCATCGCAAAAAGTGGGCGTCCGTTCCAGGGCCGCCCCTTTTCTTCGTTTCTTCTTTCTTCGTCTGTCAGACGGCCGCGGCGTGGATCCCATTTACCGCCGGGTACTCGATCCGTTCCTTCGGAGGCTTGACCCAGGCTTCCCCGGTTGCCACCTCCTCGCCGTCCTGGTTCCGGCAGACCGTCTTGAGCCGCACGCGGTTGC
>CAYNUO010000135.1:0-5469 GCA_964400405.1 uncultured Bifidobacteriaceae bacterium | reverse complement strand
CCACCGCGAACGCCAGCCGGACGTACATCCCGCTCGAGTAGAACCGCACGGCCGTGTCGATGAAGCGCTCCACGCCGGAGAACTCGACGATCTGATCGAACTTGCGCGCGACCTCCGCCTTCGACATCCCGAGGATCGCGCCGCTGAGAAAGACGTTCTCGCGGCCCGTCAGCTCCGGATGAAACCCGGTGCTGACTTCGAGCAACGCGCCGACGCGCCCGTCGAGAATCGCCCGGCCCTCGGTGGGGTCGGTGATCCGGGACAGCACGCGCAGCAGCGTGGACTTTCCGGCGCCGTTGCCACCGACCACGCCGACCACGCTCCCCCGCTCGACCTCGAACGAGACATCCCGGATCGCCCAGAGCGGCGTGGTAGGTCCGTCGACGCCCTCGCGGCCCGTGAGCCGGCGGCCCAGGCTGTTCGTGGCCATCATGATCCGCTCGCGGAGCGTCCCGGCGCGGTGACTGGCCTGCCCGATCTGATAGAGCTTGCCGAGGCCCTCGACCCGGAGCGCGGGGTCAGAGGACATCGACGAGCGTGCCCTCCACACGCCTGAAGTACAGCAGGCCGGCCCAGAGCGCGACGGTCATGCTGACACACGACACGACGAGCATGAGGCCCGGTCGCGGGGTACCCAGTACCGCCCAGCGGAAGCCTTCGACCACCGACGCCATCGGGTTCAGACCGTAGATCGGACGCCACCGCTCGGGCACGAGTGACGCCGGATAGGCGATCGGCGTGGCGAACATCCAGAACTGCAGTGCGAACGGCAACACGAAGCGGACGTCGCGGTACTTCACGTTCAGCGCCGCAAACCAGAGACCGGCCGCGAACGCGGTCGCAGCGGCGAGCGCGACGAAGGCCGGCAGCAGGAGGACCTGCATCGGCGGCCACTGCCGGTACCACCCCATCTGGAGCAGGAACAGCACGCCGAGCGCGATGCCGCAGTCGATCAGCGGCGTGATGATCGAGGACGCCGGCACCAGCAGCCGGGGGAAGTACACCCGGGCGATCACGCGATTGCCGACCAGGGACGCCGCGGCATTGCTGAGGCTCTGCGCGAAGTAGGTCCACGGCACGAGCGCCGCGAAGGTGAAGATCGCATACGGCTGCCCGTCGGACGGCACGCCGGCGAGGCGCCCGAAGACGACGGTGAACACGACCATCGTCAGAAACGGCTGGAGCACGGCCCATGCCGCGCCAAGCACCGTCTGCTTGTAGCGGACCTTGGCGTCGCGCCAGACGAGGAAATACAGGAGCTCGCGGTAGGCCCAGAACTCCTGCAGCAGGACGCCGAGCGGGCGCCGACGCGCGGAGACCACCGTGACGGCGGTCACCGGGAAGACCTCGCGTGCCAGGGTGTCCGCGGCCGGGGACCGCGGACGCTACAGCATGCGCTGGCGGACAAGAATCGTGTCACCCGGCTGGATCGGGTCCGTAACTTTCAGGCTGACTTCCTTCTTCTGCCCCTTGACGAGGCGCTGCGCCTTGATGCCTCGGAGCGACCCCTTGTCCGACACGCCGCCCGCCAGCGTGAGCGCCTGCAGGAGCGTCATGCCGCGCTCGTAGGTATAGGCGCCGGGCGAGCGCACGTATCCGGAGACGTAGAACTTCTCCGCGCGCGGCACGAAGATCGTGTCGCCCTCGCGGACCTGGATGTTGGCGGACGGCCGGCCCTCCTGCAGTTCCGCCAGCGAGATGCGGACCGTGGCGGTTGCGGCGTCGACCGTCAGCGGGCCGTCCGTCGGACCAGCGCCGGGCTTCAGGACGAGCACTTCGGTGCCCGAACTCGGTCCGAGATAGCCGGCCTGGGCCAGCGCTTCGAGGAGCGTCGTCTGCGCACCGGAGAGCGGATACTTGCCCGGTGATTTCACCTCGCCGACGATGAAGATGTTCCGCGCGCGGAACTGCTCCACCTCGACCGACACCTGCGGACGCTTCACCCAGCCCTCGGCGAGCCTCTTCGTCAGCATCTCCTCGATGCCGCGCAGCGTCTGACCGGCCGCCGGCACGAGGCCGATGAACGGATACGTGAACGACCCGTCGGTGTCCACGCGGTACGACCCGGTGAGCTGGGGCTCTTCGAAGACGGCAATGCGCAGCACGTCCTGCGGGCCGACGACGTAGTCGCGGTTGTCCGACTTGGCCTGGCCCAGCAGGACCGGCATCGAGGCCAGGGTCAGCAGCGCGAAGAGGGCGACGGTGCGTTTCAACATGGCGCTCATCCTTCACAGGACCAAAGACACGGAAGCCATCAGGCGCCTCCGGTTGAAGTTCTCCTGGGGCAGCGACGACCGCCGTCGCTGGAAATCGTACGCCAGCGTGCTTCGGACCGCCGTGGACCAGTAGAAGGCCAACCCGAGCGCATACGAATCATACCGCTCGAGCCGCGCGATCTGGCTGATAAACAGGTTCTCCGAGTGGCGCATGATCTGCCGCGACGCCGCGGCGGTCCCCTTGAGCGGGCCCGCGATGTCCTGGACCAGATCGATGCCGTACTGGGTCTGGAGGTTGAACGGCGAGTCGTAGGACGCGTTGGTGTCGCGGAAGTACCGCAGGTTGAAGCGGCTGGACTCCTTGAACGTATATCCGACGTTGACGTCCGCCAGAAACCCCTTGAACGGAACGCCGGGCGGCTTGACCCGCAGGCGGTGATAGCCGAAGAGCACCCGGCCGCGGATCACGGCGTCCGGGGCGAAGAAGAGGGTGCCGAAGAAGCGCCGGTCGTCGGTATTCCGCGTCGGGTCGATGTAGCTGTCCCTCACGCGGGACACGTCGAAGCTCAGATTCGTCAGCGACGTCAGGGCGTACCGGAACCCGATGTTCAGGTTCTCGGTCCGCCGGCCCAGGCTCTTCGCGATCTCGATCCCGCGGAAGATCTGGCCACCGTCGAAGGTCTGCCGGGACCGGGTCAGGCTCGCCTCGATGGTGCCCTTGGACGTGAACGCGAGCGCGAGCCCTCCGCCGAGCGTACGGCCCGTGCGCCCTATGCGCAGGTCGATGTCGCCCTGGCGTTCGCGGCCCCTCTCGAACGCGCCCATCACGAACGGCGACAGCCGCGCCAGCTCGATCTGGATGCGGCCGTTGGCCTTGCGGTTGAACATGCGTTCCTGCGTGTACTTCTCGAAATACACGAAATCGAGGATGCCATCGCCCTGCAGCGTCAGCAGCCGTGTCGTGGCCTTCGCCGTGACGCTGGGCGTGAAGGTCGCGGTCCGATCGGGGCTGCCCGCCGGCAGGACGTAGACGTTGCTGTCGGTGCCGACGTCGCGCAGCGCGAGCGTCGGCGTCCACGTGATGCCGGCCGTCTCGAGTGGCCGGCCCAGCTGCGCGAGTGCCGCGGACGGCCACATCAGCAGCGCGGAGACGAACACCGCGGCGAGGCACGCGCGGCTCATCGCAGCGCCGCCTGGAACACCCCGTCGCCATCGAGGTCGAGTTCGAGGAGGGGTTCGGCGCCCTCCCGGTAGGTCAGTCTTCGTACGGGCCGGCCGGGGTGCTGCTCGTCGTCCATCCGAAGCACCCGCAGGTTCCCGCCCTCGTAGTCCTCCCAGTGGTCCACGGTGCCGTCCCTATTGACGTCAGTCTCCACACGAACCAGCTGGGGCCCCTCGTAGTACTCGAACCGGTCGACGACGCCGTCGCGGCCCGTCGACATCTCGATGCGCCGGGACGCGCCGTCCTGAAACAGCCACGTGTCCTCGACGCCGTCGCGGCCGCTCGACGTACCAAGCTTCAGCAACTGCCCGTCCGCGCCGTAGTACTCCCAGCGATCCATCTTGCCGTCCCTGTCCTGATCGCCCTCGAGGCGCACGGGCTTGCCATTGGCCATGAAAGTCCGCACATCCACCCGGCCGTCCCGGTCGACGTCGTAGTCGAGCCGGACCAGGTCGCGCGTGGCGGGGTCGTAGACCGGCGTGACGGCACCGTCTTCGGCCGCGCAGCCCTGGAGCGCGACGAAGACGGGCAATAGCGAGGCCACTATTATGACACGAAGGGACAGCTTCGCCCTTTGGGTCACACGGACGTCACCACACCGTGTCATCAGCCTGGCCCATTTGCCCGTCGCACGCGCCAAATCTACCACCTCGATCTCCCATTCATCCCGCGCGCACCTCCCCCGTATCGGCGCGACGCCGCCAGCCGATAAGGCAGGTAGTGCCTCCCTCTCCATCCATGCCTGATCCGTGCCGGCCGCTTCTGAAGTGGGCGGGCGGCAAACGTCAACTGCTGCCGGCCATCCGCGCGTACTACCCGGTTACGTTTACGCGCTACATCGAGCCGTTCGTGGGCAGCGGCGCCGTGTTCTTCGATCTGGCGGGGTCGGGACGTCTCGACGGACGAGAGGCCGTGCTGAGCGACTGCAATCGGGACCTCATCGGCTGCTACGAGGCCGTCCGCGACCAGCCGGACGCCGTCACCGCGGAGCTGGAAGAACTGGCGTCCCTGCACGCGCGCCGTCCGGCGTTCTACTACGAAGTCCGGGATGAGCGGTTCAATCCGTCCCGGGCATCGGGTGCACTGCCCCAGTCCCCGTCGATGGCTGCGATGTTCATCTACCTCAACCGGACCGGATTCAACGGCCTCTTCCGGGTCAATCGCCGCGGTGCGTTCAACGTACCCGTGGGGCGCTACACCCAGCCGCGGATCTGCGACCCCGTCCGCATCGCGCATGTCTCCCGCCTGCTCCGGGCGCCCGGGGTACGTCTCGAACTGGCTGCGTTCGACGAGCCCCTGGGCCGGGCCGGCGCCGGGGATTTCATCTACTGCGACCCCCCGTACGCGCCGCTGTCGGAGACCGCGCGATTCGCCCAGTACACGGCCGGCGGCTTCAGCGAGCTCGACCAGCGACGGCTGCGCGACAGCCTCGTTGCCGCCAGCCACCGCGGGGCGTCGATCGTGCTCTCCAACTCGTCTGCCCCGGTCATCCTTCGTCTGTTCGGGGAGAGCGAGGCGTCGGACGCCGGCCTGCTGCTCCGCCGCATTCCAGCGCGAAGGGCCATCAACTCACGGGCGACCGCGCGAGGGCCTGTGGATGAAGTGCTGGTGGTGAGCCGGACCCTCGGGCTCGGTCAGGTCGCCGCGCCGAAACCCGTGCCGGCCCGGGTGCGCATGCGACGTTCGGCCTAGTCAGCGGCCGACTGGCAGACGGCGGCGGCCGAGACGCGGCCGCTCAGCGGGCGACCCGGCGCAGCAGCGCAAGGCTCCAGCGGCGGCCCAGGGCCGGAATCTGCACGGCACGCCAGTCGCGGCACGGCACGCAGTACGGCGCCTCCTCGGCGAGGTCATCGTCCAGATGGGCGCGCATGAGCGCCTTGCGCCCCTCGCTGCGCAGGGCGTCGGCGAGCGACCCGTGATTCAAGTCGAACAGCCGCCCCTTCCCGTTGGCAGACGGGTTGACGTAGGTACAGCAGGGGACGAGGTGACCGTCGGCGCTGATCACGGCCGTGGACCACGGCGCGATACACG
>CAYNUO010000134.1:3958-5683 GCA_964400405.1 uncultured Bifidobacteriaceae bacterium | reverse complement strand
TGGCTGCCGCTCGGACTCGTGATCTTCCAGAAGTCCGAGCCGGCAGCGCTCTTCGCGATCGCGGTCTGTTCGATGTGGCCCACGGTCATCAACACGATGATGGGCGTCACGGCGATTCCGCAGGAGTACTGGAACGTCGCGAAGGTCCTGCGGCTCTCGCGGACGACCGCGTTCCTGAAGATCATCCTGCCGGCCACGCTGCCGTACATGTTCACCGGCTTCCGGCTGAGCCTCGGCATCGCGTGGCTGGTGATCGTCGCGAGCGAGATGCTCACCGGCACGCCTGGCGTGGGCGGCTTCCTGTGGCAGGAATACAACAGCCTCATCTACGCGCACATCCTGCTGGCGATCCTGACGATCGGGTTCATCGGCTTCGCGCTCGACCGGCTGATGGCCTTCGCCGAGGCGAAGCTGAGGGCCGCCTGATGGCCTTCATCGAGATCGCGGGCGTCTCCAAGGCCTTCGGTCCGCGCCCGATCCTCCATGACGTCAACCTCGCCGTGGAGCGGGGCGAGTTCGTGGCCATCGTCGGCAGCATGGGTTGCGGCAAGTCGACGCTCCTCAGCCTGGCCGCGGGGTTGACCAGGCCCGACACGGGCACGGTGACGATCGGCGGCGTGCCGCTCACCGGCATCCGGCCGGACGTCTCGATCGTGTTTCAGAACTACTCGCTGCTGCCGTGGTTCTCGGCGCTCGAGAACGTGCGGCTCGGCGTGCAGGCCGCGAAGCCCGAGTGGTCGAAAGAGCAGCAGAAGGCGCACGCGACGGCCTTTCTCGAGAAGGTGGGCCTCGGCAACGCCCTGCACCGCCGGCCCGGGCAGCTCTCGGGTGGCATGCGTCAGCGCGTCGCCATCGCGCGGGCGTTCGCGACCGACCCGGAGATCCTGTTTCTCGACGAGCCGTTCGGCGCGCTGGACGCGCTGACGCGCGGGTCGCTGCAGCAGGAGCTGGCGCGGATGTGCTCGTCGCGCGAGAAGCCCGTGACGGTCGTCATGATCAGCAACAACGTGGAAGAGGCGCTGCTGCTGGCGGACCGCATCATTCCGCTGACGCGCGGCCCGAAGGCCACGCTGGGTAAGGGTGTGGCCGTTCCGCTGGCGAGACCGCGGGACATGTCGCACCTCGTGCACGACCAGGAGGCCGAGCGGGTTCGGGCCGATGTCGTTCAGGCGCTGACAGGTGCCAACGGACCGTCCGCGGTCGGCCGGGGATCCAGCGGGAAGACACGTGCGACGGCGGGCAACACCGCCGTGCTGACTGCCGCGATGGAGGGCGAGTGATGTACGCGCCACTGGAACTCTCGGGTTTGACGAAGACCTTTCACACCGCCGGTGGAGCCGTCACGGCCGTTCAGGATGTCAACGCGCACGTGCAGGAGGGCGAGTTCGTCTGCCTGCTGGGACACTCGGGATGCGGGAAGTCCACCGTACTGTCGATGATCGCGGGGCTCGAGCGCGCCACGCTCGGCGGCGTCATCATCGAGGGCAAGGAGATCGACGGTCCCGGCCCGGAACGCGCTGTCGTGTTCCAGTCGCCCAGCCTGCTGCCGTGGCTGACAGCGCGCCAGAACGTCAGGCTGGCCGTCGACCGGGCCTGCGTGACGAAGAGCCGCACGGAACGGGCGGACCTCGTCGAACGCTATCTGGACCTGCTGGGCATCGGCGACGTGGCGGAGCAGCGGCCGGCGGAACTCTCGCTCGGCACGCAGCAGTGCGTGTCGCTCGC
>CAYNUO010000134.1:0-3858 GCA_964400405.1 uncultured Bifidobacteriaceae bacterium | reverse complement strand
TATCACGAGAGCCGGGAGTACGTGCTCGAGTTCCTCGACCATCACGCGCATCAGAGCCGGGCGTCGTAGCCGGGCGGCCGCCGCCGGGCGGGTGTGGTCCGTCCGGTCGCGTGGTAGGCTCCGGTCCGCCTGGCTGCGGCCAGTGCGTTCTCGGAGCGACCTGATGAAGCGGATGCTGTTCGGTACTGCCCTGGTTCTGTGCGCCGGCGTGGCCGGCGTCTGGCCGGTCATCGCAAGGCAGAGCGGCGCGCCGGCTGTGCCAGCGGTGGAGCGGCTGGACGGAGAGCTTGACGCCATCCTCGACTCCACGGCTGGCCTCGAGGTCGTCAAGGCGGACTTCTTCGGTGCGACCGAAGGCGCCACCTGGGTCCCCGACGACGGCGGGTACCTGGCCTTTTCCGACATGGGCTCGAACCGGATCTGGAAGTGGAATCCGGCCTCGAAGCAGCTCAGCGTCCTGATGGAGAAGGCCGGCCTCGCCGCGGACCTCGCGCCCGGCTCACCGGCAATCGGCAAGGTCCGCGCGCTCGACAACGGGCGTCTCCAGATCGCGGTGCTCGGCACCAACGGCCTCGGCCTCGACCGCGAAGGCCGGCTCGTGTTCTGCGCCCACGGCGACCGCGCCATCGCGCGGCGCGAGAAGGATGGTTCCCGGACGATCCTCGCCGACAAGTGGGATGGCAAGCGGCTCAACGGCCCCAACGATCTCGCCGTGAAGTCGGACGGCTCGATCTACTTCACCGACCTCGGCGCGCAACTCCTCGGCGGCTTCGCGACCAGTCCCGACAAGGAACTCGATTTCCAGGGCGTGTTCCGCTGGACGCCCGACGGGCGCGTGCGTCTGGTGGCCCGCGTGGCGGCAAACGGGATCGCGTTCAGTCCTGACGAGCGGTATCTCTACGTCGGGCTCGGTGGCGCCATTCAGCGCTACACCGTCCTGCCCGACGGGTCGGTGACGAACCTGGTCCGATGGATCAATCGCGGGGCGGACGGCTTCCGCGTGGACCGGAACGGCTTCATCTACGGCGGCACGTGGATCGCCAATCCGGACGGGAAGGTGATCGCCACCATCAATCTGCCGGCCGGCGAGCAGGTGACCAACGTCGGCCTGGGTGACGCCGACGGCAAGGGCCTCTACATCGGCACCTATCGCAGCATGTACAAGCTGCGGCTGAAGCGGAGCGCGTGGGACGTGGTGCCGCGTCCCGCACCGCCGGCTCCGGCTGCGGTGGCAGCGCCGGCCGACGTGCCGCGCTTCGAGTTCGATCCGTCCTGGCCGAAGCCCCTGCCGAACAACTGGGTGCTCGGCGAGGTGGCGGGCGTCGGCGTGGACGCCAGCGACCACGTCTGGATCACCAACCGGCCGCAATCCCACACCGACTTCAACTTCGCCGCCTGCTGCCAGCCGGCGCCGCCGGTGATCGAGTTCGACCAGGCCGGCAACGTGCTGCGGTCGTGGGGTGGCCCGGGACCGGGCTACGAGTGGCCGTCGTCCGAGCACGGCATGTTCATCGATCATCGCGGCAACATCTGGATCTCCAGCAACAACCTCCGTGACAGCCGGGATGTGCAGGACCGTGGCACCCACGTGCTGAAGTTCTCGCCGGACGGGAAGTTCCTGCTCCAGATCGGCCGGCGGGGCCAGAGCAAGGGCGACGCGGATACCGTGAACATGAACCAGCCCGCCGGGCTGCATGTCGAGCCGAAGGCGAACGAGCTGTACGTGGCTGACGGATACGGCAACCACCGCGTCATCGTGTTCGACGCGGAAACGGGGGCCTACAAACGCCACTGGGGCGCCTACGGCAAGCCGCCGGGGTCCAGCGTCAACCCGCAGCCCTACGTGCCGGCCGGACCCCCGCCGACCGAGTTCGCCACCGTACACTGCGCGAAGGTCAGCCGGGACGGCCTGGTCTACGTGTGCGACCGGGCGAATCACCGCCTGCAGGTGTTCCGGACAGACGGCACCTTCGTCAGGGAGGTGTTCATCGCACCCACGTCCGGCGGATACGGGACCGTCGGCGAAGTGGCGTTCTCGCCTGACCCGGAGCAACGGTGGCTCTACGTGCTCGATGGACGCAATGCGAAGGTGTGGATCCTCCGGAGGAGCGACCTGACCATCGTCGGCTCGTTCGGGCAGGGTGGGCACCAGCACGGCGCCTTCATCACCGCGCACAGCATGGATGTGGACTCCCGGGGCAATCTCTATGTCGGCGAGACCCGTGAGAGCTACCGCGTGCAGCGGTTCCGGATCGTCAATCCGGCAAAGCCGGGCAAGCGCAGGTAGGGGGGGAAATCACATGAGACGGATGCTTGTCGCAGTGGCGTGTGTCATGGCGGCCGCGGGTGCAACCGCGCGGGCGCAGGACGCCGATGCCGTACGTCGCACGGACATCTCGTGGGGCGAGGCCTTCCGCACGTGCAACCTGCCGCTGATGGAGCGCCTGCTGCACGAGGATCTGGTGTTCATCGTGCAGAGCGGCATCGTGCATCACCGGGCCGATCAGCTCGCGTCGGTCGGCCGGTGCGACATGAAGCAGATGGATGTGACGCCGTCCCGGGTGCAGGTCCACGGACCCGTCGCGCTCGTGCACGGCACACTCGACTACCGCCTCGACGGCGCCCGCGCGACGGCCGGACGCCTGCTCTACAGCCGGGCGTATCTCAAGGACGCGAAGGGCGAGTGGCGGATGGTGCAGCACCAGTCGACGGCGGTGCCCCAGAAATAGACAGGCGGGGTGCGGAGCCGGCGCAGCATCGGACGCTGCGCCGGGCCCCGCGGTCGTACGGCGACTAGTTGATCGCGAAGCAGTAGAAGTGGCCGTTCCCGCCCGTGGACACGAGGTTCTGCTGGCTGCAGCCCTTGCTCGGGTGCGCGGCGTTCCACGACGTGTTGCCGCCGCCCGTGCGGTCGAAGTGGCCGAGCTGGGCCGTGCCCTCGCTGTTGCTCGTCCAGTTGCCGCACGTCTTGTCCTGGCCCGCGGGGAACGTCGTGCCGTCCGGCTGTGAGCCCGTCAGCACGTCGTGCTGATTCGGCGTATCGCCGGCGCCCTTCATGTTCTCGCCCTTCTCGTTGAGCACCGTGGTGCGGCTCAGGTTGTTGCCGACCCTGGCCTGGTCGAGCGTGTCTCCATGCAGGTGGGCGACGTTGTCGGCGATCTTGGCGCCCTTGGCGTTGTACCAGGGGCCCGCGCCGATCCGGTCACGGGCGTTCACGGCCTGCTTGCCGCCCACGGCCTGCTGGCTCAGATAGGCCCGCCAGGTCTTGGTGCTGCCGGCGGCGGCGGCCAGCGTCTGGCAGTGCTTGTCGGCGCCCTCGATGCCGCCGAGCTTGGCGCCATCGCCGGGGCCGGCACTGGTCAGGAAGAAGCTCATCGGCTGCGGGGGATTCTGGGCAAGCGCCGTGGAGGCCGCTGTCGTCAACAGCACGGCCGCGAGTACCGCGTGCATTCTCATGGTGCGTGTTCTCCTTGGAGTGTATAGAGCCCTGCCGGGCGTTGCCGTGGACGCTACCACATGGACGCGGCCAACGGGAGGGGCGGAGCCCATGTACCCGTCGTACACTGCAAAAGTGTCGACGTCTCCCGATATCGCTGCTGTCCGCCGCGCGGCGACCGCCATCCAGGGCCGTGTGCTGGCGACCCCGCTCCTGGTGTCCCGCACTCTCTCGGCCCTGACCGGGGCGCTGATTTCCCTCAAGTTCGAGAACCACCAGTTCACGGCGTCGTTCAAGGAGCGGGGCGCGCTGAACCGCCTGCTGGCGCTGACGGCCGAGGAGCGCCAGGCGGGTGTCATTGCGGCGTCGGCCGGCAACCACGCGCAGGCCGTGGCCTTCCACAGCCAGCGGATCGGCGTGCC
>CAYNUO010000133.1:0-5912 GCA_964400405.1 uncultured Bifidobacteriaceae bacterium | reverse complement strand
CGGTACTCGCGCATCAGCAGGTCGAGGTGCTCGCGCTCCTCGGCGGCGAACTCGAGGAAGATCTGCTTGCCCTCGGAGTCCTCGAAGCGCTCGCCGTATTTCTTGAAGAACTGGTGCGAGCCGCGCTCGCAGCGGATGCCGACGAGCAGCGCCTGCTGGTCGTCCACGCCCTGCAGCAGACGGTCCGCGCCTTCGGCGAACAGCCCGTGCGCCGCGCCCTTGAAGAAGAGGAACGTCGGCCGTGTTTCGAGCTCGGGGTCGCGCTTCAGCAGTTCGGCGTAGCGGCCCTCGAGCGTGCCGAGGTGATGCCGCTCCTCTTCCGCGAGCTTCTGAAAGATCGACCGCCCGCGGACATCCTTCGTGAGCTTCGCGGCGCGGGTGTAGAACTGCAGCCCGCTCCGCTCCGTCGCGATCGCCATGCGCAGCGCGTCGCGCGCAAACAGGAGCTCGCTCAGGCCGTGGTCCGAGCCCGCCGGCCGGCCCTGCTGGCAGTCCTCGCACACGCCGTGGATCTGCACCACGCTCTGCGTGGCCGAGAACCCGCGCGACGCCGCGACCTCGTCGACGAACTGTTCGATGTCCGAGCTCATGAACTCGAACGAGCGGTGACACTTGCTGCAGATGAGGTGGTAGTGCCGCGGGTGCCGGTAGGAGCGCTCGTAACGCGCGAGGCCGTCGCCGAAGTCGACCTTGCTGGCGATGTTGGCGTCCACCATCCACTGGAGGGTCCGGTAGACGGTGGCGCGGCTGACGCGCTTGTCCTCGCGCTGGATGCGCGCGACCAGTTCTTCGGCGCTGAGGTGGCCTTCCTGGTTCAGGAAGACGTTGAGAATCTGCTCCCGCTTGCTCGACCGCTTGCCGCCGGCGGGCTTGAGATCACGAACGTCGGGGAGAGTCGTCACGGCAGGCAGGAAACGGCCGGCCTCACGGCCGGCGCGTGACTAGTGCGAGTGACCGTGACCGCCGCCGCCTTCGCCCTCGACGCTGAAGGACGAGCCGCAACCGCA
Organism: uncultured Bifidobacteriaceae bacterium; assembly: GCA_964400405.1. GTDB lineage: Bacteria > Acidobacteriota > Vicinamibacteria > Vicinamibacterales > UBA2999 > CANKJK01. The sequence goes on along the minus strand of CAYNUO010000133.1, from coordinate 4,905 downwards.
GGTGGATGTCGCGTTCGGGTTCTTGATGGTGAAGCCGCCGCCGGTCACCGTGTCGACGAAGTCGACTTCAGCACCCTGCAGGTAGCTCACGCTGACCGGGTCCACGAACAGCTTGATGCCGTTGGACTCGAACACCTGGTCGCCGGCGCCGCCGGCTTCCTCGATCATGAGGCCGTACTGGAACCCGGAGCAGCCGCCGCCCTGGACGAAGACGCGCAGGCCGCTGCCGGCCTTGCCCTCTTCCGTCAGAAGCTCAGAAATCTTGGACGCCGCGACCGGAGAGACGTTAATCATCGGAATGCACTCCTCGTGGGGGACAGACGGATTATAGCCCAGCCGTGTTGCGCCCCCTCGGGAGGTGTGCCATAAACCTCGGACCGGTCATGTCCGCCCCGCTCCAGCGCCTGCACGACCGGCTCCTCGAAATCCACGCGGATCGGCCCGATCTGGCCGCCGCGCTCGATCTGCAGCGCAATCTGCTCACGCGGGAGCTGGAACTGGTCGACATGTTCGTGGCCGGCGGGCTGCCCCGGCTCTCGCTGCCGGGCCGCTACGTGGCCGCGAAGCTCCGCGACGGCATTCCCGCGCTGTTCGGCGAACCGGTGCCCCTGCCCCAGCATCTGCTCGGGCTGGCCCTCCGTGACTTCTGCGAGCGGCTCGCCACGGGCCGGACCGAGCCGGCCGCCCGGGCCATCCAGACCGCCTTCGACGGCCCGCTCGCGCCGGCCGCCGTGATCTCTGCCTGCTTCGGCCGCGACCAGACGCAGGTTCGCGCGCTCGCCCAGCACGCGGGCGTCGCCCCGGACCTGCTGTGGCTGATGGCGGAACTGGCCGTGGCGCCGCTCGCCCACCTGCTGCAGCGGCAGCTGTTCGACGGCGCGGCCGCAGCTCCCGGACAGGCGCTCGCCGAGGCGGTCGGCGCCTGGGACCGTGGTTTCTGCCCCGCGTGCGGTTCGTGGCCGGCGCTGATGGAGACCGGCGAGTCCGGACACACGCTGCGCTGCGCGTTCTGCGCGCTCGGCTGGACGATGGGCAGCTACCGCTGCGTCTATTGCGGCAACGACGGCGAGGACTTCATCACGGCCGCGCCCGACCCGGAGCAGCCGGGCCGCCGCCTGCAGTTCTGCGGCGCGTGCGGCGGCTACGCAAAGGCGCTGGAGCTGCCGCGCGCAACGGAGTTCCCGCTGGTCGCGATCGAGGACCTGGCGTCGCTCGACCTCGACATGCTCGCGATCGAGCGGCAGTACCGCCGGCCCGCGCTGCCCACGATCACGCGGCGCCCGGGGTCGCGCGTCTAGTGCGTACGCGCTCCCGACTTCCCTGATAATTCGGGCGTGGATCGCCCGAAGCGTCCGGACGCGGCTGACCTCGTCGAGGACACGTACCTCGAGCTGCGGCGCATCGCGGACGGCTACGTGCACCGCGAGCACCTGCCGAGCATCCAGGCGACCGAGCTGGTCCACGAGGCGTATCTCCGACTGGCGCGCGAGACCACGCCGGCCTGGACCGACCGCACGCACTTCCTGGCCATCGCCGCCATCTCGATGCGGCGCCTCCTCGTGGAGCGCGCGCGTGCCCGGCATGCCGCCAAACGCGGCAGTCACCAGGTGCAGGTAACCCTGGACGAAGGCCTGCTGCGCGATCCCGGCCCCGAGGACGGCACGGGCATGGACCTCGTCGCGCTGGACACGGCGCTGACCCGCCTGGCCGCGCTCGACGCCACGCAGGCACGAATCGTCGAGCTGCGGTACTTCGGCGGCCTGACGGTCGAGGAAACCGCGGATGCGCTCGCGATCTCACCGGCCACCGTGAAACGCCACTGGACGGTCGCGCGGGCCTGGCTGCTGCGGGAACTGACGGGCGCGCGATGAACGCGGACACCTGGGGCGAAGCGGCCGCCCTCTTCCATCAGGCCCTCGAACAGCCTCCCGCCGGGCGCGAGGCGTTCCTCGACGCGGCGTGCCGCGAACGCGCCGGACTGCGGAGGGAGGTCGCGTCGCTGCTCGCCGCACACGAGCGCAGCGCGGGCTTCCTGGACCAGCCGCCCGCGGTCGCGGCGACGCTGACGGGCATCTTCGACGCGCCGGTCTCGCTGCTGGGCCAGCAGCTCGGGCCGTACCGCATCCTCCACGTGCTGGGCGTCGGCGGCATGGGTGTCGTCTATGCCGCCGAGGACACGAGGCTGGGACGCCGGGTGGCCCTCAAGGCGCTGCCGGGCCGCTTCACGATGGACGAAGCGCGACGGGCGCGGCTCCGCAGGGAAGCCCGGGCAGCAGCCGGGCTGAACCATCCGGGGATCGCGACGGTGTACGCGCTCGAGGAATTCGACGGACGCCTCTACATCGCAGGCGAGTACCTCACCGGTGAAACGCTCCGCGAGGAAGGCCGGCGCGGGCCGCTGCCGCTGCCCCGCCTGGTCGAAACCGCCGCGGCGATCGCGGCCGCGCTCGACGCCGCACACACCGCCGGCCTGGTGCATCGCGACCTCAAGCCCGAGAACGTCATGCGCGTTGACCACGACGACGCCATTCCGGCGGCCGTCAAGCTGCTGGACTTCGGCCTCGCACAGGCACGCGACGCCGCGACCGGCGCGGACGCCAAAGGCGACGGCGCCCTGCTCGGCACGCCCGGGTACATGTCGCCCGAGCAGCTGCTCGGCCAGCCCGTCGACGCCCGGTCCGACCACTTTGCCCTGGGCGTGCTGCTTCACGAGCTGGCGACCGGACGGCATCCGTTCGCGACGGGCGATCCGGCGACGACGATCGCCCGCGTCCTGACCGCGGAACCGGAGCCGCTGGCCGGACGGCCTCCGTTCGAGAGCGGCACCGGCGCCGCGTTTGCGTCGGTCGTCGAGCGATGCCTGCGGAAGGATGCGTCCGCGCGCTTCCCGACGACGCGTGACCTCGTCAGCGCGCTCAGGGCGCTGCACACCGGGGCGACGCTGACAGACGTCATCCCGCCGCCTGTCGCCCCCGCGCCCATCGCGAAGGCCGTCTTCTGGTGGCAGTTCCACCAGCTGGCTTCCAGTCTCTTTGCCAGTGCGCTCGTCGTCCTGCTCTGGTTCACGGCGCGGACGCTCCCGACAGCAGGGCGCGCGGCGTTTGCCGCCGGCCTCGTCGCCGCAATCGTGGCCGTCACCATGCGGCTGCACAACTGGTTCACGCGACGGGCATTCCCCGGCCTCTGGACCGCGCAGTTCCATCGCACACGCCGGTGGGTGCGCTGGGGAGACCGGATCGAAGCCGCGGTGCTGATCGCCTGCGGCCTCGCGGCGCTGTGGGAGTCGGCCGGGCTCGGAGCAGGCGCGGTCGGCGGCGGTGTCCTCCTGCTGCTGGCGTCGGACGTCATCGAGCCGGTCACCACCAGCGCGGCCGCCGGATGACGCCGGGCCCTCGCCTACGGGCGCCCGTAGTGGCTCCTGAACAGGGTGAGCGTCCGCTCGAGTGACTCGCGCGCCGTGCGCTCCACGAGCGGGGCTGCCACGACACGTACGACGGCTGGAATCCGCCGGCTCAGGCTGACCGACTCGCACTCGGCCAGCACGCCTCCGGGCACATCCTCGAAGCGCCAGTAGGCGTTCAGCCCCCACAGAAAACCCCGGTCGTCGCCAATCGCGCGTTCGTGCTCATCCGGGCCGCCGGGGTCGCTCACCTCGGCGATGCGGGTCGCCACGCTGACGCTCGACGCGCGCGAGCCACCGTACTCGGCGAACCGCACCAGATGCTCGGTGTTGAAGACCGCCGTCACGATCTTGCGGCGCCGCAGCCGGAGGTAGACGCGCATCCAGCCGTCGCCGGCACCGAGGACGCGCGACACGAGGACGTCCTCCGCCTGCTCCGGCGGCGCCTCCCGCCGCAGACGCCCGAGCAGGTCCCGCACGGTGATGCCGGGTACGAAGATCAGGCCGCGCCAGTGATGCACCAGCCCCGCCGGTACGTCGGCCCGCCGATCGTCCTGACGGTGGACGCGGCGCATGACCACCGCGCCCTGGCTCACGCTCTGGCGGACGGCGGCTGCGTCAGGTTCAAAGTCGACCCCGAGAAACCCCCGCGCCGAGTGGGCCTCCGACCGGAAGCGGTGCTCCGTATCGGCCACATACGCCCTCCAGCCTCGTGCGGTATCCGGACGCAGCTCCGCCGCCGCACGGCCCGGCATCGCCCACAGGACGAGCAACACCGTCGACAGGGATACGAAGTGGGATGCAGACATCGGAAGACCTCCATCCCGCAATGCGTCAACGGCGCGGAAACCGGCTCGTGAGCCGATCCGGCGTGGGTCCGCGCATTGCCTGTCAGGAGGACGTGATGCCGACGACAACGATGCCTGCTGCCACTTTCCAGAGTCCCACCCGGGTCATGACGAGCGTGCTCGCCACGAGCGAGCGCCGCATCCTGCTCTGGCTTGCGCACCGGATGCCGGGTTGGGTGAACTCGGACCACCTGACCGCGCTGGCCCTGGCCGCCATGGTCGGCGCCGGCGGCGCCTTCTGGCTCGCACGCGTCACGCCACTCGGGCTGCTGCTCGTCGTGGTCTGCCTCGGCATCAACTGGTTCGGCGACAGCCTTGACGGTACGCTCGCGCGCGTGCGGAACCAGCAGCGGCCCCGGTACGGGCACTACGTTGACCACGTCGTCGACGTCGCCGGAACGGCGTGCCTGCTTGGAGGGATGGCGCTCTCCGGCTTCATGACGCCGGTCCTCGCGCTCGCCGTGCTGGCCGCCTATCTGATGGTGGCGGCCGAGGCGTTTCTCGCGACGCATGCGCGCGGTGTCTTCACGATGAGCCACTTCGGCGTCGGCCCGACGGAACTGCGGATCCTGCTCGCGGGAGGAGCACTGGCCGTCGTCACTCACCCGAAGGTGAGGCTCTTCGGGGAAGCGATCCTGCTCTTCAATGTGGGCGGCG
>CAYNUO010000132.1:0-5935 GCA_964400405.1 uncultured Bifidobacteriaceae bacterium | reverse complement strand
TCGGCGCCGGTGATCACCGCGCGGGCCGATCCGGGTGAATCGGCGACCGGTCGAAACGCGACCTCCAGTCCGGCGAATCCATTGAGTGACCGGCTGCGGTCCTGCGCATACCCGGTCACTTCCACTCCGGCGAAACGGGGAATGGTGAGCGTGACGTCGTCCTTGCCGACAACGACCGTCGCGGGCACTGGCGTCTCCCCGGCGATTCCCGGTGCCTTCGACCCGTAGTCGGTCATCCGCAGCGAGTAGGACCCCGGCGGAACTCGATCGATCTCGAAGCGGCCGTCGGCCCCGGCCTCGACGACTCTGTTGGCACGGGCATTCCGGCCGTCAACGGAAGTCAGGTGAAGCTGGAGTTGCGCCCCCTCGACGGGTCCGGTCACCCAGCCGGTGACCGTCACACCGGCGCGTGCGCCAGTGGGACGTGTATCCGTCAGCGTGATCGGCACGGCGTTCCGCGATTGCCACGCGTATACCGACGCTGGCGCATCAGCAAGCGGCCGTCGTGCTGGGGCACTGGCCTGACCGCCCGACACGACGGTCGGCAGCAGAAGAGCACACCCCACCGCGAGCCTCATCACGACGGAGCGCGTCATCTGCGGGTCTACTGAAGCGTCACCTGCTTGGGGGCCGGGCCGCGCCCATGAACCATCAGAAGGAGCCGCCGCCAATCAAGAGGTTCTCGCCGGGAATTCCCTGCGGACCCTTCGGACCCGCTGGTCCCACCGGACCTTGCGGACCGACGGGGCCCTGGGGCCCAGCCACACCGGGCAGGCCCGGAAGTCCAGCCGCTCCCTGCGGGCCCTGGGGACCACTTGGGCCGGCGGCGCCGGCTGCACCGGCTGGGCCTGCGGGTCCCTGCGGACCGATTGCGCCCGGAGCACCCGCAGCGCCAGCCGGCCCCGCGATGCCCGCCATACCCATCGGACCCTGGGGACCCGCCGGGCCATCCACGCCTGGCGCGCCCATCGGGCCAGCCGGACCGACCGGACCAGCCGCGCCAGCGATCCCCGCCGGTCCTTGAGGACCAACGGCGCCCGCGGGGCCGGCGATGCCGGCTCGCCCAGCCGGGCCAGCCGGACCCTGCAGTCCTGCGATGCCTGGCGCACCGTCCGGGCCGGCGGGGCCGTCGAGCCCCGGCATGCCTGCCGGACCCTGAGGCCCCGCGGGGCCCGCCGGGCCTGCGGGACCCGAGACGCCGGGCGCGCCGATCGTCAGCGCGAGAGAGCGCGCGGGCCGGCTGGAGTGCCCCACTCTCACCGGATACGTTCCGGGTGCGACGTTCGCCGGAAGCGCCACGCGAATCGTGTTCTCGGCCGAGTCCACGGCCTCAACCACCAACCGTTGATCGCCCAGCCACACGTTCGGCACCCGGCGCTTCAGTTCATCTACGCGGACGAGGAGCCCGTTACCCGCGAAGACGGCCTTCAGCACCAGCGGTCCGTCGCTGTCCCTGGAGTCGTTGTCGTTCGGACCCGACGCGGCGGCCGTGCCGGCTGCGCCAAAGGCGATCGCCGTTGTCAGCACGCACCGCGCCGTGACGTGAAGTGTCCGGCGGAAACCCTGATTGGCCGTGAATACCTTTGTCATACGTCCCCCAAAGCCACTCGTCCGCAACTAAGCGACGGGCTCAAACGTTGCCGGATCACCCGGGTCGCCCTGGGGACCGGTGGGTCCCTGAGGACCTTGCGGGCCCGCGGGACCCTGGGGACCCGGCGCGCCGGGCGCCCCCTGGGGTCCGACCGGACCCTGTGAACCCTGTGGACCCGCCGGACCCGCGGGTCCCACTGGACCCGCAGCACCCGGAAGGCCTGCGGGGCCCACGGGACCCTGCGGACCGGGCGCACCCGCGCTTCCTGCCGGACCCGCCGGACCAGAAGGTCCCGCCGGACCAGCCGCTCCAGGCAGACCCGGTGCACCGGCAACGCCGGCCGGACCTGCCGGGCCCTGAACGCCCGCGTCACCCGCAGGCCCCTGCGGTCCCGCTGGTCCAACGGGCCCAGCCGGGCCGGCCAGACCATCAGCACCGGCGGGGCCAGCCGGCCCCTGGGGACCTTGGGCACCCGCCGCTCCAGCCGGACCGGCCGGGCCGATGTCGCCTGCCAGGCCGACAGGGCCCTCGGGCCCCGCGGGACCTGCCTCACCTGCGGGGCCGGCCGCGCCGCCGACGCCGGTCGTCACATCGATCTCCAGCTCCGGGCGGTTCGACGAGCCAATCCTCAGGGGATAGGTGGCGTTCTCGAGGCTCGGCGGCAGCGCCACCTGAATCGTCCGGGCCGCCGTGTTCAGCGCCTCAACCGTCAACGGCTGCTCGGCCAACCACACGCGCGGGGCTTTCGACCCGAGGCGATCGACCCGGATGGTCAGGCTGTTCGTCGCGAGCGTGACCTGGAGGATCTCCTGCGGACCGCCGCGGTCGGCCCGATCGTCGCTGCGATCATCGCTGCGCTGATCCTTCTTGTCTCGACCGCGCTGTGCGGCGGCCGGACTGGCGACAGCAAACAGGATCCCCACGAGCAGCACGGAACACGCTGTGATGCGCGCGATCCCGATTGAGCTGCAGTGAGCCATAAGTCTCCGAGTCATGAGTTCTCCGGAATTCAATGGACTAGGTACGCGCACAGTCACTCGCATCGCGTCAGCCCTGAACGAAGATGACGATCCCGTCCGGCCCCTTGTCGCCCTTGGGACCGACTGGGCCCTGGGGACCTGCGGGACCTTGCGGGCCTGCGGGACCCTGCGGACCGGGAGTCCCCTGCGGCCCCTGCGGACCGACGGGGCCGGACGGACCTTGAGGTCCTGCCGGTCCAGCGGGGCCGGATGCGCCGGCTTCACCGGCCGGGCCTTGCGGCCCGACCGCGCCAGGCGCTCCGTCCGGTCCAGCGGGGCCTGCCGGTCCGGTAATGCCCGCTTCACCCGCGGGTCCCTGCGCTCCCGCCACTCCTGGCAGGCCCTGAGGACCTGCTGGTCCGGCGGGGCCGGCCGCACCCTTCACGCCGGCCGGTCCCTGTGGACCCGCTGGTCCCATCGGCCCAACGGCACCGGCCATACCGGCCGCGCCTACGGGGCCCTGCGGACCCATGGCACCGGGAGCGCCTGCCGGGCCCGCGGCTCCAGCGAGGCCCTGCGGCCCAGCCGGGCCCTGCGGCCCCACCGGACCCTGAGGGCCGGCGGCCCCGGCGGCGCCACTGCTTCCGATCGTCACGCCCATTGCGAGCTTCGGGTTATTCGAGAGACCGACGCGGACGAGGTACGCGCCAACCGGAAGGTTCCCAGGCAGCGTGACTCGGATGGTCCCGCCAGCAACATCCAAGGCACTGATCGCCATCGGCTGATCGGCCAGCCAGACCCCCGGTATGCGGGAACCCAGACGGTCCAGACGAATGATCAAGTCGCCGCCCATTACGCGGGCCTGCAGAATCCGCTGCGGCCCCTGGTCGCCCTGAGCGTTGGCGAGGCGGGGAGCGCCGAGCCCGGTGACCGCGACAAGGGCGCACCACGCCGCGAGGCGCCGCGTCCGGGTTGATCTGTTGGCAATGAGGGAACGTTCTGTCATCTGTGCCTCAGGCAAACTCATGCATTTGTGCGTGTCCGGTGCACCGAATGGGTTTGCGGCGGCATCCTCTCAACAGACCCAGCGCGTTGTCAACAGTGACGTCTTATAGACGTCAAAGTTCTTTACACGTAACCTCTGCCGTAATCTTGGAAGTGTCCAGTGAGCGTGCTGACGCTGGATCAAGGAGTGGATCGACCGCACCGACTCTCCGCGCCGGCCTGGTTCCGGGCGGCCGTTCCTATCGCCGCAAAGGGTCCGGCGCGACCTCGACGGTGAATCCGAGCAGTTCCTTCATGTCCACATAGGTCGGGGACACCTGCAGCCCGCCTTTCTCCTTGAGCCAGGCGAACGCTTCGGCGCGGTCCTTCGTGATGAACGCGATGTGGTGCAGGCCAGGGCCGAACCGATCGAGATGGGCCCGGTGCGGACCGGCCGCGTCGAGCGGTTCCACCAGTTCGAGCGTCATGCTGCCAAGCACGAACGACGTCAGCTTGACGCGCCACTCCTTCGGCCCTGCTGGGTCGCCGTTCCACACGGTCTTTCCTGTCACCGTGGCGGCGGGGATGCTGACGCCGAACGTGTCCTGCATCTTTCGCACGGTGGCGTCCACGTCACGGACGATGACGCCCACGTGCGTCGTGGGTGCCCCGACGAACGGTGATGCCTGCTGACCGGTGAGCGCGCGGACGCTGCTGACGGCACCCACGCATGCGAGCGACCAGACGACGGCGCGAATGAAGTTCTGCATTGGGCGGACGTTAACACGAGCGTCGCTGCCGTGACGGGGCAGGGCGCGCCGAGACGGCGCCTGCTTTCGGGTGGGGCCTACCGCGCGAGGGCGGCTTCGTGTGCGTCGGCCTGCTCGTGGGCGTGGTACGAGCTGCGGACGAGCGGGCCGGACTCGACGTGCGTGAAGCCGAGGGCCATCGCGCTGGCCTTCAGTTCAGCGAACTCGTCCGGGTGGTAATAGCGCGTCATCTCGGCGTGCGCCGGGCTCGGCCGCAGGTACTGGCCGATCGTCAGGATCTGCACGCCCACCTTCCGCAGATCCGCGAACACCTGCAGGATCTCGTCGCGCTCCTCGCCGAGGCCGACCATGATGCCGGTCTTCGTCGCGATGTGCGGTGCGTAGGTGCGTGAGCGGTCGAGCAGTTCGAGCGAGCGCGGATACCGGCCGCCCGATCGCGCCATGCGGTACAGCCGCGGCACGGTCTCGATGTTGTGGTTCAGCACGTCCGGGCCGGCGTCGAGCACGGTCCTGAGCGGCGCTTCCTTGCCCTGGAAATCCGGAATCAGTACTTCGATGCGGCACTCGGGGCGCTGCGCGCGCGTCTGCCGGATCGTGTCGGCGAAGATGGCGGCGCCGCCGTCAGGCAGATCGTCGCGATCAACAGACGTGATCACGGCATGCTTCAGTTCCATCGAGACGATCGCGTGGGCCACGCGCCGCGGTTCGTCGAGGTCCGTCACCACAGGCTTGCCGTGCGCCACCGCGCAGTACGAACAGGCGCGCGTGCAGATGTCGCCGAGGATCATGAACGTCGCCGTGCCGTGGTGCCAGCACTCGCCGATGTTGGGGCAGTGGGCATCCTCGCAGACGGTGTTGAGCTTCAGGTCCGCCATGATGGACTTCAGGCGGATGAAGTTCTCCGAACCGGGGGCGCGAACCTTCAGCCAGGCCGGCTTGGGCTGATGCGGCCGGACGAAGGTCAGGGGCGATTCCTGCATCGCCTCCAGTGTACCTGAGCTGTGCTGACGCTCGGCTATCATGCGCTCCATGCAGAAGCTCACCATCACCTGGCTCGGCCACGGCACGTTTCTCTTCGTCACCCCCGGCGGGAAACGGGTGCTGGTGGACCCCTGGCTTCAGGGGAACCCCTCGTGCCCGCCGGCGTTCCACAAGCCCGGCAAGGTCGACCTGATTCTGGTGACGCACGGCCACTCCGACCACATCGACGACCTGCTGTCGACGGTGCGGGAGACGGGCGCGCCGGTGGTGGGCATCTTCGAGCTGTGCACGTGGCTCGGCAGCAAGGGCGTCACGAACACGGTGCCGATGAACAAGGGTGGCGGCGTGGACGTGGACGGCCTGCACATCACGATGGTCGACGCGCGCCACAGCGCGGGCTACGTGGACAACGGCGTGATGGTCTACATGGGCGAGCCGGCGGGCTTCGTCGTGCGGCTCGAAGACGGCGTCACGATCTACATCGCCGGCGACACGGCGATCTTCGGCGACATGAAGCTCATCGGTGAGATCTACAAGCCGGACGTCGCGTTCCTGCCGATTGGCGACCGCTTCACGATGGGACCGGACACGGCGGCCCACGCGTGCCGGCTGCTCGGCGTGAAGAAGGTGGTGCCGCTGCACTGGGGCAC
>CAYNUO010000131.1:0-5971 GCA_964400405.1 uncultured Bifidobacteriaceae bacterium | reverse complement strand
CGGTCGCCCTCGCCCGCGTGGGCATCTCCGGGAAAGACCCGCCCGTTCGCGGCACGGATGGCCAGCGAGCGCAGCATGAGCGCGCGGTCCAGCGGCTCGCCGAACTCCACGAGCACCGCGCCCGTGGTGCCGGCCTTCGGCAGCGTGACCTTCCACTTCGCCATGTCGATCGGCGTCACGTCGGCCGCCACCGTCCGGAACTCCCGCCTGAACGTGTCGCTCAGCGGCTGGCCGAACGCGTCCCGCCACTCGCGGTCGACGACAAGGGTGTACTTTCGGCCTGGCTGGAGCGCGGGGCCCAGCTCGTTGCGCGGGACGAGGCCGGACTTCACGCGCCCGGGGTCGAGAAACGCGGTGAAGCGCGTGCGGTCGACGTTCCAGAAGTCGTAGTCGAGGGGGAGGAACGGGTTGACGATCTCCCGGCCGTGCTCATCCAGCAGATGCAGATGCTCGGCGCCGCCCTTGCCGCTCATGGGTGCCGAGAAGTCCACATACACGCGAAGCTGATTGGCGGGCCAGGCTTCGGCGGACGGAAAGATGCGCCGCACGTGCGTGGAGGCCAGCCCGGTCCGGCTGGGCATGGAGACCTCCGTCGTCACCACCCGTGCGCGCCACGGGTCCGAGCGCCGCGCGGAACGCGGCAGCTTCGCCGGGTCGAAGCGGACGGTGTAGTTGCGGCCGGCGTCGAACGGAAACTGCGGCGTGAAGCGCAGCGCGCCGTCCGCCACGGTGTAGCGGCCGACGACGGCGGGGGCGTCGGCGCTGACGGACACGCGCAGGATCGCCTGCCACTGCTCGTCGGTGGTGATATCGCTCAGAGCGTCAAGGTCGCCGACCGGCAGACCGCCGACGGCCACCCACGACGGTGAGCCGGACGCGTGCACCAGCTGGACGTCGGGCGTGATCGCGACGTCCGACGAGGGACGGCACGCGACGGCCACGCAGATGGCCGCCGCGGCGGTGAGAAGCAGGAGCTGACGCCGAAGCCGGAACAACGGACGGACTAGGGCAGCGCGACCGCGCGCAGGTCGAGGCCCTTTGAGGCCGAACGGGCAAGGATGAGGGCGCGCGTGGCGTCCAGGCCGTCAAGCTGCTCGACGCCGGTCATCGACGCGATGGTCTCGAACGGCACGCCGCCGGTCTCCTTGATCGGCGTCGTGATGGTGGCGGCCCCCGCGAACGGCTCGGTCGGAATCTTCATCACGCCGCGCTTGTTGTTGGCCATCAGCACGAAGTCCTTGCCGCCCTTGCTGTAGACCACCATGTCGAGCGGCCGGTTGCCGTTGCCGAACTCGCCGATGGTCTTGCCGCGCACGTGCGCGCCTGGCTTGAGGCTGGAGATCGGCAGCGTGACCAGCGGCGTGCACAGATATCCCGCGATCAGCGACGGCTCCCCGCCGATCGTGTACGGCACGAAGGTGTAGATGGGCGAGCGCGTTTCCAGCTGCGCGTGGTTGGCGTGGTAGATCTCGACGTTCGTCGTGCCGGCCGCGGCCTTGAACGGATACGGAATCGCGCGGAGCGTCGAGTTGAACTCCTCGTTCGAGAGGCCCGCCACGATGAGCTGCCCGTTCACGTAGGCCATATCGGTGATGGTGCGGACGCGCGGGTTCTGATGCACCCACTCGGGGCCGACCTTCACGTAGTCCAGCGAGAACGGCGATACGAACGCGGCCTTCTTCGGCGCGTCGCCGATGGCGACCTGGCTGAACGTCAGCGCCGCGGTGTTGACGAGTTCCACCTTGCCGGCGCCATCCACACGCAGGAGCGCGGGCTGTGCGGCGGCGCCTTCGCCCCGCATCACCGATACGTACGTGTTCTTCGTGGCGGGGTGGACGGCGATGTCGGTGATGAGTACCTGCGTGCGGTCGGTGCCGAGCATGGCGGCGATGGTCTGGTCGAGATTGGCCACATCGGCGGTGCCCTTCGTGCCGGACGCCTTGCGCAGGTCGAGCGCGAGAATGGTGGCGCCGACGGTGTCGCCCGCGAAGAGTGTGCCGTCGGGCGCGAAGGTCAGGGGCCCGATGGAGGCAAACGTGGCGCCCTTGCCTGGCTCCGCGGCCAGTGTGCGGGCGGACGGGGCGAGGGACGCGGCGGCGACGGCGGCGGTCAGAACGGCACAGGCGATGGACGTACGCATGACTCGAGGCTCCTTTTAACGGGAAGCCGTCACGGTAGGCCTTCGGCGCACCGGTGTCAACGCTCATCGCGCCTCGTGTTTTCCGGTTCGAGTTCGTCCGCTCGATGGCACAATCCCGCGCGGAGCGTCCTATGTCGCGAATTGCTGCTGTTGCCCTGGCGTGTCTGACCGCGGTGCCCGGCCTCGTAGCCGTCCGGAACGGTGAGGTATCCCCGCTTGTGGGAGCCGATTACGTGGAGATCGAGACCCTCTACGGCCGGAGTCTGCACGACCTCAGCCTGGGCGCCGAGGAGGGTCGCGCCTTCGCGCGGAGCTTCACGGCCGACGGTGAGTGGGTGCTGCCGTCCGGTACCGTCCGGGGGCGGAAGGCGATCGGCACGCAGTCGCTGGCGTCGAAGGGCCGGCGCTTCTGGCTCAGCAACCTGCATGTCGAGCCGCTTCCGTCTGGCATCACGGGGTGGGGCTACGTGGTCCAGAGCGAGGGAACGGCGTTCGTGGAGGCGGGCCTGTATCAGGACGTCTGGGTGAAGACGCCGGAGGGCTGGCGCGTGAAGACGCGCACGTATCACCCGGGGACTACGTGGCCGCGGGCCGAACTGCCCGGCATGATGCGCGGTGCCAGCTCCGGCACGGCGCGGACGGCCACGGACTACCACGAGATCGAGAACCTGATCGCCCGCTACAACGTGGGCTACGACAACTCCGGCCCGTTCGACAAAGGCCTGCTCTCCATCCAGCCGTTCACGCCGGACACGCGCTTCGAACGCATCAACGGCCCCACGTTCACAGGCGCCGAGGCGGCCAAGCAGTCGGGCGGGCACGCGCCGCTGCTGCACCACTGGGACTCGAATCTCGTCATCGCTGTCGCGCCGGGCGGTGAGGTCAGCAGCGTCAGCTACGACCTGACGTTCAACGTCGAGCAGGGTGGGGCGCCGGTGAAGATCGGTGTCGCGGGGCTGCTCCACCACCGGTTCGTGATGACGCCGGAAGGCTGGCGGATCGGGTACCGGCGCTACGAAGGCGTGGGCACCACGCCGCAGATCAACTGGCCGGACCCGGCACTGGCGCCGCTGTCGGCCGCATTCGCACCGGAGCGGCCCGGGCGGAAAGACGTACTTGGCGCGGCGGACTTCGTGGCAATCAAGCAGCTGTACCTGCTCGGCAATGTGGCGCTCGACAGCGCGGCCGACGGCGGCCGTCGCTTCGCGGACACGTTCACTTCGGACGGCGTGCTGGTGAACGGCGCCTTGCGCGCGCAGGGGACCGAGGCGATCGCGCGCGTGGCCGCGGCGGTCACGCCAGGGCTGCACCGGTGGATCAGCAACATCACGGCCGTCCCAGCGAAGGGTGGCGCCGCGGGACGCGCCTACGGCTTCCGGCTGGGCCTCAAAGGGGAGCCCGGCGTTCCCGAGAACCGGCTCGAGGAGATGGTGCTCTACGAGGACCAGCTGGTGAAGACGCCGCAGGGCTGGCGCTTTCGGGAGCGCCGCACCACCTCCACGCCGGTCGTCCGGCCCGGCGCCTGACCGGGGCATCGCCGGAGACCGGTTCGCCCCGTGCCGCGCCTCGCGCGGATGGTACGATGCCGTCCCGGATGCCCTCTTATCACTCCGCCCACCTGACGCCCGACGGCGCCCGGACCGTGGTGTGGCAGGTGATCGCCGGCCACCTCGCGAGGTGGATCCCGGCCAACGCCTCGGTGCTGGAGCTGGGGGCGGGCTATTGCGACTGGATCAATCACGTACGCGCCGCCCGGCGCGTGGCGACGGATGTCTGGCCCGACGTGACACAGCACGCGGCAGCCGGCGTGGAGGCGCGCGTGCTCGATGCCGGCCGGGACATGAAGGGCCTGCCGGACGCAAGCTTCGACGTGGTGCTGGCGTCCAACCTGCTCGAGCACTTCGAGCCGGATGTCACCGCGGCGCTCGTGCGTGAGGTGTTCCGCGTGCTGGCGCCCGGCGGCCGGTTTCTGATCGTGCAGCCGAACTTCCGCTACGCGTACCGTTCCTACTTCGACGACTACACGCACCGGTCCATCTTCACGGACGTGTCCCTGCCGGCGCTGCTGCGCGCGTGCGGCTTCGAGATCGCGCACGTGGATCCGGCGTTCGTGCCGTACTCGATGCAGGGATCGGCGATTACGCCGCGCGCGTGGATGGTTCGCCTCTATCTGGCGTCGCCCTTCCGGCCGCGCGCCGGTCAGATGTGCGTCGTGGCCACCAAGGGGTAGCAGTGTACGAAGGGAAGTCCGTGTCGGTCGTGTTTCCCGCCTACAACGAGGAAGGCAACATCCGTTTTGCCGTGGAGGACTTCTTTGCATCCGGCGTGGTGGACGAAGTGGTCGTCGTCAACAACAACTCGCGCGACCGCACGGCCGAGGAGGCGGGGCAGACGCGCGCGCGTGTCGTGCACGAATCGGCCCAGGGCTACGGCCACGCGCTCCGGCGCGGTCTGCGCGAGGCGACCGGCGACTACGTGATCCTCGCCGAGCCGGACGGCACTTTCGTCGGTCGGGACGTGCTGAAGCTGCTCGCCTACGCCCACGACTTCGACGTGGTGTGCGGCACGCGGACGACACGCGAGCTGATCTGGGAGCAGGCCAACATGGGCTGGTTCCTGCGCGTCGGGAACGTCGTGGTCGCCAAGCTCCTGCAGGTCCTGCACGACGGTCCGTCGCTGACGGACTGCGGCTGCACGCTGCGGCTCGCCCGGCGCGACGCCGTGGACCGCATCGTCGACGACCTGACGGTCGGCGCGTCGCACTTCCTGCCGGAGATGGTGATCCTTTCGCTCAAGCGCGGCCTGAAGGTGATCGAGGTGCCCGTGAACTACCGCGGGCGCGTGGGAGAGTCCAAGATCACCGGCACGCTCAAGGGCACGCTTCGGACCGGCACGCGGATGATCCTGCTGATCCTCCGCCTCCGCTTCAGTCGATGACGCGCCGCTGGCCGGTGGCGCTGCTGCTCGTGGCCGTGAGCCTGGCCGTCTACGCCTCCACGCTCACCAACTACCCGGTGCAGGACGACTTCGGCGTGCTGGCGCTGCTCGGCAGCAAGCCGGCGGACGCCTTTCCCCACTGGTTCGTCAGCACGTGGATGGACGACATCTGGGGCTACACGCCGGATGAAGTGCGGCCGTTCCCGGCGCTGTCCTATCAGCTCACGACGATCCGGGGGGCCACGCACACCTTCGCGAACCACGCGCTGAACGTGGCGCTGCACGCGGGCAACGCGTGGCTCGTCCTGCTGCTCGGCGTCGAGGCGCTCGGGCTCGGCCTGGGCGCGGCCGCGCTGGGGGCTGTCCTCTTCGCCGTGCTGCCGATTCAGACGGAGACGGTGGCGTGGATCACGGGTCGCGTGGATTCGCTGCCAGCCATCTTCTATTTCGCCGGCGTGCTCGCGTGGGTGCGCTGGCGGAAGCAGGGCGGCGCCGTGCGCTATGGGGCGGCGCTCGGATGGCTCTTCCTGGCACTGTTCTCGAAGCAGAACACCATCACGTTCGTTGCGGCGCTCGCCGTGGCCGACGTGCTGCTGCTCGGCGTGCGGCCGTGGGCCGGTGTCCGCGCGTGCCTGGCCGCGGCACGCGCCTGGCTGCCGTTTGCGGTGCTCACGGCGGGCTATCTGGGCCTGCGCTACGTGCTGTTCGGTGCGGTGGTGCGCGAGGACACGCTGGCGGCGCAGCCGGAGGGTGTCGTGACAGGCATCCTGATGCACCACATCGAGCGGCTCGTGCTGGGCTCGCTGACGGCGGCGCGGGCCGGCGGATGGACGGTGGCCGCCGCAGGCGTCGCGCTGGTGGCAGCCGGCATCTGGCGCACACGCGTCGCACGCG
>CAYNUO010000130.1:0-5975 GCA_964400405.1 uncultured Bifidobacteriaceae bacterium | reverse complement strand
GCCGCGCTGGGCTTCGACCTGTGCGGCATCGCACCGGCTGACGACATCCCCGAGCTGGCGCTCTTTGACGACTGGCTCGCGCGTGGCTACGCCGGCAACATGGCGTGGCTCGTGCGCACGGCCGAGAAGCGCAAGAACCTGCAGCTAGTGGTGCCCGGCGCGCGGAGCGTGATCGTGCTGGGCACGGTCTACAACACGGACCGGCCCTACTCGACGGAAGTCGCGGACAAGGGTGCCGCCGTGATCTCGCGCTACGCCTGGGGGGACGACTACCACGACATCCTCAAGGCCCGGCTCCGGCGCCTGCACGACTGGATGTACGAGGTGGAGCCGCCCCCGTTCGAGGCGCGGTACTACGCGGACACAGGACCGGTTCAGGAACGGGTCTTCGCGCAGTACGCGGGGCTCGGGTGGATCGGCAAGCACGCCTGTGTGATCAACGAGCGCCTCGGCTCGTGGTTCTTCCTGTCGGTGATCGTGACGACGCTGGCGCTCGAGCCCGACGCCCGCGGCGTGGACCACTGCGGCACCTGCACGCTGTGCATCGAGGCGTGCCCCACGCAGGCGATTGTGGAGCCCAGGATGGTCGACGCGACGCGCTGCGTCTCGTATCTCACCATCGAGGAGCGCGGCGACATCCCGGAGGACCTGCGGCCGGGCCTCGGCAACCGCGTGTACGGGTGCGACGTGTGCCAGGACGTCTGCCCGTACAACCACGCGCCGGCCGTCAGCCGGGATCCGGCGTGGCAGCCGCGGCCGGGGCTCGACGGTGCACGGGCGGCTCAACTCTGGCGCACGTCGGACACGGAACTGCTCCGCCTCACCAAGGGCAGCGCGATGAAGCATGCGAAGCTGCGGATGGTTCGCCGGAACCTGGCGCTGGCGCTGCAGGCGTCCGGCAACCCGGACGACCACGCGGCGCTGGCTGAGCCGGCTGTTGATCGGCCATCTGCGGACGACGCGCTGGTGCGGCGACACATTAGAATCAAGGCATGAACTCCGAGAACTCCGGCACGGACGCACCCACCGTGTCCGCCGCGCCGCTCATGCTGGTCTCGATGCCCCAGATGAACGACCCGAACTTCGCGAAGACGGTCGTGCTGCTCTGCGACTACACGTCGGACGGCGCGTTCGGCCTGGTGGTGAACCGGCAGATGACGGACCCGGCGTGGACGCTCGTCAAGCCGGAAACGCCGGTGCACGTGGACCCGACGGTGCATCTGTGGATCGGCGGCCCGGTGGACCAGCAGCGCACGTGGGTGCTGATGTCGGAGCCGCAGGGGCCGGAAGAGGACCAGCGGGAAATCTGCCCGGGCGTGCTGCTGTCGGCCTCGCAGTCGCTCACGCTGCAGTTGCTGCAGTCACCGCCGACGAACAAGGTGCGCGTAATTGCGGGGTATGCCGGGTGGGGCGCGGGGCAGCTCGAGCGCGAACTCACCGAGTCCGGCTGGCTGACGATGCCGGTCGACGCGCAGCTGATCTTCGGCGTGCCGTCGGACGAGATGTGGGAGACGGCGCTCAACCGCATCGGCGCGGCGCCCTCGTCGTTTCAGCAAAGCTCGGGCGTCCACTAGACGCGCCGGGCCCTCACAGGGGTCGCCATGCGTTCGACCATCCTCCTCACGGTGCTCGCCATGTTCACGATGTCCTGTTCGGCTCCGTCACAAGGGCCGTCGTCCTCCCCGTCCACGCCGGCGGCATCGGCCGAGACCCAGCGCCTCGAGGGCATGGCCGCCCGCTTTGCGCCGGTCGACCTGGTGGCGGACGTGAAGGCGCTGCCCGAGAACGAGCGGAAGGCGCTCGGCAAGATCGTCGCGGCGGCCCGGCTGATGGACGCGCTCTTCATGCGTCAGGCGTGGGCGGGCAACGAGTCGCTGCTGCTCACGCTGCTGCAGGACCAGACGCCAGAGGGGCGCGCGCGCCTGCACTACTTCCTCATCAACAAGGGCCCCTGGTCGCGGCTCGACCACTTCGAGCCGTTCGTGCCGGGCGTCCCTGCCCGGCCCGAGTCAGGCAACTACTATCCGGCCGGAGCCACCAAGGCCGAGGTGGTGGCGTGGCTCAAGACGTTGTCGGGGGCGCAGCACGAGGCGGCGACCGGCTTCTTCACCACCATCCGGCGGGGGACGGACGGGCGACTCATGGCCGTTCCGTACAGCCAGGAGTACCAGGGGGAGCTGGCGCAGGCCGCGGCCCTGCTGCGCGAGGCGGCCGCCCTCACCACGCAGCCCACGCTCAAGGCGTTCCTCGAGGCGCGCGCCGCGGCGTTCCTGACGAACGACTACTACGCGAGTGATGTGGCGTGGATGGAGCTCGATGCGTCGATCGAGCCGACCATCGGACCCTACGAGACGTACGAGGATGAGTGGTTTGGCTATAAGGCCGGCTTCGAGGCCTACGTGGGCGTGCGCGACGACGCCGAGACGGCCAAGCTGGCGCATCTGGGCGCCGAACTCCAGGATGTCGAGAACCACCTGCCCATCGAACCCCGCTTCCGGAATCCGAAGCTTGGCGGCCTCGCGCCCATTCGTGTCATCAACGTGCTCTTCAGCGCCGGCGACGGCAATCGCGCGGTGCAGACGGCGGCATTCAACCTTCCCAACGACCCGCGGGTCATCAAGGAGAAGGGCGCCAAGCGCGTGATGCTGAAGAACACGCAGGAAGCGAAGTTCCAGCGCGTGCTGCTGCCGATCGCGAAGGTCGCGCTGGCGTCGGCCGAGCAGGGCCAGGTCACCTTCGACGCGTTCTTCACGCACATCCTGATGCACGAGCTGATGCACGGCCTCGGCCCGCACAACATCACGGTCGGAGGGAAGGCGTCGACGGTCCGGCTCGAGTTCAAGGACACCTACAGCGCCACGGAAGAGGCCAAGGCCGACATCTCAGGACTCTGGGCGCTGCAGTACCTCATCGACAAGGGCACGCTGCCGAAGGCGCTCGAGTCGCAGATCTACACGACGTTTCTGGCGTCGTGCTTTCGCTCCATTCGCTTCGGCATCAACGAAGCGCACGGCCGGGGCATCGCCATCCAGCTCAACTACTTCCTCGATCACGGCGGCGTGAAGGTCGCGGCCGACGGCACGTTCTCAGTGGACGCCTCCCGCATCAAGCAGAACGTCACGGATCTCACCCGCGACATCATGACGATGCAGGCGAAGGGCGACTACGCCGCCGCGCAGCAGCTCATCGGGACGCTTGGCGTGGTGCGTCCGGAAGTGCAGCGCGTGCTCGACCGCCTGAAGGCCGTGCCGGTCGACATCGAGCCGCGCTTTGCCAGCGTCGCCGGACTGTAACGTCTGATGCTCCTGCGCGGGCTGCTCGTCGTCACGGTCATCATCGGCGCGCCCGCTCTTTCCATCGCGCAGGAACCCGATCCCCACGCCGGGCATCAGATGCCGGCGGCGCCTGCCGACCCGCACGCGGGCCACGACATGGGTGCGCACCAGATGCTGGGCCCCGGCGACCTGCCGATGAGCCGCCTGGCCTCAGGCACGAGCTGGGTTCCCGAGAGTTCACTGATGCGCGGTATCGCGCCGAAGGCGGGGAAGTGGACCGTGATGCTGATGGGCCAGGCGTTCGGCCAGGTGCTGCACGAGGGAGGGTTCTTCGGCGGCACGCAGGGCGGCAGCATCAACTGGGGCATGGTGATGGCGCAGCGCCGGGTCGGCCGGGGCTGGTTGATGCTGAACGGCATGGGCAGCGCCGAACCGGTGACGATCCCCGGGTGCGGCTACCCGAACATGCTGGCCACGGGCGAGCTCTGCGACCTGAAGCCGATCCACGAGAAGCAGCATCCGCACGATGCGGTCATGGAGATCGCGGCGTCCTACACGTGGCCGGTGCGTCCCGGTCTCCACGCGCAGATCTACGGTGGTCCCGCCGGTGAGCCGGCGCTCGGCCCGGCGGCGTTCCCGCACCGGGCGTCGTCGCTGGTCAACCCGATGTCGCCGATCGCCCACCACTGGCTCGATGCGACGCACATCACCTACGGCGTGGCGACGGCCGGCGTGTTCACGGGACGCTGGAAGGCCGAGGCCTCGGTGTTCAACGGACGCGAGCCGGACGAGAACCGCGCCGATCTCGATCTGGCGCGGATGGATTCGTACTCGGGCCGGCTGTGGTGGACGCCGTCGCCGGCCTGGGCCGTGCAGGTCTCGGCCGGGCACCTGCACGAGGCCGAACCTCCGCACGAGGACCTTTTGACCATCGATCGTGATCTGGTCACCGCCTCGGTCTCCTACAACCGGCGGCTTGCGCGGCAAGACGGCGTCTGGGCGTCGACCGTGGCGTGGGGCCACGCACGGGAGCAGGGCAGCGAGGCGACGCAGTTCCTGCTGGCGGAGACGTCCTTTGCGCGGGACGCGCACGACACGTGGTTCGGCCGCGCGGAGCTCGGCACGAAGACGCCGCACGACCTGAGCATCCACGGCCTGACGGAGGCGCAGGGACTGGGAAAGCTCCAGGGCGGCTACGTGCGCCACCTCAGCGTCTGGAAGGGCTGGCAGCCGGGTGTGGGCTTCACCGTCTCGGCCGCGGTGACCAATACGCTCCTGGCCTCGCGCTACGGGGGCCGGGTGACCTATGGTGGAGGGGTGTTCGTGAACCTGCGACCAGAGGTCATGCGGTGATTCGCTTCACGGTCGGCGTCGTCATCGGAGTCATCCTGACCCTGGCGGCCGCGGCCGGAGTCGTGCGCCTCACGAGACTGGACGCCACGATCGCGCCAGGCTTTCTCGAACGTCAGTTGATGAGCTGGCTTCGCACGTTCTCGGTGCCGGCCGACCTCGCGGCGCGTGCCAATCCCGTTGTGGCCTCACCGGAGGTCATGCGGGAGGCGCGTGCCCACTACGCCGACCACTGCGCCGTGTGTCACGGCGCGGACGGCCGGGGCGATACGTCGATGGGGCGGGGCTTCTCGCCGCGCCCGCCGGACCTGCGCGCGGGCGCCACGCAGCGCCAGCAGGACGGCGTGCTGTTTCACGCGATCGAGCGGGGCGTCCGCTTCACCGGCATGCCGGGATTCGCGACCGGCACGCCGGATGGTGAGGCGGCGAGCTGGGCGCTCGTCCATCTGATCCGGTCGATGCCCGGCTGGACGGCCGCGGACGCGGCAGCCATCGGCGCGATGCAGCCACGGCCGCCGGCCGACGTACGGCGCGAGCTCGACGAAGAACGGTTTCTCGCAGGAGGTGACTGATGATCGCTCTCATTCGCAAGACCACCGCGGCGGCAGGACTGCTTGTGCTGGCACTGGGCTTCGGGCTTGTGAACACGGCATTCGCCCATGAGGGCCACTCGCACACGGTCATGGGCGTGGTGTGGAAGGTCACCTCCGAACGGCTCGAGGTGAAGACGAAGGACGGCAAGACGGAGACGATCGTCATCACCGACAAGACCGCCATTTCACGGGGGAAGACGGCGACGGATCTCTCGGACGTCGTGCCGGGCGCGCGGGTCGTCGTTGACGTCGGCACCGGCGCGAAGCCGCTGACCGCCCGCGGCATCAAGCTCGGCGTTCCCGAGCCGAAGAAGGCGTCCTAGTTCATCGAGCAGGCGCCGGGGCCGCGCGGGTCGCCGCAACGGCCGCAGGCGCCCGGCGCGGCCATCTGCGGTGCCGCGGACCCCTTGGTCTGGGCGGCAAAGACGGACAGGCGTCTCTGCAGGTCGTGGCCGGCGCAGGCCGGGCAGGCCGGCTGCTCGGAGCCGCGCACCAGCACTTCGAACTCGTGATCGCAGGATTTGCAGGCGTATTCGAACAGCGGCATCGTCGTCCCTCGACACAAGTGTAACCGTCAGCGGGATTGGCGAGGCTCCGTGAGATACTGGCTGGATGTCATCCCCGCAATCTTCGCGTCCTATCGCCAATCCGCTTCGCCGGAACGTCGCCATCATCGCCCACGTCGACCACGGCAAGACGACCCTCGTCGACGCGCTGCTCCGGCAGAGCGGCGTCTTCCGCGCCAACCAGGAGCTGG
>CAYNUO010000129.1:0-6021 GCA_964400405.1 uncultured Bifidobacteriaceae bacterium | reverse complement strand
GCGACCGCGGATAGAGGACGAAGTAGGCGCCCATCACGCCGGCGATCGCGCCGCTGGCGCCGACCATGGGCACGACCGAGTCGGGGCTCGTCCACGTCTGAGCCAGCGCCGCCGCGATGCCGCACAGCAGATAGAAGGCGAGATAGCGGCCGTGGCCCATGCGGTCCTCGACGTTGTCACCGAAGATCCAGAGATAGAGCATGTTGCCGCCGGCGTGCATCAGTCCGCCGTGCAGGAACATCGACGTGAACACCGTGGACCACGAGAACTTGGCCGGCACGAGGCCGAAGACGTGGATGAACGCCTGGCCGGCATCCGCGCCGAGCAGAAACTGATACGCGAACACGAGCGTGTTGAGCGCGATGAGCGTCACCGTGACGTACGGCGTCGTGCGCGACGGGATGACGTCCCTGAGTGGAATCACGGTGCTGTCCGTAGGGTACAGTAGCCGCGTGACCTGCTCCCAGTGCGGCGCGACGATCGCCGACAAAGCACTCATCTGCTACAAGTGCGGCACGCAGACGACTATGCCGCGCCATCAGGCCGCGGTCGTGAAACCGGCGAGTGGCTGGATCCGTCCCGTCATGCTGGTCGTCGTGGTGGCCCTGCTGCTGGGCCTCGCCTGGCAGGCCGGACTCTTCGGCGCGAACTGACACATGGCGACAACCGGGCGGACAGCCTCGCCGGCCGAGTTGCGTCCCCGGCGCATCGGCTTCGAAGGCCGGTGGTGGCTGGCCACGGCCGTGGTGGCCCTCGCCGCCTTCGCCCACGTTCAGGACCGCGTCACGGCGGCCGCCGCCGTGCGGTTCGCCTCGGAACAGCGGCGCGCGCCTGAGGGCGCCGGCCTTCGTGTGCAGGCCGACGTGGCCATGCAGCCTGCCATTGACCGCTCCGCGCGCCTCGGTCTGGTGGCCGCCGCGGCCGTCGTCGGTGCCAGCGGCGTGGCCCGCCTTGTCGCACTGCGCCTGACACGACGCGCCTCGTAGTACCCTCCAGTCGCCGTCGCTGCTCCAGAGTCGGGACGCGGCGGGGGTGCTGATCCAAGGCGAATGCTTGTGGTCAAGCCGAGGGAACCCATGCGCCCAGTGAGCCAGGAGCAGCACCCCCGCCGTGTCCCGGCTCTGGAGCAGCTGTCTCCACCCAGGAGGTGTGTGATGCCGCCCCGTCTGCTGCTCGCTGCCGTGCTCGCGTGTGCGTCCATCCCGACCGCGGCTCTGCACGCTGCCTCCGGCGACGTCGAACGCCTGACCCCGGCCCTCGACGCAATCGTCTCCGTCGACGCGAAGCTCGAGATCGTCAAGCAGGACTACTTCGGCGCGGCCGAGGGCCCCATCTGGGTGCGCGACGGCGGCTACCTGCTCTTCAGCGACATGGCCGCGAACCGGATCTTCCGGTGGGACCCCGGTCCGAAGCGCCTGTCCGTGCACGCCGAGAAGGTCGGCTTCACGACGATGGACCTGACCGACGTCCGTGTGCTGGACAATGGCCGGCTGCTCGTGGCCCTGCACGGCTCGAACGGCCTCGCGCTCGACCGCGAAGGCCGGCTCGTCTACTGCTCGCACGGAGGCCGATCGATCGTGCGTATCGAGAAGGACGGCACGCGCACGACGCTGGTGGACAAGTGGGAAGGGAAGCGTCTGAACGGCCCCAACGACCTGGTCGTGAAGTCCGACGGGTCGATCTATTTCTCGGACATGGGTTCGCAGTTGCGCGGCGGTGCGGCGAAGAGCCCGGACCGGGAGATTGATTTCCAGGGCGCGTTCCGCTGGAGACCTGACGGCACGCTCCAGGTCGTCAGCCGGACGCTGACCAACGGGCTCGCGTTCTCGCCCGACGAGAGGCACCTGTACACGACCGGGGCCGGTGGAGGCATTACGCGGCACGACGTGCAGCCGGACGGCGGCATCGCGAACGGCGCGCTCCACGTGGATATGCGGAACCAGACGCTGAAGGGCAACGCCGACGGCGTGCGCGTCGACCGACACGGGTATCTGTTTTCGTCCGGGCCGGGCGGTGTCTGGATCTCCGCGCCGGACGGCACACACATCGGTACGATCTACACACCGGACAGGAACACGAGCGACAACACGACGAGCGTCGCGTTCGGCGACAGTGACGGCAAGGGGCTCTACATCACGACCGTCCGCAGCGTGTACCACATTCGCTTGAAGCGATCCGCCTGGTAGGCGGAGCAGAGGAGGCGTGATGAGAAGGACCGTGCGCGTCGCAATCCCGGTGGCGCTGCTCGCGACCCTGACCGGAGCCTGCAAGGCTCCCGTCACGGAGGCGCCGGGGACGCCCGTGCCGGCGGTCATCTCGACGGCGGCGGATGAAGTCCCCGTCTTCGAGTTCGACCCGACCTGGCCGAGGACGCCGCTGCCGAATAACTGGATCTTCGGCAACATCGGTGGTGTCCACGTGGACGACAAGGATCAGATCTGGGTCCTGCAGCGCGGCAATTCCGTGCAACTCGATCTCGGCGACGACTTCCTCGCCCGCGGCGCCGGTGAATGCTGCGCGCCCGCGCCATCGGTCGTGGTGCTGAATCAGGCGGGAGAGATCGTCAAGGCCTGGGGCGGACCGGATCCCGCGAACCCGAAGAGCAAGAGGACCGCGGACGGCTACGACTGGCCTCGCGAGCACGGCATCTTCGTGGACCGCAAGGGCTTCGTGTGGATGGGCTGCGACGACGGCGTGCAGGACAAGGTGTCGGCTCCCGAGAACTGCGGCAGCGTGACCAAGTTCACCAACGACGGAAAGGTCGTCTGGCAGAAGGGCCGGATGGGGCAGTCCAAGGGGAACATGGACCGCGAGAACTTCAACTCACCGGCCGGCCTCTTCGTGGACGACGATGCCAACGAGGTCTTCATCGCGGACGGCTACCGCAACAAGCGCATCGCCGTGATCGACGCCGACACCGGAGCATTCAAGCGGATCTGGGGACCGTACGGCATGCCGAACCCGCCTGACATCCCCCGCAACAAGCTGAACGGCAGCCACAGTGACAAGCACGACCCGGGCCTGCTCAAGCTGTTCGGCGACTCCGTTCACTGCATCGAGCTGAGCCGGGACGGCTTCGTCTACGTGTGCGACCGGGGGAACAACCGCATCCAGGTGTTCAAGAAGGACGGCACGTTCGTGAAGGAAGGCTTCGTGGCGCCGAACACCGGCAACATGGGATCGGTGTTCGACATCGCGTTCTCACACGATCCGGCGCAGCGTTTCCTCTATGTCGCGGACGGCGCGAATCATCACATCCATATCCTCGAGCGGGAGACGCTGAAGGTCGTCGGCCAGTTCGGTCACGGCGGCCGCTACGCGGGAGAACTCGGCATGGCCCACGTGCTGGCGTCGGATACGCACGGCCATCTCTACGTCGGTGAGACCGTGGTCCGCGACCGGATCATGCGGTGGAAGTTCGTGGGAATGCGGAAACGTCGCTGAGACGCCGACCGGCGCCCGCGCCGAACTCTAGAAGCCGAGCCGCAGGCCCGCGTTGATGGTCCTGCCGTCAATCGGCCCCCACGCGTCGACCGTCCAGCGTCCGTCGAGCGCCCGTGTGGGCCGGATGAGCGGGTCGCGGCGCGTCTGTCTGACATTGGCCAGGTTCTCGCCGTTGACGAAGATGCGTGCCGTCCCGATGCGCCACTCTCCGATGAGACCCCACAGCAGATACGGACCCGCGTGCGTTCGGTAGGGTGAATCCGTCACCCGCTGACGACCCGTGTAGAAGACCTCCACGCCGACCCGGCCGTGCCCCTCGAGGTCCCAGAGCCAGTCGATGCCCGCGGTGTGACGCGGGTTGAGGGCCACGTCGAGCCGCGCACCCGACACCGGATCCGGCTCTGTTGACTGGAGATACATGTGCGTGGCGATCAGGTCCATCTCGCCGTGATGCAGCCGCGCGATGAGTTCCGAGCCAGCCGTCCGCACCGGGCCGGCCGCGTTGCGGATCGCGAGGGGTCTGTCCTCCGCGTCCGTTGCCGTCACGGTGGCCGCATCGTCGATCGTAGACCGGAACCACGTGGCGGTCGCCTCGAGCGGCCCGCGCTTCCAACCCAGGTCCACGGACGAACTCCGCCCCCGCTCGGCCTTGAGGGTGCCGGGCCGCGCGAGGCGCGAAAGTCCCGTCGCTTCCGTTTCTTCCAGAAACGGCGTCGGCGCGAAGAACCCGGCGCCGGCCGACGGCCGCAACGTCCACCCGCCACCAAGCCGGAGGAGCGCCGACACGCGCGGACTCACGAAGGTTCCGAAGCGGTTGTGCCGATCGACCCGCGCGCTGGCTGACACGGTGACCCACGGCGCGGGGCTGACGTCGTCCTGCACGAACGCGCCGGGAACCACGTAGGTGTAGTCGAACTCCGGCAGTGCGGTGGCGCGGTACGTGTCCCGCTGGAGCGCCCCGCCGACCACCCAGGTATGCCCGCCGTCAGTTCCATTGATCGATGCCTCAGCGAAGACCGTGCGATGGCGATCGTTCTCGCGGGCCTCGCCGAACTGGTGCCGGTGCCACTGGCCGACGCCGGAGGTCCGCAGCGTGACGAGTCGCGTACCCGACGCCAGGAGGCGCGCCACGACGCCGGCGTCCAGTCGGCGCGTGCCGATCGCTTCGCGGAAGCGGGTCCCATCCGGAGCCGTCCCGCCCCACAGTGTTCCGCCCTCGCGTTCCTCGGCCAGTGCCCCGAGCGTGACAAAGACGGATCGTCCCGTTCCGTCCTCCCAGAACAGACGGGGCCGAATCATGCCACGCCGATAGTCCGGCAGATTCGTCCAGCCGTCCCCGTCGATGTCCTGCCCCTCCTGCCGATGCAGGCCCGTGAGCAGGGTGTAACCCCAGTGTTCGCCCGGCTTCTGCGACAGCCAGTTGACCAGATCCGTGCCACCGCGCGACGTCTGGTTGACGAGCAGTTCACGCTCCGGCCGTCCGGCCTGGGGACGCCGTGAGACGAGGTTGATCACACCGCCGAGCGCGGAGGCGCCGTAGAGAGCCGAGGCGACGCCCTTGATCACCTCGACCTGGGCCAGGTCCATCGGTGGAATCTGCAGCACGCCGATCGATCCCACCTGACCGTAGGAGGGCAGACCGTCGGCGAGCAGCTGGGTGTACCGCCCTCGCAGGCCCTGTACCCGGACGCTGGAGGCGCCGAGGGAGGGCGAGGTGCCGACGACGCGCAGGCCGTTGGTCTCGGTCAGCATCATGGCGACGTCGCCCGGGGTCATCGACAGCTTCTCGTCGATCTCTTCCTGTGGGACGACTTCGACTCGGAGGGGCAGATCCTGGACGCGCCGGGTCGTGCGCGTTGCCGTCACGAGTACGTCCTCCTCGATTGCCACCGCCGGTTCGAGCTCGACGGTCACGGACGTTGACGCCGACGGTGCGAGCACCAGGTGACGCACGGCCGGCGCGAAGCCGGTCCGGCTGACGGCCAACTCCACCGCGCCGGCAGGAAGGCTCAGCCTTGCGTGGCCGAGTGCGTCGGTGACCGCCGTCTGCGTGCCGGCGCGGACCTCGGCTTCCGGAATCGGACCCGAGCGGCTGCGGACGTGCACCACCAGGGTGCCCTCCGGCTGGGCAGCGGCTTGGCCAGCCACGGCCGCCAGCAATAGCGCCGCGGCGAGAATCGACGGAAACATCCTATGTATTGCGCCTGGGGACCTGCAGCAGCGAGTGCGCGGTGCCGATGCAGAGGTCCATCACCACGGTCAGCCCGCCGGCTGCGGCGATTGCGGCCGCCTCCTCGTTCGCGATGCCGAGCTGCAGCCAGAGGACCTTTGCGCCGATCTGCACGGCCTCCGCCGCGAGCGGTGGCGTGTCTTCGGCCCGGCGGAACACGTCGACGAGGTCCACGGGTTCCGGAATGTCCGGGAGCGTCCCGTAGGCCTTCTGGCCGAGGACTTCGGCGTCACGCGGCGTCACCGGGATCACGTGGTACCCCACGCTCAGTAGCTTGCGCATGATGCCGTGAGACGGCCGGTCGGGGTTGGATGACGCCCCGACGAGTGCGATGGTGCGGGTATCCG
>CAYNUO010000128.1:0-6026 GCA_964400405.1 uncultured Bifidobacteriaceae bacterium | reverse complement strand
CGCCGCGGCCGGCCATCACGTCAATCTTGACGCCGGCTTCGTGCAGCGCCTTGAGCACTCCCGCGTGGTAGGCGCCGTGCGCACCGGTGCCGGCAAGCACCAGGGCCGTACGCCTCCGCGGCGAGTAGTCGCTCACGCCTCGTCGTCGTGGATGGTGACCAGCTTGAGAAGCTCGAACTCGCGCTTCCCGTTCGGCGTGACGACCGCAACCTCGTCGCCCTCTTCCTTGTTGAGCAGCGCGCGGCCGATCGGCGAGGCGGTGGAGATCAGCCCCTTGGCGGCGTCGGCTTCCTCGGGCATCACGAGCTGAAAGATCACGGTGCTGCCGGTTTCATCCTTCAGGTGCACCGTGGATCCGAACCCGGCCTTGCCGCGTGGGATGCGGTCCAGGTTCATCAACTCGATCTCAGCCACGCGGCGCTTCAGCATCGCGAGGCGCGCGTCGACGATGTTCTGGCGATCCTTCGCGGCCTTGTACTCCGCGTTCTCGCGCAGGTCGCCGAGCTCGCGGGCCCGCTGAATCTCCCGGGGAAGTTCCACGTGCAGCTCGCGCTCGAGCCCGTTGATCTCGTCGAAGAATCGCTTGAGAATTCGCTCTTTCATAGGGGAACGACCGCCATGGTAGCACGTGCTATCCTCGCGCTCGGGGCCCTCCATGCGTGCGATCTCGAGCCGGCAGAACCCTCTGGTGCAGCAGTTCCGAGAGGCTGCGGCCGGAGACGCGCGCGACGGCCTCGTGCTGCTCGACGGCGCGCACCTCGTCGCCACCGCACTCGACGCCGCACTGCCGATCCCCGTGGCGGCGATCACTGACTCGGAGCTCGACGACCCGGAGTTCGCGGCGCTGGCCGCGCGTCTCGAAGCCGCCGGCACGGACGTCGCCGTGGTCACCGGCAACCTGATGGCCGTCGTGAGTCCGGTGCGCTCGCCCTCGGGGCTCGTGGCGCTGGCCGAGCGCGCCACCGTTCCACTGGCGGGCGTTCTCAGCGCGGCCAATCCACTCATCCTCGTCGCGGCGGACGTGCAGGACCCGGGCAACCTCGGCGCGCTCATCCGCTCTGCCGAGGCCGCATCGGCCACGAGCGTGATCGCCTCGGGCCTTTCGGCGGACCCGCTCTCGTGGAAGGCCCTGCGCGGCAGCATGGGCAGCGCGCTGCGTCTGCCGGTGGCCGTCGCGCTCGACACCGAGGAGCTGCTGGCCGAAGCGCGGAAGGCCGGACTGCAGACCGTCGCGGCCGTCGCCCGCGGCGGCGTGGCACCGGAGGCGGTCGACTGGCGCCTGCCCACGGCGCTCTTCATGGGCGGTGAGGGACCGGGGCTGGCCCACGCGGTGATCGACGCCTCGGATGTCCGCGTCACGGTGCCGATGGCCGCACCCGTCGAATCCCTGAACGTCAGCATCGCCGGGGCGCTGCTGCTGTACGCGGCGCGTCTGCAGCGGACGGCCTCCCGGTGAGCAGCCGATGAGCTCGCTCTTCGACGACGACCCGCCTGCGGCAGCGCCGGGCGCGGGCACCTCGACCGGCGCGCCCACCACGCCACCCGCTGGCACCCCGCTGGCGGAGCGGATGCGGCCCCGCACGCTCGACGACATCACCGGGCAGGACCACATCCTGGGCCCCGGCAAGCCGCTGCGCGAAGCCATCCTGCGCGACAAGCTGCGGTCGCTCATCCTCTGGGGTCCGCCGGGCACCGGCAAGACGACGCTAGCCCGGGTCGTCGCGAACACCACACGCGCACGGTTCGTCCCGTTCTCGGCGGTGCTCTCCGGCATCAAGGACATCAAGGACGTGATGGCGACCGCGGAGGAGCTGCGCCGGAAGACCGGCCAGCGCACCATCGTCTTCGTCGACGAGATTCACCGATTCAACCGCGCGCAGCAGGATGCGTTCCTGCCCCGCGTCGAGGCCGGCGACATCATCCTGATCGGCGCCACCACCGAGAACCCGTCCTTCGAGGTGAACGCGGCGCTGCTCTCACGCTCCAAGGTCTTCGTGCTGAAGGCCCTCGGCGCGGAGGCGATCGTCGCCATCCTCCAGCGCGCGCTGGCCGACCCGGGCATCGACGAGGTGCCACCCGTGGCCGACGCCGAAGCGCTCGCCGCCATTGCCCGCCACGTCAACGGCGACGCGCGCGCCGCGCTGAACCTGCTCGAGTTCGCCGTCGCCACGGCGCCCAGGTCGGACGCCGGCGTCGCGCACGTCACGCTGGCCTCGCTGAGCTCGACCATCGAGCGCCGGTCCCTGCTCTACGACAAGACGGGCGAAGAGCACTACAACATCATCTCGGCGCTCCACAAATCCATGCGCAACAGCGACGCGGATGCGTCCGTGTACTGGCTTGCGCGCATGGTCGAGGCCGGTGAGGACCCGCTCTACATCGCGCGGCGGCTCGTGCGCTTCGCGTCGGAGGACGTCGGCAACGCCGACCCCCGCGCGCTGAGCGTGACCATCGCCGCCAAGGACGCCGTGCACTTTCTCGGCATGCCCGAAGGCAACACCGCCCTCGCCCAGGCCACCATCTATCTGGCCAACGCGCCGAAGAGCAACGCCGTCTACACCGCCTACAACGCCGCCGCGGCCGACGCCCACGAAATGGTCGCCGAGCCCGTACCGCTGCACCTGCGGAACGCGCCCACGAAGCTGATGAAGGAACTGGAGTACGGGAGAGGCTACCAATACGCCCACGACGCCCCCGGCGCCGTCACCGACATGACCTGCCTGCCCGACTCGCTCAAGGACCGCCGCTACTACCAACCCACCGACCGCGGCGAGGAACGTACGCTGAAACGGCCGAACCCGCCCAAGAGCGAATCCGGCCGTTAAGTATCAGCGTCCCGACGTTGGCGACCGAGCGCAGCGAGGGTCGCGCACCGGGGTTGCGCTTCCAGCGCGACTCAAAAGACTATGAGCCAAGCGCCCTTCACACGCGCGCAGGGAGCGCAGGAAGCGCAACCCCGGTGCGCGACCCGACGTTCCCGCGAGCCCTAGGGAACCGGCGTCGTGAGCGGCTTCCCCTTCTCGACGACGTACGTCACCACCGCCGTGAGGTTCCCCGCGCCATGATTCATCGCGCTGTGCACCTTGCCGGCAGGAATGTGGAACGCCTGCCCCGCCGGGATCATCTTCGCCGGCTGCCCCTCGACCTCCAGCATCATCGTGCCCTCGGCCACGTAGCCGATCTCGTCGCCGAAGTGCGTGTGCTTGCCCGTGGAACCCGTCGGCGGAATCTCCGCCTTCGCCGTCACGGCCTCGCGACCCGGCGTCGCCACGTCCACCTGCTGCAGCACCGTCCGCTTCACGGTGGGCGCCTGCGCCATCACCGACACGGCCACGCCCAGCGAAACCGCCATTCCCAGGCCCGTCAGGGCGAGCTTCCGACTCATCATTCCGTCCTCCGTCGTGTCATGTAGGCCGACCGCCAGCCGAGTCCGTCGGCCGTGACGCCCAGCGGATTGTATTCACAACCCACCCATCCAGCGTATCCGGCCCGATCGAGCGCCGCAAACGCCGCAGCGAGATCGAGGCTGCCGGTGCCGGGCTCGTGCCGGCCCGGCACGTCGGCCACCTGCACGTGCCCGATGTGCGAACCAACCCGCTCGATGGTCTCGACGAGCGGATCCCCTTCGCGGGCCGTGTGATAGAGGTCGAGCTGCAGCCGCAGATTCGTGGCGCCGACCTCCTCGATGAGCCCCACCGCCTCGACCGCCCGCCGCAGGAAGAAGCCCTTCACGTCGAGCCCGTTGATCGGTTCGATGAGCAGCGTCAGGCCGGCGTCCGCCGTCACGGCTGCCGCGTAGCGCAGGTTCGCGACGAGGGTCGCGCGGGCGTCGGCCTCGGTCACCCCTTCGGGCGTGATGCCGGCGAGCACGTTCACGTTCGGGCAACGGAGCGCCGTCGCGTAGTGGATGGCTCTGCCGACGCCGCTGCGGAACTCCTCGACCCGGTCGGGGTGACAGGCAATGCCCCGCTCACCCGCTGCCCAGTCGCCGGCCGGCACGTTGTGCAACACGAGTCCCACGCCGGCGCCACGCAGCGCATGGTTGATGTGCTCGATGGGATGGTCGTACGGAAACTGACACTCGACCGCGTCAAAGCCTGCGGAGGCCGCCGCTCCGATGCGCTCCAGAAAGGGCAGCTCGGTAAACAGCAGCGTCAGGTTGGCCGAGAACTTCGGCGTGCCGACCGGCTCAGGCACGCTCGAAGCTCCGCTCGATCTCCCGGCGCGTGAGGCGCAGCATCACGGGACGCCCGTGCGGGCACACGGTCGAGTGCGCCGTCTGCCGCAGTTCGTTGAGCAGGTGCACCATCTTCTCGTGCGTCAGCGGGTAGTTCGCCTTCACGGCGGCGTGGCAGGCCATCGTCGCGGCAATCAGCCGCACGGCCTCCTGGGCACGGTCGCCCTTGTCCATGCCGTCCAGGTCGTCCGCCATGGCGCGCAGCGTGGCGTCGGCATCCTCGCGTTTGACGATGGCCGGGACGGCCGAAACGCGCACCACGCCCGGCCCGAACACGTCGACGTCGAAGCCGAGGCGCTCCAGGTCGGCCGTGTGCGTGGCCAGCGCGTCCTGCCCCGC
This sequence comes from uncultured Bifidobacteriaceae bacterium, assembly GCA_964400405.1. Classification (GTDB taxonomy): domain Bacteria; phylum Acidobacteriota; class Vicinamibacteria; order Vicinamibacterales; family UBA2999; genus CANKJK01. Next base: position 1,450 of record CAYNUO010000128.1, on the reverse strand, counting down.
CGCGGAGACCTCGACGAGCAGAGGCTCCAGCAGCCGCTGACTCGCCAGCGTGCCGCTCGTGAACCGGCCGGCGATCTGCTCGTAGAGGATGCGCTCGTGGGCCACGTGCTGGTCGATGATGGCCACGCCGAACTCGTCCACCGCAATGATGAACGTGTCGCGATACTGGCCGAGCGGCATCAGGGCGCCGAACGTCTCCGGCGTCCCCGCCGGGGCCACGGCCAGCGCCTCCGCCGCCTCGCGGACGCCGGCCATCTCCGGCGCTGACCACGGCGCCGGCACCCAGGCCGTCCCGTCAACAGACGGCACGCCCGCGTAACCCGGCGCACCCGAGCCTCCGGAACCGCCCGGCCGCCAGCGGTTGGCGAACACGCCCGCGTAGGCCCCGGGCAGCGGAACGTTCGCAGCCAGCGGGGCCATGCCCGGAATCTCGCCATGGCCGCCCTGCAGCCGCACCTGCGGCACGGGGCTCTGGCCGAGGCTGTCGGCCACGGCGCGCTTCACCACCTCGTGCACGTGGCTCTGCTCGCGGAAGCGGACCTCGGCCTTGGTCGGATGGACGTTCACATCCAGGCTGTCCGGCCGCATGTCGAGGAACAGGTGCACCTCCGGCGCGCGCTCGCGGATCGACGCTTCGCCGTAGGCGTCGATGATGGCGTGCCCGATCGTCCGGTCCTTCACGATGCGCCGGTTGATGAACACGTGCTGCGGCCCGCGCACCGGACCCTGTTCGGCCAGCGCGGCCACGAAGCCGGTCACGGTGATGTCACCCTCGCGGTGCACCTCGACGAGGTCGGGGCGGTCGCCGTACACCTGATACAGGCGGTCGCGCAGCGACCCGGCCGGGGGTGTCTGCAGCAACGTCCGCGGGCCGGAGGTCAGCGTGAAGCCGACCTCGGGGTAGCACAGTGCGAACTGCGTGACGACCTTCGACACCTGGGCTGACTCGGCGCCGTCCGACTTCAGGAACTTCCGGCGCGCGGGCAGGTTGTAGAACAGGTCGCGCACTTCGATCGACGTGCCCGTGGGCGTGCCGGCCGCCTTCGGCGCGGTCACGGCTCCGCCATCGACACGGATCTCCGTGCCCGCCGCGGCGTCCGCCGTGCGGGTCTTCAGCGTGAAGTGCGAGACGGAGGCGATCGACGGCAGCGCCTCGCCCCTGAACCCGAGCGTGGTGATGGCAGCGAGGTCCTCGGCCTTGCGGATCTTGCTGGTGGCGTGGCGGGCCAGCGCCAGGCTGGCGTCCTCCGGCGACATCCCCTCGCCGTCGTCCTCGACGCGGATGAGCGCCTTGCCGCCCAGCTCGATGGTGACGCGGATGCGCCTCGCACCCGCGTCGATCGCGTTCTCGATCAGTTCCTTGACGACCGAGGCCGGCCGTTCGACGACCTCCCCGGCCGCGATCTGGTTGGCCAGCTCAACCGGAAGCTGAACGATCTTCCCCACGGCT